>NZ_JBITFB010000018.1:0-105663 GCF_044455625.1 Kitasatospora sp. NPDC051164 | reverse complement strand
CCCCCGCCCCCCCCGCCCCCCCCGCCCCGGCGCCCCCCCCCCCGCCCCCCCCCCCCCCCCCCCCCCCGCGGGGGCGGGCGGCCCCCCCCCCCCCCCCCCCCCCGGGCCGATCGGCAGGACCGATCACCCCTCCCTCTCCCAAGGAGTCCAGCATGTCCAGAATGCGCGCCCGCCTGGCCTCGTCCGGCGCCGCCGTCGTCCTCGCCGTGACCGCAGCGAGCGGTGCGGCCGTCGCGGACACCACTACCACGCCGGCCGCCGGTCAGGCCGTGATCACCACCGATGTGGCCTTCCTGTCGAACGCCGCGCGCAACGGCATCGTGGTCATTCCGCTCCAGCCCGCCAACCCGGCGTTCGACCCGAACGCCGGGCTCACCGTGACCCTCCCGGTGAGCGGTGGCGCCGCGAACATCCCGGCCTTCTACGGCGACGTGCAGTTCGGCGGCGGCCTGCTCTTCCTGAACCTCGCCACCGGCAAGAGCGTGACCTTGAAGCAGTTCGACTTCTCGGTCGCCAACGGCTACTTCACCGCCGTGCCGAACGGCTCCACCACGCCCGTGCCGCTGCTGGACCCGGCCGGCGACAACGTGATCAACCGCACCGGCCTCACCCAGAGCCTGAACTCCTCCAGCTTCCAGGTGGACGCGGAGGGCGCGAACTACCTCGACGCCAAGCTCGGCACCACCTACTTCACCGCCGGCCAGCAGATCGGCTCGCTCGCGCTGTCCTACACCCCGGCGCACTGAGCGGCGCCGCATCGGACCGCAGGTCGGCGGGCCTGCGCCTCGGCGCCGGCCAGCCGCTTGCGGATTTCTGAACTCCGGTACGGAGTCGCCGCGTTGTGGTCTCGTACACCTGGCCGACCGGATCCCGCCACATCCGGCTGGCCGAATAGTACGCACGGGACCGTCCGTCCCCAGCGCGATCGACGTCCTCGCGCCGCCTCCCCCGGCGGCCCGCACCTCCCGGAGGCCTCGCCATGAGAAACCGCGTACCCGACCCGAGAGGCCGAGGGCGGTGGCGCCGTAGACTGCCGGCCCTGGCGCTCGTCTGGGCCGTGGTGGCGGCGCTCGCCGTCGTTCCGATCGGGTTGGGCGCGGTGCCGCAGGCGCACGCCGACTCGGCCGTCACGGTCAAGGGCCCGAAGGTCTGGATCCCGGCCACCAAGCAGTACGGCCCCGAGGGCAGCGTGACGGTCTCCCAGACGGCCAACCTGACCAACCAGGTGCTCCAGGTCTCCTGGAGCGGCTTCACGCCGACCGTCTGGCTGGGCTCCAAGGCCCCCGTCGCGGTGGCGCAGAAGGAGTCGAACGTCATCCTCTACGCGGTGCGGGTCTACCAGTGCCGCGGCACCGACCCGGAGGTGACGGACTGCTACGGCAGCACGCTCTACGGCGGCGACCGGTCGAAGGGCTTCGAGCAGCCGCCCCGTCCCACCCGCCTGGAGACACCGGAATGGCCCACCAACCAGGTGATCGCCGCGACCGGGCCGGACGGCTCCGGCACCGCCTCGATCGAGGTGTGGAGCGCCAAGGAGAGCGCCACACTCGGCTGCGACGCGACCCACCCCTGCTCCCTGGTGGTCGAGCCGAACTACGGCGGTGACCCGCTGGACCTCTTCCAGGTCCACGACGGCGGGGCCGACTGCGAGTTCCACGACCTGGACGACGACCCGGACGGCTACACCGCCGCTGACGGCATCATGAAGCCCGGCCCCGCCTTCCAGAACTGGAAGACGGGCAACCGGACCAGCGAGCAGTGCGCCTGGAAGCACCGGACCGTGATCCCGCTCAGCTTCGCCGCCACGCCGGACTCCTGCGCGGCGAGCGCCCAGGCCTTCGGTGCCGCCGGGCTGGAGATGGCCAACCGGGCCATGCAGCAGTGGCGGGCCGGGCTGTGCCTGGGCAGCTCGCCGATGACCGTGGGCTACGTCCCGGCCGGCGGCGAGCCGCAGGCCCGCGCGGCGTTCCTGGCCGGCAGCGGCACCACGGAGGTCGCGCTGACGGCCCGCCCGGACGGTTCACCGCCCCCGCGGCCGTACGTCTACGCCCCGCTCGCCACGACCGGCATCTCGGTCACCTACGTGGTCGACGATCCGACCACCGGCCGCCAGATCCGCGACATGAGGCTGAACGCCCGGCTGCTGGCCAAACTGCTGACCCAGTCCTACGCCTCGCCCGGCGCGACGATCCCCTCCGTGGCCGGAAACCCGGTCTGCCTCTTCACCGACCCGGAGTTCAAGCAGCTGAACCCGGAGACCGCGGCCAACGGGATCCACTGGCCGACCAGCTGCGGCGGGATCCTGACGATCTACCCCGGCGTTCCCGGCGGCACCACCGACCTCACCTACCTGACGACCTCGTGGGTGGCCGCCGACCCGGACGCGGCCCGCTTCCTCGACGGCGAGCCGGACCCGTGGGGCATGCACGTCGACAGCTTCTACCTGAAGCCGAAGTTCGCCGGCTACCCGGCGGAGGCCTTCCAGACCCAGGACTTCACCGGACCCGAGCAGGACAGCACGGGCGTGGACCTGCGGCACTGGAAGCAGTACGAGTGGAACCCCTCCCTCGACGGTGTCGGTCGGGTGGCCCGCAACCTGATGCAGAGCCAGCCGAACTGCCAGGACCCGAACGTCGACCCGGCCACCAACGGCCACAAGCCGTGCGCCACGCAGGCCGTCGGCCAGCGCGCGATGCTCGCCATCATGGACACCGCCCAGGCCAAGGCGTTCTCGCTGCCCGAGGCCGCGCTGCTCAACCCGGCCGGCTCCTACGTGGCGCCCTCCACAGCCGGCTTCCAGGCCGCGCTGGCCGACATGCCGACCGACGCCGCCACCGGGGTCCAGCAGCTGCCGTACGGCACGCCCGACACCGCCTTCGCGCGTGACCAGCGGGCGTACCCGCTGAGCGTCGTCCAGTACGCGATGGTGCCGACCGGCGGCGTGCCGGCCGACAAGGCGGCCGCGATCGCGCAGTTCCTGAAGACGGTGACCACCGACGGCCAGACCTACGGCCTCGGGCCGGGCCAGCTCGCCCAGGGCTACCTGGCGCTGACCGGCGCCCAGCGGCAGCAGGCCCAGGAGGCCGTGCAGCACGTCGCCGCGCAGGACGGCAAGCTGCCCGGCAACCAGACCGCGCCGACGACCCCGGGCACCGACCAGGGCGCCCCGGAGAGCGGGAACGGCGGCGGTTCCGGCTCCGGCGGCACTACCGGCGGCACCACCGCGGTGAACGAAGCCGGCACCGGCGGCACCACCGCGGACGGCAACTCCGGCGGCACCGGCGCCAGGTCCTCCGACGTCCTGTCCTCCGACGGCCTGTCCGGCAGCGGCCTCTCCGGCACCGGTTCCACCGGGACGGGCACGGCCGGCGGCGCAGCGGCGCCCGGCACCGCGGCGGCCGGCGGCGGCAAGCCCGGCGCGACCGCCAACCCCTCCGCCAACCCCTCCGCCGCCCCGCTCGCCGCAGCCCCGGTCGGCACCCCGGTGCCCGACCGGCCCGGCACCGCCCGGCTGCTGCTGCCCATCGCGCTGATCGCCGGCCTGGTGCTGCTGGTCGGCGGACCGGCCGCGCTGTTCCTCGGCGGCACCCCGGCCGGGGCGAAGGTGCTGGCCGGCGCCCGCACCCAGTGGTCGCGGCTGCGCCGCAGGTAGGAAGCCGTGCTCGGCGGGGCCGCCCGTTCCGGCCCCGCCGAGCGCTTCGCCGTCCACCGAGGCAGCGCCCCGGACCGTCACCGAGCAGGGCCGTCACCGCGCACGTTCGTTCCCGAGCAGGGCCGTCACCGCACGTCCGTCACCGAGCACGTCCGTCACCGAGCACGTCCGTCACCGAGCACGGAGAGCAGACCATGACATCCGCCGCTGAGCCCGCGGCACCGTACGCCGGGGTGCCACGCCAACCCGACCACGGCCCCGAGCAGGACGTCCCGCGCGCCATCACCGCCCCCGCGACCCCGGGCGACCGGGTGTTCCGCGGCGTGCTGCGGCTGGCCGGCCTCTCGGTCTTCGCGATCATGGGACTGATCGCCTTCTTCCTGGTCCTGCGCGGCACCGACGCGCTGCGCGCGGTCGGCTGGTCCTTCCTGACCGAGCAGAAGTGGCAGACCGCCGCCCACAACTTCGGCATCGCCGCCGTCCTGCCGAACGGCCTGCTGATCGCCGTGATCGCGCTGGTCATCGCCGTCCCGGTGGCGCTCGGCACTGCGATCTTCATCTCCGAGTACGCGCCGGTGCGCCTGCGCGCCGCGCTGATCTCGCTCATCGACCTGATGGCGGCGATCCCCAGCATCGTCTACGGCCTGTGGGGCCTGTTCTTCCTCCAACCGCGGATCATCGGCTTCGTCCGCTGGATGGCCAACCACCTGGGCGACACGATCCCGTTCCTCAAGGTGCGCATCGGCGACATCGGCACCTCGTACACGTCCTCGACCTTCATCGCCGGCGTGGTGGTCTCCCTGATGATCATCCCGATCATCACCTCGCTGAGCCGGGAGGTGTTCTCCCAGGCCCCGCAGGGCGAGCGGGAGGGCGCGTACGCGCTGGGCTCGACCCGCTGGGGGATGGTCCGCGCGGTCGTCCTGCCGTTCGGCAAGGGCGGCGTGATCGGTGCGGTGATGCTGGGCTTCGGCCGCGCGATGGGCGAGACGATCGCCGTCGCGCTGATCATCTCGCCGAACTTCGAGGTCATCACGCACATCCTGGAGAACGGCGCCAACTCGATCTCCGCGCTGATCGCCCTGCGCTTCGGCGAGTCGGACTCGCTGTCGCTCTCCGCGCTGATGGCCGCCGGTCTGGTGCTGTTCGCGCTCACCCTGCTGGTCAACGTGCTGGCCGGGATCGTCATCAACCGCTCGCGCTCCGGCGCCGCGACGGCGGACTGACCGTGACGAACCGCCAGCCCGCCCGCCGGGCACGCCGTCACCCGAACCGTGAAGGGACCATCCGATGACCACGCTCGACCTGCCGCCGGTCACGGCGCCCGGGCCTGCCGGAGGCCCCGTACCCGCCGGGCCCGCCGCGGTCGACGCCCCGCGCCCCGAGAAGAAGCTCCGGATCGGCGGCGTCACCCGCGACGACGTCCTCACCGTGGCGGGCGCGTCGGCCGGCTCGCTCGCGCTGGACTGGGTGCTGTACGAGCGGGTGCTGCCGTTCAGCGGCGCCCTCGGCTTCCTGGTCTGCTGGTACCTGTTCTTCCTGACCGGCTACTACCTGCTCGGCCGGCTCCAGTGGCACCCGATGATGGTGCGGGACCGGCTGGTCGCCGTGGTCGCCTGGAGCTCCGGGCTGCTGGTGGTCGGGCTGATCGCCGACCAGATCGGCTACGTCGCCGGCCGGGGCTGGGAGGCGGCCCAGCACCTCAACTTCTTCACCGAGTCGATGGAGCACACCGGCCCGCTCGACCCGCTCTCCTCGGGCGGCGCGCTGAACGCGGTCGTCGGATCGCTCGAACAGCTGGGCCTGGCAACGCTGTTCGCCGTTCCGCTGGGCATCGCGGCGGCCGTCTTCATGTCCGAGGTCGGCGGCCGGATGGCCCGCCCGGTGCGCACCCTGGTCGAGGCGATGACGGCGCTGCCGTCCATCGTGGCCGGCCTGTTCATCCTCGGCGTCGTGATCATCACCTTCGGCTTCGAGAAGAGCGGCTTCGCAGCCTCGCTCGCGCTCACCGTGATGATGATGCCGATCGTCACCCGGGCCGCCGAGGTGGTGATCCGGCTGGTGCCCGGCACCCTGCGCGAGGCCTCGTACGCGCTCGGCGGCAGCCAGTGGCGCACGGTGTGGAACGTCGTGCTGCCGACCGCCCGGCCCGGCCTGGTGACGGCGGTGGTGCTCGGCATGGCGCGCGGCGTCGGCGAGACCTCGCCGGTGCTGCTCACCTCCGGGTTCACCTCGCAGTTCAACGGCAGCCCGTTCGACGAGCACCAGGTCTCGCTGCCGCTGTACATCTGGAACTACGTCAAGCAGCCGTACGACGGGATGGTCGCGCGCGGCTTCGCCGCCGGCCTGACCCTGATGGGCGTCGTGCTGATCCTCTTCGTCACCGCGCGCGTGATCGGCGGCCGCCGCCCCGGGCAGCTGACCCGGGCCCAGAAGCGCCGGATCGACCGGGAGGCCCGCCGCCTGGAGGCGGCCGCCGCCCGTGCCGCCACCCGCCCGTACGCCCTCCGGCCGCGGGCGCAGCAGTGATGCCCCGACCAACCACCCTCCGTCCCAGAGGAGTTCACATGTTCCGGGAGGCCGCAAGGCGCTCCATGGCCCGGCTGCTGGCAGGGGCGCTGTCCCTGTCGCTCGCCACGGCCTCCCTGCTGCTCGGGCAGACCCCGGCCCACGCGGCCTCCGTGTCGCTGAGCGCGGACGGCTCCAGCTGGGCCGGCCCCGCCATCGACCAGTGGCGGCAGGACGTGTCCCCGCAGGGCATCCAGATCAACTTCAACCCGGTCGGCTCGGCGGCCGGCCGCACCCAGTGGTCGATCGGGCAGGACGACTTCACCGCCTCGGACGTGCCGTTCCGGTCCGCGCCGGACACCGGTGTGGGCCAGGGCGGCCAGGCCTCCGGCACCGGCAGCAAGGAGAACCCGGTCTTCGGCTTCTCCTACGTGCCGATCACCGCGGGCGGCACCACCTTCATGTACAACCTGGTGGTCGGCGGCAAGCGGGTCACCGACCTGCGACTCTCCCCGCAGACCATCGTGGACGTCTTCACCGGCAAGATCACCAACTGGAACGACCCGAAGATCACCGCCGACTACGGCAAGCTCCTGCCCAACCTGCAGATCACCCCGGTGATCCGCTCCGACGGCTCCGGCGCCACCGCGCAGTTCACCCGCTGGATGGAGCACACCCACAAGGACCAGTGGGACGCCTACTGCACCTCGGTCAACGGCGTGAACTGCGGCGACTACACCGAGTTCTTCCCGAAGTCCGGCCGGATGGTCGCCCAGAACGGCTCCGACGTGGTGGCCGGCTACATCAAGTCCCCGTCCAACCTCGGCACCATCGGCTACGACGAGTACGCCTTCGCCAAGCGCAGCAACTGGCCGGTCGTGAAGGTGCTCAACACGGCCGGCTACTACGCGCTGCCGACCGCCTCCAACGTCGCCGTCGCGCTCACCGCCGCCAAGGTCCGCGGCGTGGACGACAGCACCCCGCCGAACGACCCGAACTACCTGCAGCAGAACCTCGACGGCGTCTACACCATGAACGACCCGCGCGCCTACCCGATCTCCAGCTACAGCTACCTGATCGTGCCGCGCGCCGGAGCCGCCCAGCCCCCGCCGCCGCGCTTCAACAACGACAAGGGCTCCGCGCTCAGCCGCTTCCTCGCCTACGTGCTGTGCGAGGGCCAGGGCAAGGCGGACGACCTCGGGTACTCGCCGATCCCGCGTGGCCTGGTCCGCGGCGGTCTGCTGCAGACCAAGGCCATTCCCGGCAACGCCAGCCCGGTCGACCCGGACACCCTCGCCAACTGCGCCAACCCGACCTTCAACTCGGCCGGTGAGCTGACCGTCCTCAAGAACGCGCCGCAGCCGAGCGAGTGCGACAAGCAGGGCGCGCCGCTCAACTGCGTCGTGCAGGGCGGCAAGGCGACGCCGACCGGTTCGGGCTCCGGCTCCGGCTCCGGCACCGGTGGTGCGGGCGGCGCGGCCGGTGCCGCAGGCGGTACCGGTGGTACCGGCGGGTCCGGCACCGGTGGCTCCGGGGGCGGCAGCGGGACCGGGGGCGGTACGGGCGGCGCCGGGGCCGGTGCGGGCACCGGTGGGGCCGGTGGCACCGCCGGCGGCGACCCGAACGCGCCCGGCGGTGCGGCCGCCGGTGACCCCGACGCGCCCGGCGGCGGTGACGGCACCGGAGACGTGATCGACCCGCAGACCGGCCAGGTGGTCGCCCGCGGCCGCGGCGGCGCCACCGAGGTGGCGGCCAACGTGGTCGAGGTCAGCGGCAAGCCCGAGGACTGGACGCTGTCCACCCTCACCGCGGTGGAACTGCTCGCCGTGGTGCTCGTCCCGCCGCTGCTCGGCCGCCGTCTGCTGCGCCGCCGCAACGGCTCGGGCGGCACCTCGTGACCGCCCCGGTGCTGGAGAAGCCGACCGCCCGGCCGGCACCCGCGGCCGCGCCGCCGCCCGCCGCCACCGGGGCCGCCCCGGCCCGGCCCGCCGGCCCGCCCGGGCGGCGGCGGTTCCTCCAGGGCGCCTGGGCGGTCAGCCTGGCGGCCGCGCTGGTGCTGGGCTTCGTCGGCTACCTGTTCACGCTCTCGCACGTCCAGGAGAAGCACTACCAGTCCACCGCGTACAAGACCTTCCGCGACCGGCTGGCCCGGGCCGTCGCCCCGACCGGCGCGGCCGCCGACGGCGACCCGGTGGCCCTGCTGGACATCCCCGCGATCGGCCTGCACCAGGCGGTCGTGGTCGAGGGCACCACCGGCCGGGACCTGATGCGCGGCCCCGGCCACCGCCGGGACACCGCGCTGCCCGGCCAGAGCGGCGTCGCGGTGGTCTTCGGCCGCGGCGCCACCTTCGGCGCGCCGTTCGCCGAACTGTCCAGGCTGCGGGTCGGCGACAGGATCGAAGCCACCACCGGGCAGGGCAAGTTCACCTACACCGTCAACGTGTACGGCGACGGCGACCACCCGATCGGCGACCAGGCCCGCAACCGGCTGGTGCTGGTCACCGGCGACTCCGACTGGATCCCCGGCTCCACCGTGCTGATCGGCGCCCGGCTCGAGGGCGCCCCCGAGCAGAACCCCGGCGGCCGGCCCGCGACCGTCCCGTACGACAAGGCGCTGGCCGCGGACAAGGGCGCGCTGGCCACGCTGCAGCTGTGGTCGCTCGGCCTGCTGGGCGCGGTGCTCGGCGCGCTGGTGCTGGCCCGGTACTGGCGGCGCTCGGCCGCGTACCTGAGCCTCGCGCCGGTGGTCGGCGCGCTGCTCTGGGCGGTCTACGAGAACGCCGCCGCCCTGCTGCCCAACCTCTACTGACGCGCGCCCGGAGGACCGTACCGATGACCGACGCACCACTGGCCGACGTACCGCTGGCCCACGCACCACTGGCCGACAACCCGGCGACCGACCCGGCCGCCGACACCCTCACCCTCCCCCCGGTCGCCCCCGCCCCGCACGCCGCCCCGCACGCCGAGGGGTCGGCCGACGGCGAGCCGCTGGCAGGGCTGGAGACCCGCGACGTCTCCGCCTGGTTCGGCAGCCGCAAGGTGCTGGAGCGGGTCTCGCTGGCGATGCCGGCCGGCGGGGTCACCGCGCTGATCGGCCCGTCCGGCTGCGGCAAGTCCACCTACCTGCGGATCCTCAACCGGATGCACGAGATGGTGCGCGGCGCCGCCCTCGCCGGCGAGGTGCTGCTGGACGGGGACGACGTCTGCCGGCCCGGGCGGCGCCCCGCCGAGGTGCGGCGCCGGATCGGGATGGTGTTCCAGCGGCCCAATCCCTTCCCGGCGATGTCCATCCAGGACAACGTCTCCAGCGGGCTCAAGCTCGCCGGGATCAAGGTGTCCAAGGAGGAGCGCCAACACCTGGTGGAGACCAGCCTGCGCCGCGCCGGCCTGTGGGACGAGGTCGCCACCCGGCTGCACACCCCGGGCGGCGCGCTCTCCGGCGGGCAGCAGCAACGCCTGTGCATCGCACGGTCGTTGGCCGTCTCGCCGGACATCCTGCTGATGGACGAGCCGTGCTCCGCGCTCGACCCGACCTCCACCCGGCGGGTCGAGGAGACCATCGCCGAACTGCGCGGGCGGCTCACCATCGTGATCGTCACCCACAACATGCAGCAGGCCCAGCGGGTCTCGCAGACCTGCGCGTTCTTCCTGGCCACCCATGACACCCCGGGCCGGATCGTCGAGGCCGGGCCGACCGAGCAGGTCTTCGGCAGCCCGCGCGACCAGCGGACCTCGGACTACGTCAACGGGCGCTTCGGGTAAGGGCGTCAGCGGCGTCGAGGGCGTCAGCGGCGCTCAGGGCGTCAAGGGCGGCAAGGGCGTTGACGGCGTTACCGCGTGGGGCTGCTCGGCCGGCCGAGTCCGAGCAGCTCCTCCAGCACCGCCGCGACGCCGTCCTGCTCGTTGCTCACCGTGTGCAGCGGCACCGCCGCCAGCACCTGCGGGTGGGCGTTGGCGACGGCGTACGCGGTGCCGGCCCAGGCCAGCATCTCCAGGTCGTTCGGCATGTCGCCGAAGGCCACCACCTCGCTCCGGTCGATCCCGTGTCCGGCGCACCAACGGGCCAGCGTGCTGGCCTTGGTGACGCCGGGCGCGCTGATCTCCAGCAGCGGGATCGGCGCCGAGCGGGTGATCTCGGCCAGGTGCCCGGCCGCCGACCGGGCCTGGGTGAGGAAGGTGTCCGGGTCGAGTTCCGGGTGTTTGGCGAGCAGCTTGAACAGGCCCCGGACCGGCCCGTCGGCCCCCAGCAGCTCCTCCGCCGAGCCGACTGCCTGCCCCAGGTCGTCGCCCCACATCGGCACCGCGTAGTCGGCCTCGCGGGCCCAGCCGCCCGGGTACTCGAAGGCGAACGCGGTGCCGGGCAGCTTGGCCCGCAGCACCTCGACCACCGCCAGCGTGGTCTCCACCGGCAGCGGGAAGGACTCCAGCAGCTCGCCGCGCCGCACGTCCACCACCGCGCCGCCGTTCGAGCAGATCGCCACCCCGTGGCCGCCGATGTGCGGGCTCACCTGCTGCATCCAGCGCGGCGGCCGCCCGGTCACGAACACCACCTGCACCCCGGCCGCCTCGGCCGCCGCCAGCGCCGCGGCGGTGCGGTCGGTGACGGTGCCGCCGGAGCAGAGCAGCGTGCCGTCCAGGTCGGTGGCGATGAGGCGCGGAGCGCTACGGGGTTCGGTCACCGGTCCATCTTCGCCCATCGGCGCCGCCCGGTCACCGCCGCGGTCGGGGCCGGGTCCGGAGGTGCCCAGGGGGCCGGGCGCGCCCCGATCCGGCCCTTCGTACGCCGTTTCCGGCCGATCCGCCCCCGCCCGGGGTGTCCCGGCACCGTACGGCGGGCAGGCACTGCCCACGGCCACCCCGTCGGCAGGAAGAGCCATGCCCACTCGCCAGCTCCGTGACCAGCCGCCCCCGACCGTCCGTCCTGGCCCCTGCGGCCCGGACGAGCCCGACACCTCGCGCGACCCGGTCCTGCTCGGTGACGTCCTCTTCCACACCCTCGCGGACCTCGCCCGCCGCACCGAGGCCCCCAGCCTCCCGGCGCAGCGCACCCGCCCGCACCCGTAGGGCCCCTTCGTCTTCGTCGGGGCGCGCCGGTGCCCGGAAACGCCGGGGGCCTCCCGGCCGCTCGCGGTGCGAGCTGCCGGGAGGCCCCTTTCACGGGTTCCTGAGCGCGTCGTCCTAGTGGAGCGCCAGCGACAGGGCCGTCACGTTAGTGCTGTTGACCGGCAGCAGGCCGTCGAACCAGTTGCCGTCGGCGCTGTGCACCTCGTGCAGCTTGCCGTCCTCGATGGCCTGGATCACGCGGTCACCGCCCGGGGCGATCTTGCCCGAGAGGGCGGTGATGTTGCCGCCGACACCGGGGATCACGCCGTCGTGCCAGCCGTCGGAGGCGCTGTACACCTCGTGCAGCTGGTTGTTCTTGATGGCCTCGATCACGCGGACACCGGCGGAGTTGTAGTTGAAGCTCAGCGTGGTGATGCCGGACAGGCCCGGGATCACGCCGTCGTGCCAGCCGTCGGAGGCGCTGTAGATCTCGTGCAGCTCGCCGCCCTTGATGGCCTCGATGACGCGGTCGCCCGAGGGGCTGTAGCTGAAGCTCATCGCGGTGATGCCGGACAGGCCCGGGATCACGCCGTCGTGCCAGCCGTCGGAGGCGCTGTAGATCTCGTGCAGCTCGCCGCCCTTGATGGCCTCGATCACGCGGTCGCCCGAGGGGCTGAAGCCGAAGCTCATCGCGGTGATGCCGGACAGGCCCGGGATCACGCCGTCGTGCCAGCCGGTGGCGTCGGTGTAGATCTCGTGCAGCTCACCGTTCTCGATGGCCTCGATCACCCGGTTGCCGTTGGCGTTGTAGGTGAAGCTCAGCGCGGAGAGGCCGGTGACGCCGGGGACGGCGCCGTCGTGCCAGCCGGTCACGTCGGTGTAGACCTCGTGCAGCTGGCCGTTCTCCACGACCTCGATCGTCCGGTCGTAGCCGGCGTTCGGGTTGCAGACCAGCTTCATCACCTTGTCGGCGTCAGGGGTGCCCAGGCCGGTGGCCATGTCGTAGCCCTGCCCGGCCCAGTACAGGCCGCCCTGGATGCCGATGTCGTTGTTGCCGGAGGTGACGTCCCGCAGCGCGTTGATGCCGTTCTTCGCGGCCCAGTAGAACGCCGGGGCGATGAAGCCCACCCGGCCGCTGCAGCCCGGGTTGTTCTGGTGCGCCGTGATGGCGGCCCAGAGCGGAGCGGAGCCGCTGGTGCCGCCGATGATCATCCAGGAGCCGGCGCCGGTGGCGACCACGTAGCCGGTCGACGGGTCGGCGTTGGCGGCCACGTCGGGGACCTGGCGGCAGGTCGTGCCGGCCGCGCCCTGGCACCGGTTGGTGTAGCCCGGGCCGTAGTAGCCGGCCTGGTAGGAGGTGCTGAGGGCCCAGCGGGAGACGCCGCCGCCGCTCGCGCCGCCGTTGTGGTTCCACACCGACTCGGAGACGGCGCCGCCGTTGCTGCTCAGGGTGGTGCCGCCGACACCGGTGACGAGCGGCTGGCTCGCCGGGTCGGAGGTGCTCAGCAGGTTGGTGACGGAAGCCGGCGCGCCGGCGTTCGCCAGGTAGTTGCAGCCGCTGGAGCCGTCGTCACCCGAGGCCGCCACCACGGTCTGGCCCTGCAGCGCGGCCTGGAGGAAGATGTCGCGCTCGGCCGACAGGTCGCTGCCCGACATCACCTGGTCGCAGACGCCCCAGCTGGTGGTGACCACCTGGGCGTGGTTGTCCGAGACGATCTGGCGGTAGGTGTTCTGGATGTCCACCTGGGTGGCGCGCGAGGCGTCCGGACCCTGGTAGACCAGCACGTTCGCGCGGGGCGCGAGACCGATGACGGTGTCGATGTCCAGCGCGGTCTCGACGCCGACGCCGTTGTTGGTCGGCGGGGCCTGGTAACCCGAGTTGACCTTGACCCGCTGCACCGAGGCGTTGGTGCCGTAGCAGGACTGGAAGGTGCTCAGACCGGCGTCCGAGTAGTCCTCCAGCGCGAAGACGGCGACGGTCGTGCCGAAGCCGCCGTCGGTCATGCCGTTCAGGCCGTAGGCCGAGGCGAGCGCGGACGGGCTGAAGTAGTCCTTGCCGTCCGTCTTGCCCGGGAACTGCGAGGCCGCGCCGGTGCACATCGCCGGGTAGCCGCCGGTCGCGGCGGGCGTCGCGGCCGGGTGCGCGAGCCCCGCGCCGCCCTGGCCGGTGGCCCCGATCACGTGGCTGCTGTGCGCCTGGGCCAGCGTGTTCAGGCCGACGACGCCGGTGATCGCCCCGGCCACGTCGGAACGCACGGCGGGGGCGGCGGTGTTGAGGAAGCCGGTCCGGCCGTCGGGCGTCGCGTAGCCGGCCAGGTCCACGTCGAAGGACTTCTTGGCCTCGGCGACGGTGGTGGCGACCGGGATGGTCAGGCCGTCGGCCGCGAGCGCGCCGGGCTTCAGGCCCTGGGCCTTGAGGGCCTGGCTGACCTTGGCGACGGTGGCCGGGTCGGCGCCGAAGCGCTGCGCGAACTCACCGGTCTGCAGGAAGTGGTGGTACTGCGGCGACGCCTGGTCGCTCACCGCCGCGGCGAGCGCGTTGGCGCCGGCCTCGTTGCGGGACTTCAGGTGCACGCTCAGCTGCACCGGCGTGTCGTCCGCGGGTGCGGCGGTCTTGGTGGCGTTCCCCGGGGCGGTCGGCACGGTGCCGACGCGCTGCGTCGTCGGAGCGTCGGCGTGGGCGGCCGGCAGGCCCGCGTAGGTGACCAGGGCCGCGGTGGCTATGGCCAGGACGGCCGTGCGGGACAGTGGTCTCGCGGTCCACACCGGCCGGGCGTGTGGCGTCGGATGGGACATCCGCGCTCCCCCCAATTTGATGATTCGATGGACTCTCGAACGAAGGTCCGACCGGAGTTCTATCAGGCCGTGCGGACACCTCCGCAACCGAATACCCCCCTCGCCGCGCGCGGAGGCCCCCGGCTCGCCTCCCGTGGGGTCGTCGGCGTGCGACTGAGCACGGTGGTCCTCCCCGACCACCGGTGGAGCGAGGGGCAGAAGATCCGGCGTCAGGCCGAAGACCTCGGCTTCCACGCTGCATACACCTACGACCACCTGTCCTGACGGACCTTCCGGGACGAGCCCCGGTGCGGCTCGGTCCCGACCCTGACCGCCGCCGCCACGGCGACCGAGTTCGGGGCCCGCTCCGCCCGGCGGCGCGGGCGGAGCGGCCCGGCCGTTCAGGAGGAGAGGCGGTTCAGTGCTGCGGTGGCGATGCCTTCGACGCGGGCCGGGGCGTCGGTGGGGCGGCCGGTGAGCTCGACGATGGCGACCTTGGTGCCGCTGCGCAGGACCGCGACCCCGCCGCTGACGGTGCCGTCGCCGTTGTAGGCCGGGTACCAGTGGGCGGTGCCGCCGGTGACGGTCAGGGTGTGGGCCGCGCCGTAGTGCCAGTGGCCGGCGGGCTCGTCCTGGCAGTCCTGAACGAGCGCGACGAGCTGCTTCTCCCAGGTGGCGGCCGCGGTCTCGGTGGGGGCGCTCGCGGCCGACTCGAACAGCCGGCCATCGGTGTCGAAGGTCCAGGTCACGGACGCGTACGCGGTGGCCTTGTCCTTGGTCAGGTCGCGCATCGTCTCCTCGCCGGAGCACGCGGACAGCGCCTGGCGTCCGGTCAGCGCAACGGTCGCGCCAACCGGGTTCAGGCCCTGCTGGAAGTCCTCGCTCTGGACGAGGTCGGCGGAGCCGAGTCCGGGCGCGGCGACCACAGCCGGGTGGGCGGCGACCGCGGTGCGGTGCGGTGCGTTGTGCGCGGCCCCGTCGGCGGCGGCCGACTGGGTGCCGACGACGCCGGCCGTGATCAGTGCGGCGGCGAAGCAGGCCGCGGCGGCGATCCGGTTGCGGCGAACGGACTTCTGCTGGACGGTCTGGTTCTCGGTCATCTGGTCCCCCTGCTGGTCGGGACGCCTGCTGCGTCCTCGTACAACCGGGGAGATGCCGCCGGGGGAGGGAAAGTTGGAGCCCTGACCGGCTGTTTCACAGCTGTGACAGAGCGGTCCTGACGACGCGATCCATCGCGGCCGTGCCCAGGCAGGCATCGACCTCCAGCACCCCGTAGTGGTTGCCGCTGCGCAGCACGGCGATGCCGCCGCAGGGCTCCTTGCCCTCGGGCGCTCTGCCGGTGGTGTTGAGCGATCCCTGGTAGGTGCCCATCCAGCTCGCGGTGACGTCCGGGGCGAGTCGCACCGTCGTGGTCCTTCCGTAAATCCAGTGCCCTGGCTGTTCCTCCTGGCAGGGCACCTCCTCCAGCAGCAGGCGCTCGGTGAAGTTCTGCGCCCGGGAAGGGCTCGGGGCATCGGCGGCGACCTCGCGGGCGACCTGGTCGACGCCGGCGGCGGCCAGCGTGGGGTCGTCCGGGTTGGTGTGGGGGCTGGTCATCAGCCCGCGGAAGTGGGCGCCGGGCCCGCCCAGGGTCTGAGTGAGGGTCTTCTCGCCGGAGCAGGCCGCGTTGGCGTAAATTCCGTCGCCGTACCGGTCGGTGACGTGGATCTGCCCGATGGCGACGTCCGGGCTGAACGCCGCGGGTTCCAGAAGGTTCGCGGTCGTCACCGGCCCGGTCGCACCGGTCGGCGAGGCGGAGCCGGAGGCCGAGGACGCGGGCGTCGGGACGGGCACACCGGGCGTCGCGAGAGCGGACGCGCCCTGGGATGCCCCGCCGACCGCGGCACCCGAGCGCGCTGCCGGGTGCGCGGTGGCGCCGGGGGGCGGTGGCAGGACGAATCGGCCGGTCGCCAGCCCGAGCACGACCGCAGCCACCAGGGCGGCGACGGCGGACCGGGGCCGGACGACGGCGCGGCCGCCGCCCGCCGCGGGACCGTCGTTCACAGACCGGTGACCAGGCGCTCGCGCATGAAGCGGCGGGCCTGGTGGATACGGTCCTTGACCGTGCCCAACGGGGCGTCCAGTTCCTCGGCCACCTGGACGTAGGTCAGGTCGCACAGGTCGCGCAGCACGAAGGCCTCCACCAGGGTGGGGTGCTGTCGTTCCAGCGCGGCCAGCGCCTCCATCAGGTCGAGCCGGGTCCCGGCGATGACGCTGGTGGTGCGCGGGTCGACGGACTCGGGGAGGTCGGCGTGGCTGTCCTCGGCGCGCCGGCGCATCGAGCGGTAGGTGGACCGGGCGGCGTTCGAGGCGATCACCGTCACCCAGCCCAGGAAAGAGCCGCGGCCGCCGTACTCGCCCAGGTGCGTGCTGATGGACAGTAGCGCGTCCTGCGCGGCCTCCTCCGCGTCGGCGTGGTGGGGCAGGAAGCGCGAGCAGCGGCGCAGCAGCACCGGCCGCAGCTTGGCCAGCAGGTGCTCCATCGACCCCGGGTCCCCTGCCTGAGCAGCCGCCACGAGCCGTTCCAGCCCGCCGTCCTCGAACACCGGATCCCCCGTTTCGTCCCGCCTGGCATCCCGCTCGTCGAACGGGAGTTCCGCACTCCCCCCGACTCCGGCAGAATGCTGCCACATGCGCAAGCTCGGCCGTTACCTCCTCCTGGAGCGGCTCGGAGCCGGCTCCTTCGCGACGGTCTGGAAGGCCTACGATCCGGAGCTCGACACCGAGGTCGCGGTGAAGGTGCTGGCCGAGAACTGGGCCGCCAACGCCGATGTGCGCGAGCGGTTCCTGGCGGAGGCGAGGCTGCTGCGCCGCATCGCCAGCCCGCGGGTGGTCCGGGTGCACGACGTCGGGGTGCAGGAGGACCGGCCCTACTTCGTCATGGACTACGTACGCGGCGGCACCCTGGCGGACCGGGTCGGGCAGTGCGACCCGCAGGAGGCGCTGCGGCTGGCCGCGGAGGCGAGCTACGCGGTCCAGGTCCTGCACGAGGCGGGCGTGGTGCACCGCGACGTCAAGCCGTCCAACCTGCTGCTCGCCGCCGGCCCTGCGCCCGCCGCGGTGCTGGTGGCGGATCTGGGCAGCGCCAAGCAACTGGCCGACGCATCCGGGCTTACGGTGACCACGGGCACGCCCGCGTACATGGCACCGGAACAGGCCTTCCAGACCGGTGGGTTCGACGGGAGGGCCGACGTGTACGCGTTGGCCGTCGTGGCCTACGAGCTGCTGACCGGGCAGAAGCCGTTCGGTCCGGGCGGACGCGCCACAGCCCTGATGACCGACCGGCAGTCCGCCTCGACGCTGCCGGCGCTCCCAGCCGGAGCGGAGCTCCCACCGAACGTCGCCGTGCTGCTACGGGCCGCGATGTCCGTCGAGCCGGCGGACCGACCGCCGACCGCCCAGGCCTTCGCAGACGCGCTGCTGGCTCCGGTCCCGCAGTCCCAGCCCCTGGAAGGCCCCGGGTGGCTGACCCCGCGCGCGGTCTGTCTGGCGTCGGGCACGGTGTTCACGGCGACGACCCTGCTGAGCTGGCTGCAGCGTTGAATCCGCGTTGCCCCGACTGCTGCGAATCCCGCAGGCCAGGGCTCCGTACCGGCTTCATCACGGGGCAAAGAGGTCGTCCGGTCAGAGGGCGTCGGCCGCTGACGGCTGCCGTAGGGTCGTTGCCATGCGACTGAGCACGGTGATCCTCCCCATCCACCGGTGGAGCGAGGGGCAGAAGATCTGGCGTCGGGCCGAGGACCTCGGCTTCCATGCCGCGTACACCTACGACCATCTGTCCTGGCGGTCCTTCCGCGACGAGCCGTGGTTCGGGTCGGTCCCGACCCTGACGGCGGCGGCCACCGCCACCGAGCGGCTACGGCTCGGGACCCTCGTCACCTCGCCGAACTTCCGGCACCCGGTGACGCTGGCGAAGGAACTGGTCACGCTGGACGACGTGTCCGGCGGACGGCTCACCCTGGGGATCGGGGCCGGCGGCACGGGATTCGACGCGACGGCGATGGGCCAGGAGGCGTGGTCGCCGAAGGAGCGGGCGGCCCGGTTCGGCGAGTTCCTGCCGCTGCTGGACGAGTTGCTGCGCGAGGACGCCACCACCCGCGAGGGCACCTACTACTCGGCGGTCGAGGCGCGGAACATCCCCGGCTGCGTGCAGACGCCGCGGGTGCCGTTCTACGTCGCCGCGACCGGCCCGCGCGGCCTGAAGCTGGCCGCCGAGTACGGGCAGGGCTGGGTCACGTACGGCGACCCGAAGGGCCCGGCGGACGTGCCGGTCGAGCAGGCGCCCGGGGTGATCGCGCAGCAGATCGGGAAGCTCACGGCGGCCTGCGAGGAGACCGGCCGGGACGTGGCCACGCTGGAGAAGGTGCTGCTCCAGGGCTCGACGGCGGAGAAGCCGCTGGCGTCCGTGGACGCCTTCGTCGACTGGGCGGGCACCTACCGGGAGTTGGGCATCACCGAGCTGGTGGTCCACTGGCCGGTCCCCGACTCGATCTTCGAGAACGACCTCGCCGTCTTCGAGCGGATCGCCACCGAGGGTCTGGCGCAGCTGGGTTGACCCCTCCCGCCGGAGCGCCCGACGCCCCGGGCGCTCCGGCGGGACGGACGGGGCCCTTCGGCGGGCCGGGTGGGGCGTCGGCGGGCGGGACGGGGAGGGAGGGCCCCGGAGGGCGTCGGGACGAGGCGCTAGTCTGTCCGCCGCACCTTCAATCTGATCATGCGTTACAACGGGGGTTCCTTCTTCATGTCTGCATCCAGGAGACTGCTCGCCACCGCTCTGGTCGCCACCGCCGCGTTCGGCCTGGCCGCCTGCGGACCGGACAACTCGTCGGACCAGGGCGCGGGAAGCGGGTCGAACACCGCGTCCGCCGCCCCGACCGCCGCGGCTCCCGCCTCGCCCACCGCCGCCCCGGCCGGCACCGGGAAGCCCGCGCCGTCCGGCACCCCGGGCAGTGAGGAGGGCTTCTGCACCCACGACCCGCTGCCGGCCGGCCAGAAGTGGATCTACCCGGTGAAGGGCACCACCGCGACCAACCTGGTCTACAAGGAGACCAAGGACGTCTGCGGCGTCGACGACGTCGGCTTCGACCCGGTGGGCCCCGACAAGACCGCCGCGTTCGCGCCCGCCGCCAAGGGCCACCTCCGGTCGGTGATCGCCGCGCCCAAGGACGTCAACGTGGCCGACCTGGTCAAGCACATCACCGAGTGCCTCGCGACCCCGCACAACGAGAAGGGCTCGTACCCCTGCTCGGCCGGCGACTACAAGCTGGCGCTCGACGCCTCCGGCAAGGTCACCGAGCTGTGGGAGCGCCCGCACTCCTGATCCGGCACTCCTGATCCGGCACTCCTGATCCGGCGGGCCTGACCCCGCACGCCTGACCCGCCCGCCTGACCTGCACCCCTGACGGCGGGCTGCTGACCCCGGGCCGATCCCCCCTACCCCTAGGGGAGATCGGCCCGCGCGTCATACCGCAGCAGCAGACGGGCTCGTCATTCC
Source organism: Kitasatospora sp. NPDC051164 (assembly GCF_044455625.1). NCBI lineage: Bacteria > Bacillati > Actinomycetota > Actinomycetes > Kitasatosporales > Streptomycetaceae > Kitasatospora > Kitasatospora sp. NPDC051164. The sequence continues at coordinate 86,152 of NZ_JBITFB010000018.1, read as the reverse complement.
AGCTCATGACCCCTGCCGCGCAGGGCCATTACGTTGAAGGCGTGTCCACAGCTGTCATCAAGACGGACGGCCTCACCAAGAGGTTCCCCCGGGTCACCGCCCTCGACCAGCTCACCGTCGAGGTGCAGCCGGGGGTGGTCGGGCTGGTCGGGTCCAACGGGGCGGGCAAGTCCACACTGATCAAGATCCTGCTCGGGCTCGCCCCGGCGACCTCCGGCCGCGGCGAGGTCCTCGGCCTGGACATCGCCACCCGGGGCTCCGAGATCCGCGAGCGGGTCGGCTACATGCCCGAGAACGACTGCCTGCCACCGGACGTCTCCGCCACCGAGTTCGTCGTGCACATGGCCCGGATGGCGGGCCTGCCCGCCACCGCCGCCCGTGAGCGCACCGCGGACACCCTGCGGCACGTCGGCCTCCACGAGGAGCGGTACCGGCCGATGGGCGGGTACTCGACCGGCATGAAGCAGCGGGTCAAGCTCGCCCAGGCCCTGGTGCACGACCCCAAGTTGGTGCTGCTGGACGAGCCGACCAACGGCCTCGACCCGGCCGGCCGGGACGAGATGCTGGCGCTGATCCGCCGCGTGCACACCGACTTCGGCATCTCGGTGCTGGTCACCACCCACCTGCTCGGCGAGCTGGAACGCACCTGCGACCACCTGGTCGTCATCGACGGCGGCAAGCTGCTGCGCTCCTCCTCCACCGCCTCCTTCACCGAGGCGACGGCGGTCCTCGCGGTCGAGGTCACCGACCACCCGCAGGACCACGCCCTCGAACCCGGCACGGCGCTCCGCGAACGCCTCGCCGCCGCCGGCATCGACGTCCAACCGGAGGGCTCGCACCTGGTGCTGGTCCGGCTGGCCGACGAGTCGACGTACGACACCATCCGCGACACCGTCGCCGACCTGGGCCTCGGCCTGGTCCGGCTGGAACAGCGTCGGCACCGGGTCGCCGAACTCTTCACCTCCCCGGCCGACGGCACCCGGGCCCCCGACTCCCGGGCCGACGACACCCGGGCCACCGAGCAGAGCAAGGGAGGGACGGACGATGTCGCTGCCTCCTGAGACCAGGCCCGCCGACACCGGCGTCATCCACGACATCGGCTACCGCGGCTACACCGGCCCCCGGCTCGGCCGCGGCTACGCCACCCGTTCGCTCTTCACCCAGAGCCTGCGCGCCGCGTACGGCCTCGGCCGCTCCGGCAAGTCCAAGGTGCTGCCGATGCTGGTGCTGGGCGTGGTCACCGTGCCCGCCGTGATCATCGTGGCGCTCGCGATCACCCTGAAGCGCGACCAACTGCCGGTCGAGTACGCGGGCTACCTCGCCAGCCTCAACCTGGTGGTCTCGGTCTTCCTCGCCTCCCAGGCGCCGGTGCTGCTCTCCCGGGACCTGCGGTACCAGACCGTCCCGCTCTACTTCTCCCGCCCGATCACCCGCACCGACTACGTCCGGGCCAAGTTCGCGGCCATGGTCTGCGCCCAACTGCTGCTGATGGCAGCCCCGTTGCTGGTGCTGTACCTGGGCGCGCTGCTCGGCGGGATGGACTTCTCGTACAACACCGGGCACTTCCTCTACGGCCTGGCCGCGGCGGTGCTGTACGCCCTGGTGCCGACCTCGGTGGCACTGGTGATCGCGGCCGCCACCCCGCGCCGGGGCTTCGGGGTCGCCGCCATCATGGGCTACCTGGCGATCAGCGCCGCGGTGGCCGGGATCGCGGTCGGCATCAGCAACCCGGGCACGACCGGCTCCGACGCCGCGCAGTGGACCTCGCTGATCTCGCCCACCAACCTGGTGGAGTCGCTGGTCAACGAGGTGTTCGACCTCGGCGCCGGCCTCGACCGCCGGTACGCCCCGGGCGGGCTCGGCACGGCGGTGTTCGCACTCGTGGCCGCGGCCCTGGTGGTCGGCTCCTACCGGCTGCTGCTGAGCCGCTACAAGAAGGTTTGAGAGGGCGGCATGGCCACCATCAGCATCGACAAGGTCTCCCGCTGGTTCGGGAACGTGGTCGCGGTCAACGACATCACCATGGTCATCGGCCCCGGCATCACCGGCCTGCTCGGGCCCAACGGCGCGGGCAAGTCCACCCTCATCCACATGATGAGCGGCTTCCTCGCGCCCTCCAGCGGCGCGGTCACCCTGGACGGCGTGCCGATCTGGCGCAACCAGCAGGTGTACCGGCAGATCGGCCTGGTTCCCGAGCGGGAGTCGATGTACGACTACCTGACCGGCTGGGAGTTCGTCCTCGCCAACGCCGAACTGCACGGCCTGCCCCAGCCGGGCGCCGCCGCCCGCCGGGCCCTGGACCTGGTGGAGATGGCGTACGCCAAGGATCGTCGCACCGGGACGTACTCCAAGGGCATGAAGCAGCGGGTCAAGATGGCCTCCGCGCTGGTCCACGACCCGGCCGTGCTGCTGCTCGACGAGCCCTTCAACGGCATGGACCCGCGCCAGCGGCTCCAGCTGATGGAACTGCTGCGCCGCTTCGGCGCGGACGGCCGCACCGTGCTGTTCTCCTCGCACATCCTGGAGGAAGTCGAACAACTGGCCCGGCACATCGAGGTCGTGGTGGCCGGACGGCACGCGGCCTCCGGCGACTTCCGCAAGATCCGCCGACTGATGACCGACCGCCCGCACCGCTACCTGGTCCGCTCCAGCGACGACCGCCGGCTCGCCGCCGCGCTGATCGCCGACGGCTCCACCACCGGCATCGAGGTGGACGAGCGGGAGCGGGCCCTGCGGATCGAGGCGGTCAACTTCCAGGGCTTCACCACCCTGCTGCCCAGGGTCGCCCGGGAGGCCGGCATCCGGCTGTACACCGTCTCCCCGGCCGACGAGTCGCTGGAGAGCGTCTTCTCGTACCTGGTCTCCGCGTGAGCGCCGCCGTGACCCCGGGGACCGCCGCCCTGACCGCCGGGACCGCCCTGACCGCCGCCCTGACCGCCGTTGCCCAGGAAGGGGCCGACCGACCATGAACCCCACCGTCGCCAGGCTCACCCTGCGCGGGCTGCTGGGCCGCCGCCGCGGCCTCCTGCTGCTGGTGGTCCCCGCGCTGCTGCTGCTCATCTCCGCCATCGCGAGCGGGTCGAGCGCCGACGCACACGGCCTGACCGTCAAGATCCTCGGCCAGCTCGGCCTCGGCACCCTGGTCCCGATCCTCGGCCTGGTGGTCGGCACCGGGGCCATCGCCACCGAGATCGACGACGGCTCGATCGTCTACCTGCTCGCCAAGCCGCTGCCCCGCTGGCGGATCATCACCACCAAGCTGGCCGTCGCGACCGGCGTCACCTGGCTGTTCTCGGTCGTCCCGACCCTGCTGTCCGGGCTGCTGCTGTACGGCACCCGGGACGGCATGGTGCTCGGCTACACCGTGGCGGTCCTGGTCGCCGGCGCCGCGTACAGCGCCCTGTTCCTGCTGCTCGGCGTGGTCACCCGGCACGCGGTGGTCGCCGGACTGGCCTACGCCCTGATCTGGGAGTCGGTGGTCGGCAACTTCGTCGAGGGCGCCCGGACGCTGAGCGTCCAGCAGTGGGGCCGGGCGGTGGCCGAGGCGGTCGCCGGGGACACCGCGATCGGCGCCGACGTCTCCCTCGGGGCGGCCGTCCCGCTGCTGCTGGTGGTCACCGTCGGGGCGACGGTGCTGGCCTCGGTGAAGCTGGCCGGACTGACCCTGGCCGGCGAGGAGTGAGCCGCGAGCCGTAGACCGTAGGGCCGCGAGCCGTAGGGCCGCGAGCGGTAGAGCCGCGAGCCGTAGGGCGGCACGCGGCCCGGCCGTGAACCGTACGGCTGAAAGCCGAACGGCGCTCCGGTCCACCGTCGGGTGGTCCGGAGCGCCGTGCGGAGAGCCTCAGAGCGTACGGTTGCGGCCCGCGCCCCAGCCGGCCGCGCCGACCACCGCGACCAGCACCAGCATCAGCACCAGGGTGGTCTCCCAGCCGCCGGTGAGCTGGTGCAGCGCGCCCGCGCCGACCGGGCCGATCGCCGCGACCAGGTAGCCGATCGCCTGCGACATCCCGCCCAGCTGGGCGGCACCGGCCGCGTTGCCGGTGCGCAGCACGATGAACGCCAGGCCCAGGCCCAGCGAACCGCCCTGGGCCACGCCGAGGACCGCCGCCGACAGCCACGCCGCGGAGACCGGTGCGACCAGCAGCATCGCGATGCCCAGCCCGTTCAGCGCGGCCATGGTCACCGCCAGGGCGCGCTGGTTGGTCATCCGGCCGGCCATCAGCGGCACCAGGAAGGCACCGGCCACCTGCACCAGGTTGGAGAAGGCGAAGACCAGGCCGGCCTGGCCGCGGTCCATGCCGTGGTCGGCCAGGATGGTCGGCATCCAGGCCACCAGGGTGTAGACCAGCAGCGACGAGATGCCCATGAACAGGCTGATCTGCCAGGCCAGCGGGGACTTCCAGATGCCCTCGATCGGCTTGCCCGGCACCGCCGCCGCGGCCACCGCGCCCCGCTCCTGACGGCTGCGCAGCACCTGCGGCAGCCACGCCACCGCCGCGACCAGCGCGAGCAGCGACCACGCGCCGAGCGAGGCCCGCCAGCCGCCGCCGAGCACGTGCTCCAGCGGCACGGAGGTGCCGGCGGCGAGGGTCGCGCCGACCAGCATGGTGGTCGAGTAGACGCCGGTCATGGTCGCCGCGCGGTCCGGGAACTCCCGCTTGACCAGACCCGGCATCGACACGTTCAGCACCGCGATGGCCACGCCGATCACCACGCAGCCCGCGTACAGCGCCGCCACCGAGGGCAGCACCCGCAGCAGCACGCCCGCGCCCAGCACCAGCACCGCGCCCAGCACCACCCGCTCGGCGCCGAACCGGCGGGTGAGCCGGGGGGTGAGCGGGGCGCCGACGCCCTGGAACAGGACCGGCACGGTGGTGATCAGGCCGCTCGCGGTCGCGGAGAGTCCGAAGGTCCGCTGGATCTCGTTGACCATCGGGGAGATCGCGGCCAGGCAGGCCCGCATGTTCAGCGCGACCAGCAGGATGCCGGTCAGCAGCAGGAGCGGATGGGCCAGCCGGGCGCGGACGGGGAGCGGGGCAGGGGTGGTGGCAACCGGCTGCTGGGCACGGGTGACGGCCATGGGTGTGCTGTTCTCTCTCGGATGTGCGTGGATGCGGGCGGGAAGGGGGAGGAGGCTCGCGCCGTCCTACTTCCGGGCCGCGATGGCCGCGAGCAGCTGCTCGACGGCCGCGGTCGGGCCGGCGAGCAGCGCACGACACGCCGCCTCGGCCCGGTCCGGGTCACCGCTCTCGATCGCGTCGACCAGCGCCTCGTGGGTCGCCACGACCGCCTCGGGCATGTCGTGGTCGCCGAAGGCGGAGGTCATCGCCTCGCGTACGGAGGCGCCGAAGTAGCGGTACACCTCGGCCAGCGCGGGGTTGTGCGCGGCCTCGACGACGGCGGTGTGGAACTCCAGGTCGTGCTCGACGGTGGCCTCGCGGCTCGCCCGCTCGGGGTGCGCCGCGAACACCTCGGCCTCACGGGCCAGCGCGGCCCGCATCCGCCGGATGTCCTCGGGGGTGTGCCGCAGCGCGGCCAGCCGGGCGCCCTCGGCCTCCAGTGCCGCGCGGACCTCCAGGACGTCCCGGATGCCCGAACGCTGGACGCCGCGCAGGACGGCCGCCGGGTCGCTGGTCGAGCGGACGAACGTCCCCTCGCCCTGCCGGGAGACCAGCATCCCGGCGTGCACCAGCACCCGGATCGCCTCCCGCACGGTGTTCCGCCCGACCTGCAGCCGTTCGGCCAGCTCGTGCTCGGTGGGAATCCGCGACCCCACCGGCCAGACCCCGCCGGCCAGTTGCTCGCGCAGCTGGTCGATCGCGGTGTCCACCAGGGATCGCCGTCCGGCTGCCTGCAGGCCGCTGCCGTCGCCGCTCATTCCGGACCTCCCTTCGCCACCGCAACACGCGCCTTGACCAGTCGTGGGTCATCCTACAACTGCTTGCCCGGTCATCCTACAACTGGTGGGGAACAGTGCGTGAACGCCGAACCGGCGACACGCCGCACCCTCTCCGGCGCCCGGTCAGCGGGCGGGGTCAGCGAGCCCGGTCAGCGGGCCGGCTCGGCGGGCGCGGGGTCGGCGGGCGGGGTCAGCGGGCCGGGTAGAGGCGCTCCAGGACGGCCGCGACGCCGTCCTCGTCGTTGCTGGTGGTGACGGCGTCGGCGACGGCGAGGAGCTCTTCGTGGGCGTTGGCCATGGCCACGCCGTAGGCGGCCCAGCCGAACATCGGGACGTCGTTGGGCATGTCGCCGAAGGCGATGGTGTCGGCGGCGCGCAGGCCCAGGCGGCGGGCGGCGACGGCCAGGCCGGTGGCCTTGGACAGGCCCAGCGGGAGCAGTTCGACCACGCCGGGGCCGGCCATCACGACGCCGACCAGATCGCCGGCGGCGCGGCGGGCGGCTTCGGCGAGGGCGTCGTCGGTGAGCGCGTGGTGCTGGATGTAGAGCTTGCTGACCGGGGAGGCGAGCAGTCCGTCGCGGTTGACCCGGACGACGGGCAGGTCGGAGCCGATCAGCAGTTCGTAGCCGGGGCCGGCCAGCACCTGGCCGTCGAGGCCGTCCTGGTTGGCGGCGACGGCGAGCGGGCCGGTCTCGGCCTCGATCTTCTCGATGGCGAGCGCGGCGAGCCGGCGGTCCAGGGTGAGCGAGGTGAGCAGCTTGTGCGCGCCGGCGTCGTAGACCTGGGCGCCCTGGCCGCAGACGGCTATCCCGGTGTAGCCGATCTCGTCGAAGACCGGACGGGCCCAGACGGCTGAGCGGCCGGTGACGACGATGTGCAGCGCGCCCGCGCCGGTGGCCGTGGCCAGGGCGGCGCGGGTGCGCTCGGAGACGGTTTCCTCGCTGGTCAGCAGGGTGCCGTCGAGGTCGGTGGCGACCAGCCGGTAGGGCAGGTCGCCACCGTCCCGGGTGCCTGCCGGGGAGACGGGGCTGGGGCTGGTGGTGCTCATGGGCCGGTCGTCTCCCGGGAGTTGCGGGTGGAGCGGGTGGAGCGGGTGGAGCGGGTGGAGCGGGTGCTGCGCGGTGGTGCGGGTGATGCGAGTGGTTACTTGACCGGCTCGAGGACGGTCCGCCCGCCGAGGAACGGCCGCAGCGCCTCGGGCACGACGACGGAGCCGTCGGCCTGCTGGTGGTTCTCGAGGATCGCCACGATGGTGCGCGGGATCGCGACCAGGGTGCCGTTCAGGGTGGCGAGCGGGCGGGTCTTGCCCTCTTCGCGCATCCGGATCGACAGGCGGCGGGCCTGGTACTCGGTGGTGTTGGAGGTCGAGGTGACCTCGCGGTACTTGCCCTGGGTGGGGATCCAGGCCTCGATGTCGAACTTGCGCGCGGCCGAGGCCCCGAGGTCGCCGGAGGCGACGTCGATGACCCGGTACGGCAGCTCCAGCGCGTTGAGGAAGTCCTTCTCCCACTGGAGCAGGCGGCGGTGCTCGTTCTCCGCGTCCTCCGGCGTGGTGTAGACGAACATCTCCACCTTCTCGAACTGGTGGACGCGGATGATGCCGCGGGTGTCCTTGCCGTAGGTGCCGGCCTCGCGGCGGAAGCAGGACGAGTAGCCGGCGTAGCGCAGCGGCAGCTTCTCGGCGTCGAGGATCTCGTCCATGTGGTACGCCGCGAGCGGGACCTCGCTGGTGCCGACCAGGTACCGGTCGTCCTCGGCGAGGTGGTACACGTTCTCGGCGGCCTGGCCGAGGAAGCCGGTGCCGTCCATGGCGGCCGGGCGGACCAGGGTCGGGGTGATCATCGGGGTGAAGCCGGCCGCGGTGGCCTGGGCGATCGCCATGTTGACCAGGGCGAGCTCCAGCAGCGCGCCGACACCGGTCAGGTAGTAGGAGCGGGCACCGGCGACCTTGGCGCCGCGCTCGGTGTCGATCGCGCCCAGGATCTGGCCGAGTTCGACGTGGTCGCGCGGCTCGAAGCCCTCGGCGGCGAAGTCGCGCGGGGTGCCGATCTCCTCGAGGGTGACGAAGTCCTCCTCGCCGCCGACCGGAGCGGCCGGGTCGATGAGGTTCGCCAGCGAGCGGAGCAGGCGGTCGGCCTCCTCCTTGGCGGCACTCTGCTCGGCGTCCGCGGCCTTGACCGCGGCGGCCAGGTCCTTGGTGCGCTGCAGCAGGGCGGTCTTCTCGTCGCCCTTGGCCTGGGCGACCTGCTTGCCGAGCACTCGCTGCTCGCTGCGCAGTTCGTCGAAGCGGCTGCCCGAGGACCGGCGCCGTTCGTCGGCGGAGAGGAGGGCGTCGACCAGGTCGACGTCCTCGCCACGGACGCGCTGCGAGGCGCGCACTCGGTCAGGGTCCTCACGGAGCAGGCGAAGGTCAATCACAGGCCCAAGCGTACCGGGCGGGCGTTCCTCCACCGGTACCGGTTTTTCCCTGGGGATAACCGGCCCGATCCTGTGGATAACTTCTGTGGGGAACTCGCCGTAGGCGGGTTATCCACAGGGCTGGGGCCGGGGCTGTGGATCGAAGAGGAGGATCACCCTCCGCGTGGCCGAACCAGGGAATTGATGTTTCAAACCTCATTCGACCTTCTCGAGTGAGGGAATTGAAGCACTCAGACGGGTGATTTGCTGGCAACCAGGTGACTCTGGTCCGATTAGTCATCTCTGCGGCGCAAACCGATGATCCGACCAGTTCTGGGCAATGGCTATACCGGTTTGTCGACTCATCCCCAGGCCTGTGGATAACTTCCGGCTGTGGACAGCGGAGAGGCCTGTGGACAGTGGCCCCCGGTGCCGGACCGCCCTGTGGATGACGGGGACGGTCGCCCGCCCCGCCTGATCGGCCCGATCCAAAACGGTCGGAAAAGGTCAGAAAGACAACAGGTGTCGCTCAGATGTCTCAGATGTCCCCGCGCCCGTCGAGCGCACGGGAGAGCCAGTCCGCTGCCGAGGTGAAATCCTCGTCCGAGGTCCCCGGCCGCCGGTGGGTGGAGACCTGCCGGTCGGCGCGCGGATAGGAGCCGAGGTAGCGCACCTGCGGGCAGATCCGCTTGAGCCCCATGATCGCCTCGCCCACCCGGCGCTCGGACAGGTGGCCCTCGCAGTCGATCAGGAAGCAGTAGTTGCCCAGGCCCTCGCCGGTCGGCCGGGACTCGATCCGCATCAGGTTGACCCCGCGCACCGCGAACTCCTGCAGCAGCTCCAGCAGCGCGCCCGGGTGGTCGTCCGGCAGCCAGACCACCATCGAGGTCTTGTCCGCGCCGGTCGGCGAGGAGACCCGGCCCGGGCGGCCCACCAGGACGAACCGGGTGGCCGCGCTCTTGGCGTCCGCGATGTCCTTGACCAGCGGGTCCAGCCCGTAGATCGGCGCCGCGAACTCGCCCGCGAACGCCCCGTCGTAGCGGCCCTCGGAGACCAGCCGGGCGCCGTCCGCGTTGGAGGCGGCCGACTCCCAGGTAGCCTCCGGCAGGTTGGCCGCCAGCCAGCGGCGCACCTGCGGCTGGGCCACCGGGTGGCTGGTCACCGTCTTGACCCCGGACAGCTCGGTGCCCGGCCGCACCAGCAGCGCGAAGGAGATCGGCAGCAGCACCTCGCGGTAAATCATCAGCGGTGCGCCGGAAGCCAGTTCGTCGTTGGTCGCGGTGACCGCGCCCTCCACCGAGTTCTCGATCGGCACGAACGCCCCCGCGGCCTCCCCCACGCGCACCGCGTCCAGCGCCAGAGCCACCGAGGACAGCGGCACCAGCTCCCGCGTCCCCGCCTCGGGCAGGGTGTGCAGCGCCGCCTCGGTGAAGGTGCCGGCCGGGCCGAGGTAGGTGTAGCGGGTGGCCGACATGACGCCTCCGTGGGACTCGGTGCTGCAGGGTGGTGCCGAAACAGTCACCCTAACGATTCCGCGGTCCCGGCAGGAAAGCGTTCCAATGGCCGGGACCGCCTGTGCTAAGGGCCTCGGGCGCCTGGGCCGGGTGCCCCGGGCAGCGGCCTGCGGCTACCCCTCCAACAGCTGCTGACCGAGGTAGCCCCCGGCCGGCGCGGCCGGCGGCACCGCGTACAGGCCGCTCGCCTCGTGCCGCAGGAAGCGGGAGAGGCCGTCGCCCCGGGAGAGCTTGCGCTGCACCGGGGTGAAGCCCTGGCGCGGGTCGGCCTGGAAGGCGAGGAAGAGCAGCCCGGCGTCCGGCGAGCCGTCCGGCAGCAGCCCGTCGTGGTACGAGAAGCCGCGCCGCAGCATGGCCGCCCCGCCGTTGGCCGCCGGGGCGGCGACCCGGATGTGCGCGTCGGCGGGGATCGCCAGGGCGCCGTCCGGGCCCTGCGCGGACAGGTCGACCGGGGTGTGCTCGCCGGCTCCGGCGGGCGAGCCGAGCGGGGCGCCGTCCGCCTTGCGCCGGCCGATCACCCGCTCCTGCCGGTCCACCGGGAGCGCCTCCCAGTGGTCCAGCAGCATCCGGATCCGCCGGAACACCAGGTACGAGCCGCCCGCCGACCAGCCCGGCCGGTCGCCGTCGGCGGTGCAGAACACCTTGGCGGCGAAGCCGTCCTCGCCCGGCTTCGGGTTGTTGGTGCCGTCGACCTGGCCCATCAGGTTGCGGCCGGTCACCGGCCGTGCGGCGGCCCCGGGGGTCCGGGCGAAGCCGGCCGACTGCCAGCGCAGCGCCGCCGTACCGGCCGCCAGCCGCTGCAGCACCCGCAGCGCGTGCACCGCCACCAGCGCGTCGTCGGCGCCGATCTGGACGAACAGGTCGCCGTCGCCGCGGGCCGGGTCGAGCGCGTCGCCGGGGAAGGCGGGCAGCGGTTCGAGCCCGGGCGGGCGGCGGTCGGCGAGCCCGGCCTTGTCGAAGAGCGCCGCGCCGAAGCCGACGGTGAGGGTGAGCGAGCAGGGCCCGGCGTCCAGGGCGATCTGGTTGTCGAACTCCTCGGCCGGCTCCCCGGCGGTCAGCCGCTCGGCCGCCTTCGTCCAGCGCTGCAGCAGGGCGCGCAGCCCGTCCCGGCCCGCCCCCTCGGCCAGGTCGAACGCGGCCAGCTGGACCCGGGCCTGCTGCGGTTCGAGGATCCCGGCCTGGTGCTCGCCGCGGAACGGCACCCGGGCCGCGCCGAGCGCGCCGCCCGCGGGTGCCGCACCGGCGGGGTGGTCGGTGCCGTCCAGGGCGACCGCCCCGGCGACGCCCGCGCCCGCGCCGACCAGCAGCCCGGCGCCGGCGGTGCCGAGCAGCGCCCGCCGGGTGAAACCCGTACGGCCCGCCGGGTCCTGCCCTGCCGAGGCCTGCTCCGTCGGGTCCTGCCCTGCCGAGGCCTGCTCCGTCGTCGTCACGTCGTCCATCGCCGTCAGCCGATCTTGAACTGCCGGGTCGGCGTGGTCTGGTCGATGTCGGAGGAGCGGATCTGCACCGACACCACCCAGGTGCCCGCCAGCGGCAGCTGCGCGGTACCGCTCCAGCGGCCGGTGCCTTCCGGGGTGAGCGCGACCGGCAGTGGGCCGAGGTCGCGGTCCGGCAGGGTGAAGGCGAGCTGCACCTCGGGGACGTCCACCGGCTGCCCGTCCGCGCCGTCCAGCGCGAGCTTCACCTCGTTCGGGCCGGTCCGGGCCGGGTTGAGGGTGACGGTCGCGGTGCCCTTGGCGTTCGGCGTCCGGCCCTTGGTGTCGTACGGGAGCTTGAGCTCGACGGTGCGGCCCGGCTCGGTCTGCGGCGCGGCCACGGCCCCGCCGGCGGCCGGCGCGGCGGTTCCGGCCGTGACCTCGCTCGCGACCCGTCCGGGCGGGGAGTTGGTGAGCATGGTGGTGACCACCAGCACCGCGACCGCGACCAGGGCCTCGACCAGCACCGAGCGGCGCAGTCCGGCCCGGGTCGGGGTCAGTCCGCGTTCGCGTCCGGCGTTCTGGCGGGCGGCCCGCTGGCGGGCCAGCTGGGCCCGGCGGACCGGGTCCTCGCCGTGCGCCGTGGCGCCGACCGGCTCCGGCACCTCGGCCTGTTCGACCTCGGCCGCCTCGGCCGGGGCCGACCGCAGCCGGGCCAGCCAGGAACGGGACATCCAGGCGACGCCGATCATCACGACCACGCAGCCGCTCTTCACCAGCAGCAGCCGCCCGTACGCGGTGCCGGTCAGCGCGCCCCAGCTGCCGAGGCCCCGCCAGGACTGGTAGATCCCGGTCGCGGCGAGGACGGCCACCGAGCCGAAGGCGATCCTGGAGAAGCGGTCGACCACCTCGGCGCCCACGCCCTCGCGCAGCGCGACCAGCAGCGCGGCCAGCCCACCCAGCCAGAGCGCCATCGCGATCAGGTGCAGGATGCCGAGCGGCAGCGCCAGCCAGACCTGGATGCCCACCGAGGCGTGGTCGGCGCCGACCCAGGTCGCCGAGAGGGCGACCGCCAGCAGCAGCCCGGCCACGCCGAGGCCGAGCCGGGTCTCCCGCTGCGGCCGTTCGGCGGCCCGCTGCTCCAGCTCGCGCAGTTCGGCGGCCTCGGCGTCCTCGCCCTCGTCGCCGCTGTCCTCGGCGGGCTTCGCGGGGAGCGGCCGTGGCGGCTGTCCCAGCTGGCCGACCAGCAGCGACAGGAACACCCCGCCCGCCGCGAGCAGCAGCAGCCGGGCGGCCAGCGCGGTGCCGATCCGCTCGTCGAGCGTGGCGCGCACCAGCGACAGGTCGAAGGCCTGCCCGACGCCCGAGCCGCGCTCGTACGGGCCGCGCAGCATCAGCACCGCGACGGTGGAGACCAGCAGTGTCGTCCAGCCGGTCATCAACAGCCGCTGCACCGGGCGCCGGGCGGTGCCGGCCGGCCAGCAGATCAGCACGAAGGCGGCGACGCCGGCCAGGAGCGCGAACGCGGCGTACGCGACCGTGCGCCCGGTGCCGTAGAGGGCGGCGACCACGTCGTCGGCCTTGGCGCCCTGCAGCGCGGTGGCCGACACCGAGGTGTCCGAGGGGGCGCCGATGGAGAAGGTGAACGCCCCGCCGACCGGGTGCGAGTCCTCCGAGACCGCCCGCCAGGCCACCGTGTACGTGCCGTTGGCGAGCCCGCCCTTCAGCCCGACCCGGGCGGTGTTGCCCTTGCCGTCGGCGTGCGCGGGGTTGCCGGTGTCCACGGCCTTGCCGGCCGGGTCGAGCACCCGGACGGAGTCGGAGGAGAGCGACACGGACTCGCTGAAGGTCAGGGTGACCTCCGGCGGGGCGGTGGCGACCACCGAGTTCTGCCGGGGGTCGGTGGAATCCAGGGTGGCGTGCGCGGAGGCCGGAACGGCGCCCGCGAGCATCAGCGCGAGCAACGCGCCGAGCACTCCGAGTACCCCGGCGGTCCGGCGGTGCGAGGCCTTCTCCAGGCCGGCCGACTGCATGGTGGCGGTCCCCTTAACTCTGGCCGGGGCGGTAGGTGAGCTCCTTGACCGGCACCTTGACCGAGATGGTGCCGGACTTGGCGAAGGTGAGGTCGAGTTCGACCTCGTCGCCCAGGGTGGGGGCCTTCTGCCAGCCCATGATCATGAGGTGGGTGCCGCCGCGGGCGAACTGCAGCGCGCCGTGGGCGGGCACGTCCAGGGTGTCGACCTGTTCCATGCTCGACGGGGTCGAGCGGTGCATGGTGACCGACTCGGCGCCCGGGCTGGTCACCTTGACCAGCTGGTCCTGCCCGCCGTCGTTGCGGACGGTCAGGTAGCCGGCCGCCATGCCGCCGGCCGGCGGCAGCGGGATGTAGGAGTCGGCGACGCTGAGCCTGGCCGGCCCGCCGCCGGCCCCGTCCTGGCCGTCCGTCCCGCAGGCGGCCAGGATGGCGCCGCCGCCGAGGGCGGTCGCGACGACGGCGCCCAGCAGGGCGGTCCGGCGGAAGCGGCGGGTGCCCGTCGTCACGCCGCGACCCCCTTGGCGAGCAACGGCAGGTCGTGCTCGTAGGTCTTCTCCTCGGTGCCGCTCATGTAGAGCACGTGCGCCTTGTCGTCCGAGGGGAGGAAGGCCAGCACCTGCGCGCCGTGGGTGGAGGTGACCGTGCCGTCCGCGTTGACGACCGGGTCCTCGATCATGATGCCGAGCGACTTGGCGGCGGTCTTCACCTTGGCCAGGTCGCCGGTGAGGCCTATGAAGTCGCTGCCCATCGAGTCCAGCCAGGTGCGCAGCACCTTGGGGGTGTCGCGCTGCGGGTCGGTGGAGACGAAGACGACGTTGACCTTCTGCCGGTCCTCCGGGGAGAGCGCCTTCATCGCGACGCCGATGTCGCCCATGGTGGTCGGGCAGACGTCCGGGCAGCTGGTGTAGCCGAAGAACAGCAGGGTGGCCTTGCCGTTGGTCTGCTGCCGCAGGTCGTACGGCTGGCCGGAGGTGTCGGTCAGCTGGAGGTCCGGCTTCTCGAAGTTCTTCGCCAGCTTGGTGCCCTGGTACGGGGTGTCCTCCTTCTGCTGGGTGACCTTCGCGGCGGTGGAGTCACCGCCGGAGGAGCCGCAGGCGGACAGCGTCAGGGCGGCGGCCAGCGCGAGGGCGGCCGCGCCGGCCAGGCGGGTGGTGCGGGCGGTACGGGCGGTGCGGGGCATGCGTACGTGATCCGATCGTGCGCGGTGGACCGCCGACGGGGCCGGACCCGGGGTGCGGGTACGGCGGGGGTGCGGCCGTACGGCCTGGGTACGGCCCCGTCGGCGCGGGGGGTCAGGAGGCGGAGCCGCCGTTCTTGCGGCGCAGGCCGAGCACGCCGACGGCGGTGCCGATCACGCCGACCACGATGCCGACCACACCGAGGGTGCGGGCGGTGGAGTCGCTGCTCTTGCTGCCGCCGTCGGAGGCGGCGGCGTGGTCCGAGCTGCCGCCGTGGGCGTCGGCGGCCGGGGAGGCGGTGACGCCGTGGTCGTCCCCGCCCGCGGCGGCCTTGGTGAGCTTCAGGACCGGGGCCGGGTGGGCCGGCTCGGGCTGGCCGTCCTTGGACTCGTCGATCCAGCGGACGACATCGCCGTTGTCGTAGGTCTGCAGGGCCTTGAAGACCATGCTGTCGGCGTCGGTCGGCAGCGGGCCGAGCGAGACCCGGAACTCCTGGAACTGCCCGGGGGAGACCTTGGTGCCGGCGTCGGCGGTCCAGGTGATCTTGGAGACGGCCTCGTTGACGTCGCTGCCGTGCACCTTGATCGGCTTGTCGAGCTTGGACTTCTCCAGGGTGGCGGTCCAGCCCGGCAGCGGCAGGGTCCGGACCGACGCCAGCGGGTGGTCCAGCGGGAGGTTGACCTCCAGCTTCACGGTGCTCGCGGCGTCGCTCTCGTTCGGCACCCGGAAGTCGACGGCCGTGTAGCCACCCTGGGCGGCCGAACCCGGGTTCACGGTGACGTGCGCGAAGGCCGGACCGGCCAGCGCCACCACGGAGGCGGCGGCGGTCAGGGCGACGGCGGCGAGACGACGGGCGGGAAGGGAACGCATGATGCGGGTCTCCGATCGGAGCTGGGCGGCAGGCCGGGACCGGGCGACGGACTGAACCGCGCCTCGGCGGTACCTCGGTGGTGCCGCGCGTGGGGATGTGTGGGGCAGAGCCTCGGGGCCGGACCCGGTGGTCGGGAAACGGCCCGGACGGTGCGCACACCGCGACCCGGCACGGCCCGCAGGCCGCCGGGAGACGCGGATCAGTACGCGAAGGCCCCGCACGGCGGTCCACGTCGCACCACGCTGTGCCGCAGCACGGCACCCGCCGGAAGCGGACGCTCCCCGCCCCGGACCCCGAGCCGGCGGACCGGACCGGCCACCCCGAACAGACCCCGCAGCACCGCGGCCACCAGCGCGAACACCGACCGCAGCGGCGCCGCCCAGCGCTCCCGCGCCGCCGAGGCGACCACCCGCAGCAACCGCCACAGCGCCGCCTCGCCCCGCCGCAGCCACCAGCCCGCCACCAGCGCGGCGACCAGGTGCCCGGCCAGCATCGACGGCGTCATGCCGAACATGCCGCCGCCCTGCCACCACGGCGCGGCGGCGAACGCGTGCGGGTCCAGGCCCGCCGAGGAGACCAGCTGCTCCGGGGACGGGCCGCCGGGCAGGCCGAGCAGCGTGCCCGGGTGGGCCTCGTTGCAGATCAGCCGGCCGGCCACCTGGGGAACGGTCAGCGGACCGGAGCCGCCGTGGTGCATGCCGGACATACCGGACATGGCGGTGAAGCCGTGGCCACCGAGGCTGTGGAAGAGGAAGTGCAGTCCGAGCTGCCCCGCGGCCAGTGCCCCGGCGATGCCGGCCAGCGAACGCTCCCGTCCACCGCAGGCCACCGCGAGCGCCAGCACCGCGACGAAACCCGCTGCCAGCGCGGTCGGCGGTACGTTCCCGCCACCGGCCACGGCGTGCCCGGCGGCCGCTATCAGCGTGCAGAAAAGCGCGAACGGGACGGCCCGGGCAAGCCGCAGATCCCAGGCGGCGGACCCCGCCGGCTGGGCCGGTCCGGGGGCGCCCGGGAACGGGGCGGCAGCGAGGGCAGGCATGGCCGGGCCATCCTCTCATTGCGTACGCCGGCGACACGGGCAGGGTGGGAAATCCCTACGAATGCCCCTTTCGGCGGCGGCGTGCAGGCCCCCGTGTGCGCCGCGGCGCACAGACCCCGTCCCCCAGTCCATCCGCCGAACGGGCGGTAGCGGCCCCCGTGCACGGTTCACCGCCGAATCGCCCGGAGATACCTAGTTGTATGTGGAGCCGCAGCCAGGAGGGACCTCCCGTGGACATCTGGTGGACTCTGCACCTCAAGCGCGACCCGGCCAGCGTCCCGCTGGCCCGGCGCATCCTGCTCGGTGCCATGGCGACGGCGGGCGTCGACCCGCAGATCGCCGACGACCTCGGCGTCGCCCTCAGCGAGGCCTGCGCCAACGCCGTCGAGCACGGCGCCACCGGGCGGCCCGACGACGGCTTCCAGGTCACCGCCTCGATCAGCGGCGACCGACTGCGGATCGAGGTCACCGACTCCGGCCCCGGCCTGCCCGCCCCCGCCGCCCCGCCGGTCCGGCGCCCAGCTGCCGCCGCCCCGACCCGCCCGGCCGCCACCGGCCGCGGGCCCCACCGCTCCCGCCGCGGCCGCGCCACCGTCCCGGCCCGCGTCCTCACCGGCCACCGCCCCCGCCGCGACGACCACCCGTACGACACCCACGTCCTCCCCTGCCGCCCCACACCCCCCACCCTCCGCCCGGTCGACCTCGACACCCTCCCCGACCTCACCGCCGAATCCGGCCGCGGCCTCTTCCTCATCCACGCCCTCACCGACCACGTACAACTCCGCAACCACCCCCTGCGGGGGGCGATCGTGAGCTTCGACAAGATCCTCAAGTGGCAGGACGGCGCGCTGCTGCGGGCGTCCTGAGGGTGCGGCCGGGGAGACGCCGAGGGGCGCGGGCCTGGGTGGCCGCGCCCCTCGGGGGTGAGTCGGGGTGGGATCAGCCGTGGGCGCCGGCCTTGCGGCGGCGCAGGACGAACAGGGTGCCGGCGCCGGCGGCGAGGACGGCCGCGCCGCCGAGGGCGATCGGCAGGGTGTCGGCGCCGGCGCCGGTCTCGGCCAGGTGCGGGCCGCCCGCCGAGGGCGAGGCGGAGACGGCGACGGCCGGGGTGGTGGCGGCCGTGGTGGCGCCGCCGGTCGCGGCGACGTGGAACTCGCCCAGGTAGTGGTCGAGGAACTGCGTGCAGGCCTGCGGCTTGTTGTTGGCCGGGGTGGGCACCTTGTCGTTGTCGAAGGCGTCCGAGCCGGCTTCGTAGTTTGCGCCGTACTTTCCGACCGGGGCCTTGGCAGTCGCGGCTATCCGGACCTTGTAGGTGACCTTCTCGCCCTTGGCCAGCTTGAAGTCGGGCACCCGGAGGGCCCGGTCGTCGAGCTTGGCGGGCTTCCAGCCGGAGCCGGTGTCCAGCTGGACGTCGAAGAACTCGGTGCTCCACTGGACCGGACCGGCCCCGTCGAACTCGTCGGTGACGTAGAGGCCGTTGTGGATGACCGGCAGGTCGACGCCGCTCTTGTTCTCCCATGTCATGGTCATCTCGGCGGCCGGGCCGCCCTTGACCAGGGTGGTGCCGTACAGGCCGGTGCCGGTGACCTTGAGCAGGGAGCTCTGGTAGACGCCGCCGTGGCAGCGGTTGTCGGCGGTCGGCGTGGGGGCCGGCAGCGTCGGGAGGTTCGTCGGCTTGCCGGTGGCCGGCGGGGCCGGGGTGGTCGTGGCGGTGCGCGGCGGGGCCGAGGGGGTGGCCGGGGCGGTCGCGGCGGCGCTCGGGGTCGGGGCGACTCCGACGGCGCCGGCGGTGGCGGCGCCGATCGTGGCGCCGAGCGAGAGCGCCACCAGCGTGGACGTGGCCAGAAGGCGGGAAGAGCGCACGGTGAGGGCTTCCAGTTTGGTGAAATATGGCTGAAATCGGGCTACTTCGGGCTTCGGCAGGGCCATCGGCGCTGGTCGCGCCCGCGCACCTTATCCGGCCATGGTGGCTGGATTTCGCCCCGGGGCCGGGCGGTCCTGCGGCCGGCGGCGGAGAGCCTCGGCGGGTTTCCCGGTGGCGGCGCGAAAGGCCTGGCGGAGGCTCCGGTTGCCGGGGCTGGGAGGCGGTCGGACGATGGGGGGCATGATGCACCAGATGCGAGCCGAGTACGGCGCCGGCGGCGCGGCCGAGGGCGTGCGGCTGTGGCACGTGGTCCGGGGCGAGGAGAGCGTGGCCATGTGCGGCCGGGAGCTCGATCCGCAGGCGCCGGTGCGGGAGGCGGTGGACTGGGGGAGGACCCCGGAGCTGTGCTGCCACACCTGCGGGGCGTACTTCCTGCGCGAGGCGCCGTACCTGGCGGCCGAGCACCCGTAGACCCGGTCTACTGTGCCCGGTATGGATGAACCCCCCGTCCGGCCGCGGTCGTTGACCCGCGAGGTCGCCGGGCTGCGTGCCGGGGAGCCGGGGCTGCCCGAGTACGTCGACCGCTTCTGCGCGCTGCTCGAGCGGGTGGACCCGCTGATCCACGCGTTCGTGCCGGAGCCCGGGCGGCACGACCGGTTGCGGGCGCAGGCGCGGGAGCTGGCGGCGCGGTACCCGGGGCCGGACGGGCGGCCGCCGCTGTACGGGGTGGCGGTGGGGGTCAAGGACATCGTGCACGTGGACGGGCTGCCCACGCACGGCGGGTCGGCGCTGCCGCCCGGGGTGCTGGCCGGGCCGCAGGCCGCGGTGGTGGACCGGCTGCGCGCGGCGGGGGCGCTGGTCGCGGGCAAGACGGTGACCGCCGAGTTCGCCGCGAGCGCCCCGGGCCCGACCCGCAACCCGCACCACCCGGGGCACACCCCGGGCGGCTCCAGCAGCGGTTCGGCGGCGGCGGTCGCGGCGGGGCTGGTGGCACTCGCGGTCGGCACCCAGACCGTCGGCTCGGTGATCCGCCCGGCCGCGTACTGCGGGGTAGTGGGGTTCCGGCCGACGTACGGGCGGATCCCGATCGACGGCGTGCTCCCGAACGCGCCGAGCTTCGACACCCTGGGGGTGTTCACGGCCGACCTGGCGGGCGCGGAGCTGGCGGGCGCGGTGCTCTGTGACGACTGGCGGCCGGTGGCGGAGGGCCCGGTGCCGGAGCCGGTGCTCGGGGTGCCGGACGGGACGTACCTGGAGCACGCCGATCCGGCCGCGCTGCGCGCCTTCGAGGAGCAGCTGGAGCGGCTGGTACGGGCCGGGTTGACGGTGCGCCGGGTCGAGCTGTTCCCGGACTTCGCCGAGGTGAGGCGGCAGTTGCAGGCCGTCAACCGGTTCGAGCTGGCCCGCAGCCACGCCGACTGGTTCGCCCGGTTCGGCGGCCTCTACCGGCCGGAGACGGTGGCGAGCATCCGGGTCGGCCAGGGCGTCGCGCCCGAGGACCGGGCGGCCGCGCTGCGGTTCCGGGATCGGCTGCGCGAGCGGGTGGACGGGGCGGGAGCGGCGGCCGGGGTGGACCTGTGGCTGGCGCCCTCGGCGACCGGCGGGGCGCCGGAGGGGCTGCACAGCACCGGGGACGCGGTGATGTCGCTGCCGTGGAGCTTCCTCGGGCGGCCGGCGCTGAGCCTGCCGGCCGGACGGACCCGGCACGGGCTGCCGCTGGGCCTTCAGGTGGTCGGCGCGGCCGGTGAGGACGAGCGCCTCCTGCTCCGATCCGCCGTGCTGGAGCGGGTGTTCGCGGAGGGCTAGGCGAGCGCCGGGTCGGCCGGGTCGGCCGGGTCGGCGGCCTCGGTGCACCGCAGGAGGCGGCCGGCCCGCTCGTACGGCGGCTCGACCTGGTGGTCACCCGCGGGCTCGGCCACCGCCGGATTATCGCGGAACCGGCCGTCGTTGATCAGGTGATCGGATTCCTGTCCGCCGACCTGGAGGTCACCGTCGTATGAAGCTCGTCGAATTACACGCACAGTCCATGGAGTTGGCCGCCGACGTGGTGGACGCGGTACGGCCCGAGCACCTGGACCTGCCCACCCCGTGCGCGGACTGGACGCTGCGTCAGCTGCTGGAGCACTGCGTCGGCCAGCACCAGGGGTTCGCGGCGGCCGCCCGCGGCGCCGGGCCCGACCTCGCGCTGTTCGCGGACGCCCCGCTCGGCGCCGACCCGGCGGGCGCGTTCCGCCGGACCGGCCTCGACCTCGGCGCCGCCTTCCGCGAGGCGGCCGCCGCCGACCGGGCCCTCTGGCTCCCGGAGATCCGCGACGGCGGCCCGTTCCCGCTCGCGCAGGCGGTGGGCTTCCACCTGCTCGACACCCTCGTGCACGGCTGGGACGTCGCGGCCGCGCTCGGCACCGGGGCGGGCCTCGTCGCGGCGGTGGACGGCGACGAGGCGCTGATCGCCGCGCTGCTGGCGGTGACCGAGGCCGTTCCGGACACCCCGGAGGCCCGGGCGCCCGGCCGGGCCTTCCGCCCGGGCCTGCGACCGGGAACCGGGCCGGGCCGGTTCGAGCGCGCCCTGGCGCTGCTCGGCCGCGATCCGGCCTGGAACGGGCAACTCGGGAACGGGCAACTCGGGAACGGGTAGCTCGGCAGCGGGTGACTCAGGAACGGGCAACTCGGGAACGGGTAGCTCGGCAGCGGGTGACTCAGGAACGGGTGACTCAGGAACGGGCGGCTCGGGAACGGGCGGCTGGGGGGCTTTCGTCGCGCTGCTCGTCGGGGAAGCGCGGCCCGCCGATCAGGAAGAGCAGTGCGGCGGTCGGAAAGCCGAGCGAGGCGGCCAGCAACACGATGAACTGCCAGAACATCTTCCGCTCCTCGTCAGTCACGGGCTGCCCGGGCACCCGAAGGTGATCCCAAACCTGACCCGCCCCGATTGGCCGAATTGTCCGGTCACTTCCCGACGGTATGGCCGAATCGCCCCGGCTGCCACCGGACGTCGCGCCCGGGCTCGCGCCGCACCGGCGCACGGGTCTGGGCGCGGGCCGGGGGCGGCGTCCACACTGTCGGGATGCAGCTACAGCTCGCAGGGGAAGCACGGCGGCCCGACCGCGAGAGTGAGGACTTCGCGGCGGCCTCGCCGGAGGCGCTGGTCCTGCTGGACGGCGCGAGTTCGCCGGCCGGCCTGGAGTCCGGGTGCCGGCACGGGACGGCCTGGTACGTGCGTCGGTTGGGCGTGCACCTGCTCGCCCGGCTCACCGACCGGGCGGACCGCTCGATCACCGAGTGCCTGGCCGACGCCATCGTGGAGACGGCCGCGCTGCACGGCGGCCGTTGTGACCTGGCGCATCCCAACACGCCCGCCGCGATGGTGGTCGCGGCCCGCAGACACGGCAAGACGCTGGAGTACCTGGTGCTCGGCGACTCGCTGCTGGTCCTGGAGTTCAAGGACGGCCCGCCGAAGGTGATCGGGGACAACCAACGCTTCCCCGGCGGGGAGGGGCTGCGCCGCCAGGTCTGGTCGACCGTCCCCGGCTCGGCCGAGCGGGCCGCGCTTCACCTGGAGTACGCGCTGGCCGTCCGTGCCGCCCGCAACCGGGGCAACGGCCCGTGGATCGCGGCCGCCAGCCCGCGTGCCGCCGAGCACGCCGAGACCGGCTTCGTCCGGCTCGACCGGCTGCACGCGCTGGCCGCCCTCACCGACGGCGCCTCCCGCTTCACCGAGCGTTTCGGACTGGGCAGTTGGGGCGACGCCCTGCGGCTGCTCGCCGAGTCGGGCCCGGGCGAACTGATCGCCCAGGTCCGCGCGGTGGAGCGGGCGGATGCCGCCTGCGAGCGCTGGCCGCGCGGCAAGACGCACGACGACGCCTCGGCCGTGTACGCGCTGCTGTAGACCCCGTACGCAGCCGACCGGGCCGCGAGAACGGCAGAACGGCCGGGACAGGAGAACGGCCGGGACAGCAGAACGGTAGGACTGCGGGGGCGGCCGCAGGTGAGACCCGCGGCCGCCCCCTCCGGGTCGGTGCCCGGACCTGTCCGCCTTACCTGCCGGAGGCCGGGACGGTGCCGAGGCGGCCGGCCTGGAAGTCCTCCATGGCCTGCTGGAGTTCGCGATGGCTGTTCATCACGAACGGTCCGTACCAGGCGACCGGCTCGCGGATCGGCAGGCCGCCGAGCAGTACGACCTCGAAGTTGGGGTTGCGGGAGTCCTGGTTCTCGTCGGCGCGCAGGGTGATCGAGTCGCCGTCGCCGAACAGGACCGCCTGGCCCCTGTGGAACGGGCGCCGCTCCTGGCCGGCCGAGCCCTTGCCCGCCAGGCCGTAGGCGAGGGCGTTGAAGTCGGAGCGCCAGGGCAGGGTGACCTGGGCGCCGGGGCTCACCGAGGCGTGGATCATGGTGATCGGCGTGTGGGTGGCACCGGGTCCCTGGTGGCCGTCGAGCTCGCCGGCGATCACCCGGAGCAGGGCGCCGCCGTCCTCGGTGCTGAGGAGCTTGACGCTGCCGCCGCGGATGTCCTGGTACTTCGGGGCGATCATCTTGTCCGAGGCGGGCAGGTTCACCCACAGCTGGAGGCCGTGGAAGAGGCCGCCGGACATCACCAGCGACTCCGGCGGGGTCTCGATGTGCAGCAGGCCGGAGCCGGCCGTCATCCACTGGGTGTCGCCGTCGGTGATGACGCCGCCGCCGCCGTGCGAGTCCTGGTGCACGAAGGTGCCGTCGATGATGTAGGTGACGGTCTCGAAGCCGCGGTGCGGGTGCCAGGGGGTGCCCTTGGGCTCGCCGGCCGCGTAGTCCACCTCGCCCATCTGGTCCATCATGATGAACGGGTCGAGGTACTTGGTGTCGATCTTGGCGAAGGCGCGGCGGACGGGGAAGCCCTCGCCCTCGAAGCCCTCGGGGGCGGTGACCACGGTGCGGACCGGGCGGGCGCTCGTGACGGCAGCGTCCGGCGTGGTGACGCGGGGAAGGGTCAGCGGGTTGTCGACGGTCACGGCGGGCATGTCGGCCTCCTTCGAGGGGGGTTCTTCGGCCTACGTGCACGAGGTTAGTTCAATTCTCAACAACAAGCAAGTTGAAAATTGAACTATGCAGATACGGAGGAGCGTGGGCTCCTCTTCCTTACAGGGTGGACTAGCCGTACATCCGGCGCATGGTGAAGTCGACCATCTGCTCGACGGCCTTGGCGTCGAACACCATCCGGTGCTCGCCCTCCATGTCCAGCGCGAAGCCGTAGCCGGTCGGCAGCAGGTCCAGGACCTCGGCGCCGGTGACGGTGAAGTGCTTGGAGTCCTTGCCGGCGTAGCGGCGCAGCTCCTTCAGCGAGCTGAACATCGGGATCACCGGCGTCGGGGTGTTGTGCAGTGCGAGGAAGCCGGGGCGTTCGCCGCGCGGGCAGTGCACCTTCGAGGTGATGAAGATCGCCTGGAAGTCCTCGACCGCCATCGAGCCGGTGGTGAAGGCCCGGACCGCGTCCGCCAGCGAGGGCGGGGAGGGTTCGGGGTAGAGCGACTGCTGGTCCGTCTGTGCCTGCGCGCCGTAGGCGTCCGGTCCGGGCATGCCGTTCATGCCCGGCTGCGGTCCCGCCTGCTGCTGGTAGGGGTCGCCCGGGTATGCGTTCTGGTCATATCCGTACACACGGACAGGCTAGCGGGAGCGCACCCGCCCGCGCTGGCGCCGATCCTGACAAGGAGTGGTCGCCGGGACTGTGGGACGTGACCACGTTCATAGCGGATTCACCGTCGAGGGCTTGCCCAAGTTACCGCTGGGTAGCATCATGATGCCTACTGGTGGGTACGGGACGCCGGAACGCGGCGGTCTCCCGGAAGCGACGAACCGGAGAAAACGGCCATGGGTCACTACAAGTCCAACCTGCGTGACGTGGAGTTCAACCTCTTCGAGGTGTTCGGCCGCGAGCAGGTCTACGGCACCGGACCGTTCGCGGACATGGACGTCGAGACCGCGAAGAACATCCTCAGCGAGATCTCGCGCCTGGCCGAGAACGACCTCGCCGCGTCCTTCACCGACACCGACCGCAACCCGCCGGTCTTCGACCCGGAGACCAACACCGCGCCGATCCCGGCCGCGTTCAAGAAGAGCTACCAGACCTTCATGGACGCCGAGTGGTGGCGCCTGGGCATCCCGGAGTCGATCGGCGGCCAGGTCACCCCGAACTCGCTGATCTGGGCCTTCGCCGAGCAGATCCTCGGCTCGAACCCGGCCATCTGGATGTACTCCTCCGGCCCGGCCTTCGCCGGCGTCATCGCCGAGGAGGGCACCGAGGCGCAGCTCGAGGTCGCCAAGCGGATGACCGACCGCCTGTGGGGCTCCACCATGGTCCTCACCGAGCCCGACGCGGGCTCCGACGTGGGCGCCGGCCGCACCAAGGCGATCCAGCAGGAGGACGGCTCCTGGCACATCGAGGGTGTGAAGCGCTTCATCACCTCGGGCGAGCACGACATGTCCGAGAACATCATCCACATGGTGCTGGCCCGCCCCGAGGGCGGTAAGCCGGGCACC
Source organism: Kitasatospora sp. NPDC051164 (assembly GCF_044455625.1). Lineage (NCBI taxonomy): Bacteria > Bacillati > Actinomycetota > Actinomycetes > Kitasatosporales > Streptomycetaceae > Kitasatospora > Kitasatospora sp. NPDC051164. Next base: position 61,433 of record NZ_JBITFB010000018.1, on the reverse strand, counting down.
AAGGGCCTGGGCCTCTTCATCGTCCCGAAGTTCGACTTCGACTGGGAGACCGGCGAGCTCGGCGAGCGCAACGGCGTCTACGCCACCAACGTCGAGCACAAGATGGGACTCAAGGCCTCGAACACCTGCGAGATGACCTTCGGCGCCAAGCACCCGGCCAAGGGCTGGCTGCTCGGCGACAAGGTCGACGGCATCCGCCAGATGTTCAAGATCATCGAGTTCGCCCGCATGATGGTCGGCACGAAGGCCATCGCCACCCTCTCCACCGGCTACCTGAACGCGCTGGAGTACGCCAAGGAGCGCGTGCAGGGCGCCGACATCTCGCAGTTCCTGGACAAGACCGCCCCGCGCGTCACCATCACCCACCACCCGGACGTGCGCCGCTCGCTGCTCACCCAGAAGGCCTACGCCGAGGGCATGCGCGCGCTGGTCCTGTTCACCGCGTCCACCCAGGACGACATGATGGCGGCCAAGCTGCGCGGCGAGCACGACGAGGCCGCCGAGCGCCTGAACGACCTGCTCCTGCCGATCGTCAAGGGCTACGGCTCGGAGAAGTCCTACGAGCAGCTCGCCCAGTCCCTGCAGACCTTCGGTGGCTCCGGCTACCTGCAGGAGTACCCGATCGAGCAGTACATCCGCGACGCCAAGATCGACACCCTGTACGAGGGCACCACCGCCATCCAGGGCCAGGACTTCTTCTTCCGCAAGATCGTCAAGGACGGCGGCCAGGCGCTCACCGCGCTGTCCGAGCAGATCCAGAAGTTCCTCGGCTCCGCCGCCGGCGGCGACGCCCTGGCCGCCGAGCGCGAGCTGCTCGCCAAGGCCGCGGGCGACCTGGAGGCCATCGTCGGCAAGCTGCTCGCCGACCTGACCTCGGTCGAGCAGGACGTCAAGAACATGTACAAGGTGGGCCTCAACACCACCCGCCTGCTGATGGTCTCCGGCGACGTCGTCGTCGGCTGGCTGCTGCTGCGCCAGGCCGTGGTGGCCCTCGCCAAGCTGGAGGCCGGCGCCTCGGAGAAGGACATCCCCTTCTACCAGGGCAAGGTCGCGGCGGCCCGCTTCTTCGCCAAGAACGTCCTGCCGACCGTCACGCCGCAGCGCGTGATCGCCGAGGGCATCGACAACGAGATCATGGAGCTGGCGGAGGAGGCCTTCTAAGGCCTTCCTGCACCTTCTGACTGCCTGACGAAAACCCTCACACCGAAGGGCCCGGCTGCCACCGGGCCCTTCGGTGTGTCCCGGCCCTTTTCCCGGGCGCTTTTCTCCGGTGCTTTCCTCTGTGCTCTTCCTCTGTGCTCTTCCGCGGTGCTTTGCTGCGGTGCTCTCCCCGGTGGCCGTCGGCTTCACGGCCTGCTGACCGTATGCGACCAGGGAGTATCCGTCCGGCGGGCGGCGTGTGTTGCGGGTCGTTCACGGTTGCGTCCGGGTTGAGAGCTTCCGAATGCCCTGTCCGTGTACGGGCATATGCTCAACGTGCGAAGTCGACTCCCCATCCGGCTTCGGCCCTCCCTCAACCCAGGAGCAGTATGTCGACCGCCGCCCGCCAGGCTTTTTTCGACCGGACGCACAGCGACGATCTGATCGCGTTCCTCGGCACCTCGCCGTCCCCGTACCACGCGGTCGCGAGCGCCGCGGAGCGGCTGGAGAAGGCGGGCTTCCGGCAGGTCGCCGAGACGGACGCCTGGGACGGCGCCGCCGGCGGGCGGTACCTGATCCGCGGCGGCGCACTGATCGCCTGGTACCTGCCGGAAGGGACGGGCCCCGAGACCCCGTTCCGGATCGTCGGCACCCACACCGACTCGCCCAACCTGCGGGTCAAGCCGCTGCCTGACACCGGCTCGGCCGGCTGGCGGCAGGTCGCGGTGGAGATCTACGGCGGCGTCCCGCTGAACACCTGGCTGGACCGGGACCTCGGCATCTCCGGCAGACTCGCGCTCAAGGACGGCACCGCCCGGCTCGTCCAGTTGGACGAGCCGCTGCTGCGCGTGCCGCAGCTCGCCATCCACCTGGACCGCCAGGTCAACGAGGGCATGAAGCTCGACAAGCAGCGCCACCTCACCCCGATCTGGGGCCTCGGCCCGGTCGACGAGGGCTCCCTGATCTCCTACGTCGCCGAGCGGGCCGGCCTGGCCGCCGCCGACGTGGTCGGCTGGGACCTCATGACGCACGACGTCCAGCCCGCCTCCTACCTGGGCCGCGACCGCGAACTGCTGGCCGGCCCGCGCCTGGACAACCTGCTCTCGGTGCACGCCGCCACCGCCGCGCTCGCCGCCGTCGCCACGGCCGACGGCGCCGCCGAGCTGCCGTACATCCCGGTCATGGCCGCCTTCGACCACGAGGAGACCGGCAGCGAGTCCGACACCGGCGCGCAGAGCCCGCTGCTCGGCAACGTCCTGGACCGCACGATCCACGCCCGCGGCGGCACCCCGGAGGACCGCGTCCGGGCGCTGGCCGGCACCGTCTGCCTCTCCTCGGACATGGGCCACGCCGTCCACCCGAACTACAGCGAGCGGCACGAGCCGGGCCATCACCCGATGCCCAACGGCGGGCCGATCCTCAAGGTCAACGTCAACAACCGCTACGCGACCGACGGCGTCGGCCGGGCGGTGTTCGCGGCCGCCTGCGAGAAGGCGGGCGTGCCGTGGCAGACCTTCGTCTCCAACAACGCGATGCCCTGCGGAACGACGATCGGCCCGATCACGGCGGCGCGCCTGGGCATCAAGACCGTGGACTGCGGCATCGCGGCCCTCTCCATGCACTCGGCGCGCGAGCTGTGCGGCGCGGAGGACCCGTACCTGCTGGCGAGCGCGATCAAGGCCTTCCTGGAGGGCTGAGCACCTCCGGTACGACAGGGGCCCGGCTTGCGAGCCGGGCCCCTTGTCGTCCGGTCGTCCGGGCCCCGTGTCGTCCGGGGGCTACTCCATCCCGGCCAGGACCAGCGGGAGGCGGCGGGCACCGCCGGCGACCAGCTTCACCGGCACGCCCCAGTCCTGCTGGTGCACGTGGCAGGCCGGGTACTCGATCTCCGGGTCGTCGTCGCAGGAGGCCGCCATCGCCGAGACGTGCAGCACGCCCTCGGCGACCTCGTCGGAGAGCACCAGCTCCCGGGAGAGGTCGCTGTCCGCGCCCCCACCGGAGACCAGCAGCTCCGGCGGGGTCGCGCTGACCAGCAGCCGGGTGGACGGGCCGTAACGCTCGTCCAGCTTCTGGCCGCTCGGCGCCGAGAAGACCACGTCCAGCCGGAAGGCGCCCGGCGCGACCTCGGTGGCCGCGCGCTGGGTGCGGTGCGCCACCGACTCGACCCGCACCGCCTCCTCCGGCAGCCGCAGCCTGGTCAGCCGGTGCCGGGCCGACTCGACCACCACGATGTCGCCGTCCACCAGCACCGCCCCGGAGGGCTCGCGCAGGTCGGTGGCCAGCGTGCTGACCTCGCCGGTCGCCGGGTCGTAGCGGCGCAGCGCGTGGTTGTAGGTGTCGCTGACGGCCACCGAGCCGTCCGGCAGCACGGTGACGCCCAGCGGGTGCTGGAGCAGGGCCTGGTCGGCCGCGCCGTCGCGGTGGCCGAAGTCGAACAGGCCGGTGCCGACGGCGGTTTGGACCGTCTTGGTTTCACGTGAAACCGAACGCAGCGCCGAGGTCTCGGAGTCGGCGACCCAGAGCCGCTCGCCGTCCGCGGAGACCGCGAGGCCGGACGGCTGGGCGAACCAGGCCTCGGCGACGGGCCCGTCCACCAGACCCTCGTTGGTGGTGCCGGCCGCGACGCCGACCTCGCCGGCCGCCGGGTCGTACGCCCACAGCTGGTGCACGCCCGCCATCGCGATCCACACCCGGCCGTCGAACCAGGCGACGTCCCACGGCGAGGAGAGGTCCACCTCGCGGGCCGGGCCCTCGGTGGGCGAGCCCTGCCACCACTGGCGGCCGGTGCCGGCCAGCGTGGTCACGCTGCCGTCGGCCAGCCGCAGGCCGCGCAGGGCGTGGTTGACGGTGTCGGCCACGACCACGTCGTACTCCGAGCCCTCCGGCAGCAGCGCCAAGCCCTGCGGCTCGCTGAACCGGGGGCTGGTGCCGTCCACCAGGCCGCGCTGCCCGTCGCCGATCCGGCGCACCACCGTCTCGCCGTCCTCGGCCAGCTCCACCAGCGAGTGATGGCCGGAGTCGGCGACCAGGAAGTGCCCGTTCGGCAGCCGCACCGCCTTGCCGGGGAACTTGAGATCCCCCGCGGTCGGCTCCGGCGCCACGTACGGGCCGTCGCCACGGCGCAGCGTGCCCTTCGCGGCGTGCTCGGCCTCCAGCTCCTCGACCAGGCGGGCGATCGCATGGGCGTGCCCCTCACCGGCGTGCTGGGCGACCACGTACCCCTCCGGGTCGATCACCACCAGCGTCGGCCAGGCCCGCACGGCGTACTGCTTCCAGGTGGCCAGCGCCGGATCGTCCAGCACCGGGTGATGCACCTCGTACCGGGCGACGGCGTCCACCACGGCCTGGTGGTCGGCCTCGTGCACGAACTTCGGCGAGTGCACCCCGACGATCACCACCGTGTCGCGGTGCTTCTCCTCCAACTCCCGCAGCTCGTCCAGGACATGGAGACAGTTGATGCAGCAGAAGGTCCAGAAGTCCAGGACGGTGATCTTGCCCCGGAAGTCGGCGAGCGTGAGCTCCTTGCCGCCGGTGTTCAACCAACCGCCTGCCCCGACCAGCTCGGGGGCGCGTACACGTGCACGAGATGCCATAACCCCATCAAACCGCATCGCGCCTGCCCGCATTCCGGAGCGGGCGGACCCCTGCGTCACAACCTCACCGGCGGGTGAGGTTGGCCTGCCAGCGGGTTTCGCCGTCCTGGGTGCGGGCGGTGGGATGCAGGCCGAGGGCGGTTGCGACCCTGGCGGAGGCGTGGTGGTCGGGGTGGATGTGGGCGACGGCGGTGGTGACGCCGGCGGCGATGAGGTGGTCGAGCAGAGCGCGGGTGGCCTCGGTGGCGAGGCCGCGGCGCTGCCAGGGGGTGCCGACCACCCAGGCGAGTTCGGCTTCGTCGGGGCGGACGGTGGCCTGCACGTAGCCGAGGAGGGCGCCGTCGGCGCGCAGCCGCAGGACCCAGTTGCCCCACTGCTCGGCCGGGTCGGGGGAGCCGGCGGCGAGCCGGGCGCAGCGGGCGTGCATCTCCTCCGCGGTGGCCGGGCGGCCGCCGGTGAAGGCGTGCAGGGCCGGGTCGGCGAGTGCGGCCGCCAGCTCCTCGGCGTGCTCCGGGGCGATCGGCAGGAGGTCGAGGCGCTCGCTGTGCAACGGGGCGGCGGTGGGGTGGGGGTGCATGGCGGTATTGAACGCGACCGGATGCCGCCGTGCGACGGGGTTTCCGACGGGTGCTTCGTGGCGGTGCTTTTCGGCGGGCGGGGGAACAGGGTCGAATGGGGCCGACGTCAACACGGAGGAGGTTCCGCGGTGCGGTATCTGGTCAGGGAGAAGCTGTTCGCGGTCGGCGACGACTACTGGATCGAGGACGACCAGGGCCACAAGGCGTACCTGGTGGACGGCAAGGTGCTGCGGCTGCGGCACACCTTCGAGCTGAAGGACGCGCACGGCCGGGTGGTCGCGGTGGTGAAGGAGAAGATGCTCACCGTCCGCGACGCGATGAAGATCGAGGACGCCGAGGGCGAGGTGATCGCGACCGTCCGGGAGAAGCTGTTCACCCCGTTCCGCGACAAGTACCTGGTGGACCTGGCTTCCGGCGGCGAGCTGAAGATCCACGGCAACCTGATCGACAAGGACTACCGGGTCGAGAACGACCACGGCGACGAGCTGGCCCGGATCAGCCGCAAGTGGTTCCGGATCCGGGACACCTACGGGGTGGAGATCGCCGACGGCGCGGACACCGGCCTGCTGCTGGCCATCGCGGCCTGCGTCGACCACCTGGTGCACGAGGAGGACTGACCCTTCCCGCTTTCCGGATCCCCGGTCCGCCTCTCACCCGTGTGGGGTATCTTTTGCCAACCCTTGACCAGGCCGGTCGAGGGGCCCTGACCAGCCGGTCGGGGCGTACGGCGAGGGCGGACCGGGGGCTGGAACCACGATGAACGACATCCTGCACGGGCTCGGCGCGGCGGCGGCCTACGGCGCCCTCGGGGTGGTGCTGCTGCTCCTCGGCGTCGGCCTGGTGGACCTGCTGACGCCCGGCAAGCTCGGCCACCAGATCTGGGTCGAACGCAACCACAACGCCGCGGTCCTGCTCAGCTCCGCGCTGCTCGGCATCGGCGGCATCGTCTTCACCGCGATCATGTACACCTACGCCGACTTCGCCAAGGGCCTGGTCTCGACGGCCTGTTACGGCCTGCTCGGGCTGGTGCTGATGGCCCTCGCGTTCTGGCTGGTGGACCTGCTGACGCCCGGCAAGCTCGGCGCCGTGCTGGTCGAGCCGGAGCCGCACCCGGCGGTGTGGGTGTCGGCCAGCTGCAACATCGCGGTGGCGGCGGTGGTGTCGGCCGCGATCGCGTAGCGGAACGGGAAAACGCGGGACGGAAAACGCGGGGCGGAAGGCGCGGGGCGGAAGGCGCGAGGCGGAAGGAGCGGGGCGGGTCAGGCCGGGTACGGCGCCCGGCCCAGGACGTGCTCCCGTCCCCAGTCCCCCAGCGGCCCCAGCGCCGTGTTGAGGCGGCGCCCCGCCTCGGTCAGCGTGTACTCGACCCGGGGCGGCACCTCGTCGTACGCCTCCCGGTGCACGATGCCGTGCGCCTCCATCTCGCGCAGGTGCGCGGCCAGCACCTTCTCGGTGATCCCCGGCAGCAGCCGGCGCAGCTCGCCGAAGCGGCAGCTCGGGCGTTCGCCCAGGGCCCAAAGGATCGACACCTTCCACTTGCCGCCGATCACGTCCATCGCGGCGTCCGTCCCACAGATGTACGCCCCCGGCCTCGGCACGGTCGCCATGCCCACCCCTTCCGAACCCCTCGACCTGGATGCTCACTTCAGGGTAACCACCCACTTAGAAGTGCGTACTTGATCGTTCCCGGGGGCGGCGCGGAGGCTGACTCCCATGACGAACGAGCTCCTTGAGAACGCTCCCGAGACCGCCCCCGAGAATCCGTCCGAGAACCCGTCCGAGCACGCGGCCAGGACCCCGCTCACCCTGCTCGGCCTCGGTGCCATGGGCACCGCACTGGCCGACGCCTGGCTCACCGCCGGGCATCCGCTGACCGTCTGGAACCGCACCGCCACCCGCGCCGACGCGCTCGCCGGCCGCGGTGCCACGGTCGCCGCCACCGCCGCCGAGGCGGTCGCGGCGAACCGCCTGGTCGTCGTCTGCCTGCTCGACGACGCGTCCGTGGACGAGGCGCTGGCCGGCGTCGACCTGGCCGGCAAGGACCTGGTCAACCTGGTCACCAGCACCCCTGGGCAGGCTCGCACCCGCGCCGCCTGGGCCGCACGGCACGGTGCCCGCTACCTGGACGGCGGGATCATGGCCGTCCCGCCGATGATCGGTGTCCCGGCGGCCGGGCCGTACGTCTTCTACAGCGGCTCGTCGGAGCTGTTCGAGGAGCACCGGGCGGCCCTCGCCGCGCCCGCCGGCACCCGGTACGTGGGCGAGGACGCCGGGTACGCGGCCCTGCACGACGTGGCGCTGCTCAGTGCGATGTACGGCATGTTCGCCGGGGTCGCGCACGCCTTCGCGCTGTTCCGCGGCGAAGCCGTCGCGCCGGGCGACCTCGCGCCGCTGCTCGGCGACTACGTCACCGCGATGACCCGGACCATCGCCGGCACCGCGGTGCAGCTGGAGAGCGGCGACTACACCAAGGGCGTGGTGTCCAGTCTGGCGATGCAGGTGGCGGGCAAGGGCACGCTGCTGCGCACCGCCGAGGAGCAGGGGGTGAGTGCCGAACTGTTGGAGCCGTACTTCCGGTTGATGGAGCGGCGGTTGGAGGTCGGCAGCGGCGAGGAGGACCTGACCGGGGTCGTCGACCTGCTGCGACGGTGAAGGTCGGCCGGTAACGTACCGGCATGGCAGACCTTGAAGAACGCGCCGACGTCGTCGCGTCCGGCTCACGGCAGACCGGGGCGGGGGTGCTGGTCCGACCGCGCCGCGGTGACGACCTCGCCGACTGCGTCCGGGTGCTGGGCGACGTCCACAGCGCCGACGGCTACCCCGCCGACTGGCCCGACCGCCCCGCCGCCTGGCTCACCCCGGACGGCCTGCTCGCCGCCTGGATCGCCGAGTCGGACGGCCGGCTCGCCGGCCACGTCGGCCTCGCCCGCAGCGCCCCGGGCGACCTCGCCCCCGCCCGGTGGAGCCACCGCACCGGGGGCCGCCCGGAGCTCACCGCCGTCATCGGCCGCCTCTACGTCGCCCCCGGGGCGCGCGGTCACCACATCGGCGCCCGCCTTCTCGCCTGCGCCGTGACGCACGCGCGGGCGCTCGGCCTGCACCCGGTCCTCGACGTCCTGGCCACCGACACCGCGGCCGTCGCTCTCTACCGCCGTCTCGGCTGGGCCCACCTCGGCAGCGCCGACCAGCAGTGGCCCTCCGGCCGTACGGTCACCGTCCACTGCTTCGCCGCCCCGAGGGGATAGCGCCGGACCCCGCTCACCCGCCCGCCCGGCCGTCGCGGTCGGGCGAGCCGGAGCGGCGCGACGGGTCAGGCGGCCGGGCGGTCGGGGGTGGGGCGGCGGCGGAGGGCGGGGGTGGTGAGGGACGGGGGCTGCCAGGCGCCGTCCGCCTGGTAGAGATCGGTGCCGGGCGGGACGATGGCGTCGATGCGGTCGAGGGTGGCGTCGTGCAGGACCAGGTCGGCGGCCTTGAGCGCGGATTCGAGCTGCTCCATGGTGCGCGGGCCGATGATCACCGAGGTGACCGCCGGGTGGGCCGCGGGGAAGGCGAGGGCCAGCTCGGGCAGGGAGCGGCCGAGCTCCTCGGCGAGGGCGGTGAAGGCCTCGACGGCTTCCAGCTTGGCGGCCGTGGTGGGCAGCGCCGGGTCGAAGCGGCCCGGGTTGATGGCGGCGCGGCCCTGGGTGAGGTCCACCGGGCGGCCCTGGCGGTAGCGGCCGGTGAGGAAGCCGCCGGCGAGCGGGCCCCAGGTCAGCGCGCCCATGCCGAGCCGCTGGACCACCGGCAGCACGTCGCGCTCGACGCCCCGGGCGAGCAGCGAGTACGGCGGTTGCTCGGTGCGCAAGCGCGGCGGGGCGCGGCGCTCGGCGATGTGGTGGGCGTCCACCAACTGCTCGGCGGGGAAGGTCGAGCAGCCGAAAGCGCGGATCTTGCCGGCCCGGACGAGGTCGCCCAGGACGGACAGGGTCTCCTCGATGTCGGTGGTGTGGTCCGGCCGGTGGATCTGGTAGAGGTCGATCCAGTCGGTGCGCAGTCGGCGCAGGCTCTCCTCGACCTCGCGGACGATCCAGCGCCGTGAGTTGCCGCCCCGGTTGCGGCCCTCGCCCATCGGGAAGTGCGCCTTGGTGGCGAGCACGATCTGGTCGCGGTCGCCGCGCGCGGCCAGCGCCTTGCCGACGATCTCCTCGGACTCGCCCGCCGAGTAGATGTCGGCGGTGTCGATGAAGTTGATGCCCCGGTCGATCGCGGTGTCGATGATCCGGGCGCAGTCGTCGTGGTCGGGGTTGCCGATGTGGCCGAACATCATGGTGCCGAGGCAGTGGGCACTCACCTCGATGCCGGTGCCGCCGAGGACGCGGTAGCGCATGGTCGTGCTCCCCTGGTGGTGGGTCGGTGGTGCGTCAGTGGTGCCTCAGAGGCTAGGAGTTGGAGTGCGCTCCAAAGCAAGGGCGTCGCGCTCTCGTCCCCGCCGGGATCCCTCCGGCGGGGGAGTCGGATCCCCGTGCGGGGGGAGGCCCGGGCCCGGTGGTGCGGGCGAGCCTGTCGGCATGACGAGGAATGACGGATGGGCGGTCGCGGCCTGGGGCGTCGGCTACGCGGGCTACGGGCTGGGGTGTGCGCTGACCGGGACGGCGCTGCTCGGTGTGCGCGGACTGGGGTGGGTGGTCGCCGGGGTCGGGGTGGCGGCGCTCGCGGCGGGGGTGGCGGTGGTGCGGCTGCGGCCGTCGGCGGGGCTCAGGCGGCTGCTGTGGCTGCTGTGCGGGCTGGCCACGGTGGCGGCCTTCAGCCTGCTGATGGACGTGGTGACGCTGCTGTTCGGGCAGGGCGTGGACAGTGTCCCGGACACGGTGCACCGCGCGCTGGCGGCGTCCGGGGCGCTGCTGCTGGCCCGCACCGCCCGTACCCGGCGGCCCGACGGTGCCGCGCGGAGGACGGCACCGGCCCCGTCGGCGGCTCCCGCGACCGTCCAACTCGCGGCCTGGGCGGGGACCCTGGCCTTCCTGCCGTACGTGGTGATGAAGCTGATCTGGGCGCTCGGCGGCACTTTCGCGGGGATCAGCGGCACCGAGATGTACGCCGGGTACGTGCGCAACGGCTCCTCCGGGCTCTGGCTGGCGCTGGAGTCCTGGGGGCTGGACGGCACGGTGCTGCTGGCGGCGATCGGGGTGTTCCTGCTGTGGGGGCTGGTGCGGCCGTGGGGGCAGGTCTTCCCGCGCTGGACGCTTCCGCTGCGCGGCCGCCGCGTCCCGCGCTGGCTGCCGCTCACCCCGGCGCTGCTGGGCGCGGCGACGCTGGCGCCGTACGGGCTGGTCGGCCTCGGCTACCTGGCGCTGTGCGGTACGGGGGTGATCGGCATCCGGCAGGGCGAACTGGCCACGCCCGAGCAGGCGCTGGAGGTGGCCTGGGTGGGGATCTGCGCCTTCGCCGGGTACGGAGTGGCGCTGGCGCTGGCTGCCCGCTCGTACTGGCGGCGGACCGGCGGCTGAGCGGGGTGCTCTTCGGCGCCGGATGTTTCCGGTTTGCTGAGGTGGCAACAAAGCTTGCCGTTGTGGGGAGGGTGGTCGCAGCCTGCCGGTGGAGGTGAGCGCCATGAGGATGGCCGTGGCGGCCGCCTTCGCGCCGGACCACGACCTCGCGCAGGAGGATCCCGGACGGGCTGTCGCGACCCTGCGGGACCGACACGGCCGCGCGTCCGGCGCCGCGGTGCCCGCGTGAGCGGGGAAGCTTTCGTCAACCACGAACGGAGAGACCGGACATGACCTCGCAGCAGCACCAGCACCAGCAGCAGCACCAGCACGGGCACGGACACCAGCACGGCCACGGCCACGGGAACGTCCCCGCCGCCGACTTCGACTGGGACGCGCTCGCCGCGCACCTGGAGCACGAGGCCGACCTGCGGGCCGCCGCGGTCACCGAGGCCGGGCGGTGGCTGTCCGGCCTGCACGGCAACGGGACGGACGGGACGGCCGGGCCGGACGGCACCGTACGGAGGGTCCTCGACGTCGGCAGCGGCCCCGGGGTGATCGCCGGACTGCTGGCGGATGTCTTCCCGGCGGCCGAGGTGGTGGCCGTCGACCAGTCGGCCGCCCTGCTGGAGCGCGCCCGGACCCGCTCCGGCGGTCGGCTGGGCACCCAGCAGGCCGATCTGCCCGCCGAGTTCGACAAGCTCGGCGAGGCCGACCTGATCTGGTCCGGCAACGCGATCCACCACCTGGGCGACCAGCAGGCCGCGCTCGCCTCGCTCGCCGGGGTGCTGCGGCCGGGCGGCCTGCTGGCCGTCGCCGAACGCGGCCTGCCCGCGCGCTACCTGCCCCGGGACTTCGGCCTCGGCCGGCCCGGATTCCAGGCCCGGCTGGACGCGGTCCACGAGGACGGCTTCAGCGCCATGCGGGCCGAACTGCCGGGCAGCACCGAGGAGATCGAGGACTGGCCGGCCATGCTGAAGCGCGCGGGGCTGACCCCGAGCGGCACCCGCACCTTCCTGGTCGACCGGCCCGCCCCGCTCGACCGCCCGACCCGCCGGTACCTGCACACCCAGCTCCGCCGCCTGCACGACCAGCTCGCCGACAGCCTCCTCCCGGAGGACCGCGGCACGCTCGAGGCCCTCCTCGACGAGGAGGCCCCCACCGGCATCCTCCGCCGCCCGGACGCCTTCTACCTCTCCGCCATGACCGTCCACACGGCCCGCAAGCCCTGAGGTCCGGGGGCCGGGCGGTGCCGCCGCCCGGTCCGGGCCCCGTGCTCAGAGGGCCTGGCCGAGGGTGCGGCCGGGTCGGCGCCCCCGGGATACCGTCGGGGCATGACAGCGAGCGAGCAGCGCTTCGTCGTGGTGACCACCACCCACGAGAGCGAGGAGCGGGCCCGGGCCCTGGCGTCCGCCGTGGTGCGGGAGCGGCTGGCGGCCTGCGCCCAGGTGTACCCGGTGCGGTCGGTGTACTGGTGGGAGGGCGAGGTGCGGGACGCCGAGGAGTGGCGGATCGACCTCAAGACCCGGGCCGAACTCGCCGACCGGCTAGGCGCGTTCGTCGCCGAGCGGCACACGTACGAGACGCCGGAGGTGATCGCCGTGCCGGTGGTGGCCGGCAGCCCCGGCTACCTGGACTGGGTGGCCGGGGAGACGGCCGGATAGCGCCGGCTCAGGGCGCGACCTCCGGGAACGCGCAGGGCCCGGAGGGTCGCCTCCGGGCCCTGGCCCGCGGTACGGTCTCAGCCCTTGGGGCCGGTTCAGCCCTCGGAGCCGCCGAAGCGCGCCGTCCAGGCCGCCAGGTCCTCGTCCGTGATCTTGGCGAACAGCACCGGCGGCACCGTGAACGCCGTCCCGGCCGGCACCAGGTCCAGCGCCCGAGCCTCCTCGGGGCCCACCCAGGCGCGGGTGGCGGCGGGCGAGTCCGCGGGCAGTGCGAAGGCCCCGCGCATGGCCACCGCCGCGGTCGGGATGAACGGCTCGGACACCACCGCGTACAGGTGGATCAGGTTCATCGCCGTGCGCAGGGTGAGCGCCGCCGCGTCCGGGTCGGTCTTCACCTGCCGCCAGGGCGCCTTCTCGTCCAGGTAGGCGTTGCCCGCGCTCCACAGCGCGCGCAGGGCCTGCGCCGCCTTGCGGAAGTTGAGCGCGTCCAGCTGGGCCTCGTACTCGGCGAGCAGCCCGGCGACCTGCTCGCCGAGGCGCTGCTCGGCCTCGCCCGCCGGGTGGCCGCCCGGGACGTCGTCGCCGAAGCGCTTGCGGCTGAAGGACAGCACCCGGTTGACGAAGTTGCCGAGGGTGTCGGCGAGGTCCTTGTTGACCACCGAGGCGAAGAGGTCCCAGGTGAAGCTGGAGTCGTCCGACTCGGGCGCGTGGGCCATCATGAAGTAGCGCCAGTAGTCGGCCGGGAGCAGCTCCAGCGCGACGTCGCTGAAGATGCCGCGCTTCTGGCTGGTGGAGAACTTCCCGCCGTAGTACGTCAGCCAGTTGAAGGCCTTGACGTAGTCGACCTTCTTCCACGGGCGGCGCGAGCCGAGGATCGTCGCCGGGAACATCACCGTGTGGAACGGGACGTTGTCCTTGCCCATGAACTCGGTGTACCGGACGGTCGCGTCGGCCTCGTACCACCAGGACTTCCAGTCCCGCAGCTGCCCGGCCGGGGCCGCGTCCGCCCATTCCTTCGTGGCGCCGATGTACTCGATCGGGGCGTCGAACCAGACGTAGAACACCTTGCCCTCGGCAGCCAGTTCGGGCCACACGTCGGCCGGCACCGGGACGCCCCACTCCAGGTCGCGGGTGATCGAGCGGTCCTGCAGGCCCTCGGTCAGCCACTTGCGGGCGATCGAGGAGGCCAGCACCGGCCACGTGTCGCCGTGGGCGCCGACCCAGTCCTCGACCTCCTCGGTCAGCTTCGACTGGAGCAGGAACAGGTGCCTGGTCTCCCGGACCTCCAGGTCGGAGCTGCCGCTGATCGCCGAGCGGGGCTCCAGCAGGTCGGTCGGGTCCAGTACGCGGGTGCAGTTCTCGCACTGGTCGCCGCGCGCCTTGTCGTAGCCGCAGTGCGGGCAGGTGCCGACGATGTAGCGGTCCGGCAGGAAGCGTCCGTCGGCGTTGGAGTACACCTGGCGGATCGAGCGCTCCTCGATGAAGCCGTTGCGCTGCAGCTCGCGGGCGATCTCCTGGGTGATCTCCCGGTTCTGCGGCGAGGAGCTGCGGCCGAAGTGGTCGAAGGAGAGCCCGAAGCCGTCGTACACCGCCTTCTGCGCGTCGTGCGCCCGGGCGCAGAACTCGGCGACCGGCAGTCCGGCCTCCTGGGCGGCCAGCTCGGCGGGGGTGCCGTGCTCGTCGGTGGCGCAGATGAACAGCACCTCGTGGCCGCGCTGGCGCAGATAGCGGGAGTAGACGTCCGCCGGGAGCATGGACCCGACCATGTTGCCCAGGTGCTTGATCCCGTTGATGTACGGAAGGGCGCTGGTGATCAGGTGCCGAGCCATCCTCGGATGCTCCGATTTCTCCCGCACGCGCACCCCCACCCGGAGTGCTGTGCCAGGCGCAGGGGTCCACTGTGGGCTGCCAAGCCTACCGCCGGCGCCGGCCCGGACGGCTGCGGTCAGGGCCGGGTGAGGTCGCCGTACCGGTCGAACTCCCCGGCCTTCACCCCGCGGACGAAGGCGGCCCACTTGCGCGGTGTGGTCCGTACGACCACCTCGGGCTGGTCCGACTCACGGATCTCCACCAGTCCGCCCGCCGCCCTGACCTCGACGCAGTCGGTGCTCTCTCCGCTGGCCGAGGCCTTGCGCCACCTGCTCATGAGAAGTCTTTCAGTAAGGTCCGGATGAAGTCCCAGGACTCCTCCGGCCCGAGCGCGATCATCGCGGTCCTCTCCTTGATCCGGCGGTAGGAGTCCAATTCCTCTGCGGAGTGCACGAACTTCGGCCCGTGAGAGAGATCGATCTGGACGGTGTCGAGCTCCGGGACCGGCCCGCGGGCGAGGTACAGGCTCTCCCCGGACCCCGTGTAGGTGGGGACGCTGAACGGGATCACCCGGATCTCCACCCCGGGCCGCTCGGAATTCTCCGCCAGGCTCTGCAACTGGTCCCGCAGTACTTCCGGACCGCCGAACTGCATGCGCAGCGCGGACTCGTGCAGGAATGCGCTGTACGGCTTCGGACGGTCGACGAAGATCTGCTGGCGCCGAATCCGGAATGCCTTCCGAACCTCCGCCTCCTGCCGGTACTGCGGGGGGAGACGCTCGAACACCGCGGCGGCGTACGCCGGGGTCTGCAACAGGCCGGGGATGAACGTGCTGTTCAGGATGGACAGGGAGGCCGCGTGGTGCTCCATCTCCGCGATGTCGATGATCCCGTTCGGCAGCCGGCCCCGGTAGCTGTCCCACCAGTACTTGCGCCGGTCCTGCGTCATCGCGAGCAGCGCGTCGAGGTACGGGCCGTCCTCGCAGCCGCAGGTGTGTGCCCAGGTCCGCAGCCGGTCCGCGCTGATGCCCGATTTCCCGTTCTCCATCTGGGAGATCTTCGGCAGGTCGGTGCCGATGGTGGCGGCCAGCGTCTTGGGCGTGACGCCCACGCGTTCGCGCATCCTGCGCAACTCGATCCCGAGGCGCTGCTGGCGTACGGTCGGCGACAAGCGGGGTGGCATGTCTCTCTTCTCCGGATCGCGGCTTCGGTCGATGCTTCCGGTGAAGTGTGCCGCGCGTACCGGGCCCTAGCTACCGAAATGGGGGATACCCCACGATGGAGTGAACGTTCTCCCGCTCGGTAGCAACTCTGGCACCCTGGCCCTAGGGTCGTCCGTGTCACTCGCTGACTTGTTGCCGCCTAAACAGTCGTCAATCAGCCGTAATTACACACCAGATGCATGGTCACGGCGCCCGACATCACCGACCGGAGACAGCCATGCCCCTTCCCTCGCCTCTCCGCATTCCCCGCCATCCCCGTCCTTCCCGCCGCTTTTCCGTATCCCGGTGAATGCGCTTCTCGTCGTCGCATTGTCCGCACTCCTCCTCGCCGTCCTATTCGTCGGCTGGCTGGTCTGGCTGGTCAACATCCAGCCCCGCGAACCCCGCCCGGCGAAGCGCGGCATCGCGGCCGGCCATTCCGTCACCGGAGAACGGAAATGACAGCCGGCCCCGCCCGGCAGGCGGGACCGGCGCCGTTCCTCATCCGCGCGAAAGGCGCTCCGTCAGGCGGGACTTGGCGGTCGGCCACTCGTCGGTGAGCATCGAGAAGTAGGCGCTGTCCCGCCAGGTGCCGTCGGGGAGGTGGCGGTGGCGGCGGTGGACGCCCTCGAACCGGGCACCGAGGCGCTGGATCGCGTTGCGGGACCGCTCGTTGCGGGAGTCGGTCTTCCAGAAGACGCGGCCCATGCCCAGGTCCTCGAAGGCGTGGGTGAGCAGCAGCAGCTTGGCCTCGGTGTTGACCGCCGTGCGCCAGACCGAGCGGGCGTACCAGGTGCCGCCGATCTCCACCAGCTCGTTCGCCGCGTCGGCGTCGTGGTAGCCGGTGACGCCGACGGCCTTGCCGCTCGCGAGGTCGACGGCAGCGAAGTACACCGACTCCCCGGTGGCCGCCTCCGCGAGGCGGGTCTCGAGGAACGCGCCCAGCTCCTCCTCGGTGGCGGGCGTGTGGGTGGGGACCCAGCGCCAGACCTCGGGGTCGTAGCCGACGGCGGCCCAGAGCTCGGCGAGGTGGCGGCGTTCCAGCGGCTCCAGACGGATGTGGCGGCCGGTGAGGGTGATGGGTGCGGGCAGCTTCGCGGTCATGATCCGAACGTAGCGCCGCTCTGCACTAGATGCAATAGATATTTGAACTAGTGCAATAAGTCGGCGGATGGGCAAGCGAAAGGCCCTGCGGGACGGATGTCCCGCAGGGCCCTCGACGCGATCAGGCTCAGATGAACGAGTTGATCTCGATCGTCTCGTACCGGCCCGGGCCGACGCCGATGGCGGAGATCGGCGCGCCCGACATCTCCTCCAGCGCCTTCACGTACGCCCGGGCGTTCTTCGGCAGGTCGGCGAAGGTCTTCGCCTTGCTGATGTCCTCGGTCCAGCCCGGCAGCGTCTCGTAGATCGGCTTGGCGTGGTGGAAGTCCGACTGGTTGTAGGGGAGTTCCTCGACCCGCTTGCCGTCGATCTCGTACGCGACGCAGACCGGGATCTGCTCCCAGCCGGTCAGGACGTCGAGCTTGGTGAGGAAGAAGTCGGTGAGGCCGTTGACCCGGGTCGCGTAGCGCGCGATGACGGCGTCGAACCAGCCGCAGCGGCGGTCGCGGCCGGTGGTGACACCGCGCTCGCCGCCGATCCGGCGCAGAGCCTCGCCGTCCGCGTCGAACAGCTCGGTCGGGAACGGGCCGGAGCCGACGCGGGTGGTGTAGGCCTTGAGGATGCCGATGACCCGGTCGATCTTGGTGGGGCCGATGCCGGCGCCGGTGCAGGCGCCGCCCGCGGTCGGGTTCGACGAGGTCACGAAGGGGTACGTGCCGTGGTCGACGTCGAGCAGGGTGCCCTGGCCGCCCTCCAGCAGGACGACCTTGTTCGCCTTCAGCGCCTCGTCGAGGACGAGGGTGGTGTCGGCGAGGAAGGGCTTGATCTTCTCCGCGTAGCCCAGGTACTCCTCGACGACCAGGTCGGCGGGGATGGTGCGGCGGTTGTAGAGCTTGACCAGGATCTGGTTCTTGTCGTGCAGCGCCGCCTCGATCTTCTGGCGCAGGATCGACTCGTCGAACAGGTCCTGGACCCGGATGCCGACGCGGTTGATCTTGTCCGCGTAGGTCGGGCCGATGCCGCGGCCGGTGGTGCCGATCCGGCGCTTGCCGAGGAAGCGCTCGGTGACCTTGTCCAGGGTGCGGTGGTACGGCGTGATCAGGTGGGCGTTGCCCGAGACCAGCAGCTTGGAGGTGTCGATGCCGCGGTCGTTCAGTCCGGCCAGCTCGGAGAGCAGGACAGCCGGGTCGATCACGACGCCGTTGCCGATGACCGGGGTGACGTTCGGGCTGAGGATTCCGGAAGGGAGCAGGTGCAGGGCGTACTTCTGGTCGCCGATGACCACCGTGTGACCGGCGTTGTTGCCGCCCTGGTAGCGGACGACGTAGTCGACGGAGCCGCCGAGGAGGTCGGTGGCCTTCCCCTTGCCCTCGTCCCCCCACTGAGCGCCAACGAGCACGAGTGCCGGCACAGGCGTACACCCCTTCCGGTTGGGGCATCCTGCGTAGGCCGCAGTCTGCCCCGAGATAGACGAAGCCCCTGGCGCAATGGCGCAAGGGGCTCTTGCACCGAGAGATTACCTGAGGAAGGACCGGTCGTGTCGTCCCTGTCCACGCCTGCATCCGGCGGTCCCGAGCCGCTCCTGCTGCTCCTCGACCCGGTGGCCCGGCAGACCGACGGCGAGTCGGTGCGGATCGCGAAGGACGTGCTGTGCGGGGGCGCGGACGTCAAGGTGGTCTATCCGGAGAGCCCTTCCGAACTCGACCGGGTGCTTTCGCACCGGGGGCGGCGGCGACCGGTGGTGATCGGTTCCGATCTCGCCTTGCAGCGGGTGCTGCAGGCGCTGCATCGGCAGCGTGAGCTGGGCACGGAACCGGTGGGGATGGTTCCGGTCGGTCGTACGGGGGAGCTGTCGACGGCCCGTGCGCTCGGGGTGCCGTCGGAGCCGGTACGGGCCGCGCGGGCGGTGTTGTCGGGTGCGCCGCGTCGGCTGGATCTGCTGGTGGACGACGGCGGCGGGGTGGCGCTGGGCGGGGTGCGGATCATCGGCGGGGGCGCGCGCCGACTGGTGAGCCGTACGGGTGGCTTGCGTTCGCTATGGGCGAAACTGGCTGCGGCCGAGCAGGCGAACGCACTCACCCCGGAGAGCGCCGACCACAGCCCCCGGGTCCGGGTCGAGGCCGACGGCCGGCTGCTCGCGGACGTCCACCGGCCGGTCCGGCTGGTCCAGGTCTCCCTGCCGTCCGGCGCCTCGGACGGGACGGGCGAGATGGAGATCGTGGTCCGGGCCTCCGGCGCCCTGGTGCGCGCCCGGGCGGCGAGCGTCTCGGTGGTCGGCAGCGGCTTCGGCTACGAGGCGGACGGCCACCCGGTCGGCCCGGTCCGCGCCCGGACCTGGACGGTGTACCCGGGCGCCTGGGGCCTGCTGCTCCCGGCAGCGTGAAGCCGGCGTGAACGGCGGGTGAGCAGGCTCACGTTCGGCCGTGCCCCGACACCCGCCGCTCCGCACACGGAACTCCCCAACAGGCGCGAACCGCAAGGCCAACCGCCGCCCGCCGGAATTCCGGCGCACCGAAATCCCCACCCCGTAAGGGGTTTTGTCTACGCGCGTTACTCCTCGACCGTCCGACAATCCCGGCATCCCGGGTTCCGGAAGCGTCCGCCAACTGCCCTAGACTCGAAGGCGTGCCACGTGGTGACGGAAGACTCAACCACGATCTTCTTCCCGGTGAGAAAGGCCCCCAGGACGCTTGCGGCGTCTTCGGTGTCTGGGCTCCCGGCGAGGAGGTCGCCAAGCTCACGTTCTTCGGCCTTTACGCCCTGCAGCACCGCGGTCAGGAATCCGCGGGCATCGCAGTGAGCAATGGCTCCCAGATTCTCGTCTTCAAGGACATGGGACTCGTCTCCCAGGTCTTCGACGAGGCCTCCCTGGGGTCGTTGCACGGGCATATCGCCGTCGGACACGCCCGCTACTCGACCACCGGTTCCTCGGTCTGGGAGAACGCCCAACCGACTTTCCGGGCGACCGTGCACGGTTCGCTGGCCCTCGGGCACAACGGAAACCTGGTGAACACCGCCGAACTGGCGGCCATGGTCGCCGAACTGCCCGGCGAGGAGCACGTCTCGCGCTCCGGCCGGGCCGCCGCGACCAACGACACCGACCTGGTGACGGCGCTGCTCGCCGGCCACCCGGACCTCTCCATCGAGGAGACGGCCAAGGTCGTGCTGCCCAAGGTCAAGGGCGCGTTCTCGCTCGTCTTCATGGACGAGCACACCCTCTACGCCGCCCGCGACCCGCAGGGCATCCGCCCGCTGGTGCTCGGCCGGCTGGAGCGCGGCTGGGTGGTCGCCTCCGAGACGGCGGCGCTGGACATCTGCGGCGCCTCCTTCATCCGTGAGGTCGAGCCCGGCGAGCTCATCGCCATCGACGAGAACGGCATGCGCAGCTCCCGCTTCGCCGAGGCCAAGCCCAAGGGCTGCGTCTTCGAGTACGTCTACCTGGCCCGCCCCGACACCTCCATCGCCGGTCGCAACGTGCACCTCTCCCGCGTGGAGATGGGCCGCCGCCTGGCCAAGGAGGCCCCGGTCGAGGCCGACCTGGTGATAGCGACGCCCGAGTCCGGCACCCCCGCCGCGATCGGCTACGCGGAGGCCAGCGGAATCCCGTACGGCTCCGGCCTGGTGAAGAACGCCTACGTGGGCCGCACCTTCATCCAGCCCAGCCAGACCATCCGTCAGCTCGGCATCCGCCTCAAGCTCAACCCGCTGCGCGAGGTCATCGCGGGCAAGCGCCTGGTGGTCGTGGACGACTCGATCGTCCGCGGCAACACCCAGCGCGCGCTGGTGAAGATGCTGCGCGAGGCCGGCGCCGCCGAGGTCCACATCCGGATCTCCTCGCCGCCGGTGAAGTGGCCCTGCTTCTTCGGCATCGACTTCGCCACCCGCGCGGAGCTGATCGCCAACGGCATGACCATCGAGGAGATCGGCCGCACGCTCGGCGCCGACTCGCTCTCCTACATCTCGATCGACGGCATGATCGAGGCCACCAAGCAGCCCAAGGACAAGCTCTGCCGGGCCTGCTTCGACGGCGAGTACCCGATGGAGCTGCCGGACCCGGCGCTGCTCGGGAAGCTCCTGCTGGAGGCCGAGATCAAGGGCGGCCAGCAGCAGCCGGCCGTCCGCGGCAAGCCGACCAGCGGCAGCGACCTGGACGGCGTCCAGTCGCTGCTCGGCGGGGCGGGCGCGGCCGACGCGCTGCGCCGCCCGTAAGCGTTCCACGGTGGGGTCCCGCGAACCGGGGCCCCACCGCCGTTCCGCCCCCGATGTTCCCGAACACCCCCCAGAGTTCCCGAACGCCCCCCAGACCCGAGAGGGCCGCACCGCAGTGACCAGCAACCAGAACGGCGCCACCTACGCCGCCGCCGGTGTCGACATCGAGGCGGGCGACCGCGCCGTCGAGCTCATGAAGCAGTGGGTGAAGAAGGCCAACCGCCCCGAGGTGGTCGGTGGTCTCGGCGGCTTCGCCGGCCTCTTCGACGCGTCCGCCTTCAAGAACTACGAGCGGCCGCTGCTGGCCTCGGCCACCGACGGCGTGGGGACCAAGGTGGCCATCGCCGCCGCCATGGACAAGCACGACACCATCGGCCACGACCTGGTCGGCATGGTCGTGGACGACCTGGTGGTGTGCGGCGCCGAGCCGCTGTTCATGACCGACTACATCTGCGTCGGCAAGGTCGTCCCGGAGCGGGTCGCCGCGATCGTCAAGGGCATCGCCGAGGGCTGCGCGCTGGCCGGCTGCGCCCTGGTCGGCGGCGAGACCGCCGAGCACCCGGGCCTGCTGGGCCCGGACGAGTACGACGTGGCGGGCGCCGGCACCGGCGTCGTGGAGGCCGACGCGCTGCTCGGCGCGGACCGGGTCCGGGCCGGCGACGTGGTGATCGCGATGGCCGCCTCCGGCCTGCACTCCAACGGCTACTCGCTGGTCCGCCACGTGCTGCTGAACGAGGCCGGCTGGAAGCTGGACCGCAAGGTCGAGGAGTTCGGCCGCACGCTCGGCGAGGAGCTGCTGGAGCCGACCCGGATCTACTCGCTGGACTGCCTGGCGCTCACCCGCGCCACCGAGGTCCACGCCTTCTCGCACGTCACCGGCGGCGGCCTGGCGGCCAACCTGGACCGGGTCATCCCGGCCGGCCTGCACGCCCGCCTGGACCGCGGCACCTGGACCCCGCTGCCGGTCTTCCGGACCGTCGCCGAGGTCGGCAACGTGGCCACCCTGGAGATCGAGAAGACGCTCAACATGGGCGTCGGCATGGTCGCCGTCGTCCCGCCGCACTCGGTGGACGCGGTGCTGTCGATCCTGGAGGACCGCGGCGTCGAGGCCTGGCTGCTCGGCGACGTCGTCGAGCGCACCGACGAGCACGAGGGCGGCGCGGCCCTCTACAACGCCTACGAGGGCTTCCGGGCCTAGAGCAGCCCAAGACCGGCCTGAGCAGGCTCGGCGACGACGAGAGGGCCCCTCCGGCGCACCGGAGGGGCCCTCTCGCGTTCCACGGGCACCGCTCGACGAGCGGGCCCGTGCACCGTTCGGCGGAAAGCCCGGGCGGCTCGGGCAGCTCGGGCGGCACCCGGCGGGCGGCCGATGTGCCTGCCCGTGCGCGGGAACGCCGAAGACCGGCCCGGCGCCCTGGGCGCCTGGACCGGTCCGGTGAAGCCGGCTGGTTACGAGCGGCGGGAGGCCTGCGAGGCCCCGGCACCCGGCTCGTTGTCGTCCTCGTCGTCGAGGTCGGCGTAGCGGGCGGCGTATTCCGCGTACGGGTCGTCGTCCTCCTCCTCCTCCTCGATCGGCTCAGGGTCGATCGAAGCGGTGGACGGTGATACGCCCAGCTCGTTGGACAGACGGTTAGCGTCGAACCCGCCGCTGTTGTACTTCAGCTCGCGGGCGACCTTCGTCTGCTTGGCCTTGGCCCGGCCGCGCCCCATGGGTCGACCCCCTCAACGATGGGGCTCACGGCCCCGAGTCTGACACGTGTTCATGATCAGGACCGGTCTGCCCGAATGGGAGGACCGTCCCTTGGAGCATTAACGGTACCTGTTTCCGCCGCTGGACGGTACGTCGTCGGTGTGACGTGGCGCGCACCGACCGCACCCGAGGCCAGGTCTTCCCAGGTCAGGGGAGGTTTTGCGGCGATTTGCGCGCTGTCCAGAGGTGTCTTCGGTCCGTCGTTCCAGGACCGATTATCCCCCCTAGGGGGACCTCGGATCACCCGTTCGGGCGGAGAAGTGAGAATCCGGTTCCACATCGTGATGCGCGGGGGGCCGCGGTGGCAGCCCCCCGCGCAGCCGGGGTCCGGTGACGGCGGCCGGATCAGCCGCGGCGGGCGCCCGGAAGCAGGACGGTGCGCAGCGCGCTGATCTCGCGCATCCGCTTCTCGGCCAGGCGGTCGGCGGCGACCGCCGGCGGGACGCCGTCGGAGGCGGCCCGGGTGAAGATCTCCAGGGTGGTGTCGAAGATCTTGGTGGCCTTGTTCTTGGCCCGCTCGAAGTTGAAGCCCTCGATCTCGTCGGCGACCTGGATGACGCCGCCGGAGTTCACCAGGTAGTCCGGCGCGTAGAGGATGCCGCGGTCGGCGAGGTCCTTCTCGACGCCGGCGTGGGCCAGCTGGTTGTTGGCCGCGCCGCAGACGATGGCGGTGCCGGCCTCGCCGAGCGCCGCGACCACGGCGTCGGTCAGGGCGCCACCGAGAGCGCAGGGGGCGTAGACGTCCAGCTTGGCCTGGAGCAGGGCGGCGGTGTCGGCGACCACCTCCACGTCCGGGTGGGCGGCGCGCACGCGGTTGACGGCGGCCTCGAAGGGGTCGGTGATGACGACGGTGGCGCCGTCCGCGATCAGGTGGCCGACCAGGTAGTGGCCGACCTTGCCGACGCCGGCGACGCCGACCCGCTTGCCGCGCAGGGTCGGCTGGCCCCAGCGGGCCTGGGCGGTGGCGCGCATGCCCTGGAAGACGCCGAAGGCGGTCAGGATGGACGAGTCGCCGGCGCCGCCGTGCTCGGGCGAGCGGCCGGTCACGAACTCGGTCTCGCGCGCGATGACGTCCATGTCCTGGACGTAGGTGCCCACGTCGCAGGCGGTGATGTAGCGGCCGCGCAGGGACTCGACGAAGCGGCCGTAGGCCCGGAGCATCGCCTCGTTCTTGTCCTTGTTCGGGTCGCCGATGATGACGGCCTTGCCGCCGCCGAGGTCCAGGCCGGCCAGCGCGTTCTTGTAGGACATCCCGCGGGACAGGTTCAGCGCGTCCTCCAGCGCCGCCTCCTCGGAGGCGTACGGGAAGAAGCGGGTGCCGCCGAGGGCCGGGCCCAGGGCGGTGGAGTGGATGGCGATGATCGCCTTCAGGCCCGAGCTGCGGTCGTGGCACAGCACGACCTGCTCGTGGCCGTCGCCGGGGGCGCCGTCCTGTTCGGTACGGAAGATCCTGCTGAGCACGCCGGGTGCGGGGTGCGTTGCGGGGGTCTGTACGTCGGTCACTGTGGTGACTCCAGTATCGAAGGCCCGCTGCTGTGGTGCGGGCGCCTAGGGCGAAGCGTAGTCGGGTGGGCGCCGCCGATCCGCCCTCTTGTCCGAGCTTGTGCCGGTTGTCCGAGGGGTGAGACAGGAGGGGGTGCGCGGTGTGGGCGCGAACTGTTCGGGGTCGCGCCCTCCCGGGCCCGCGCGGCGCGTGCGACCATGCAGGACGTGACCGTCGTACGTACTTCCGTACAGCCGCCCTACGCCGCCCACCTGCGGGTCTACGAGCCGCTGGCCGCGTACCCGGAGCCCGAGCGGGCGCGCTGGCAGGCCTACGCGGCGGAGCGCGGGCCGGACGCCGGGGCGGCGGCGCAGCCGGTGGCGGCGGCGGTGCTGGAGGAGCAGCGGGAGGCCCTCGCGGAGCTGGTCGCGCGCACGCCCCGGGCGCTGCCCGAGCGGGAGAGTGGGCGGGCCTACCTGCGGGTGGTGGACGGTGTCCTGTACGTCTGCCCGTGGGCGACCAGGCTGCGCAGCTGGCAGGCGCTGGAGGAGTTGCGGACCGGGCCGGTGGCGCTGCTGGACACCGCGCTGCCGCCGGCGACCCGGGAGGCCGCGGAGGCGGACCGGGAGCGCTGGCGGGCCGAGCACCCGGACGCCCGGCCGTGGATCCTCACCAGCCGGTGGGAGGTGCCGGTGCGCTGGTTCCTGCCGTTCGGGGACGAGGACCGCTGCTTCCTGCCGGGGGAGGCGGGCGCGGCAGGGGGCGCGGGGGAGCGGGGCGCCCGGCCGGCGGCGCTGTTCTACCTGGTGCCGATGGCGCAGGCGCGCCGGAGGGTGGCGCGGGCCTACCGGGCGCTGCGCGAGGCGGTGCCGGACGGGGAGCTGGTGCGGGGGGCGGAGCGGATCGGGCGGTGGCTGGAGGAGTTCCATCCGCGCTCGCTGGTGGAACTGGACTACGGGGGCCTGGTGCATCTGCTGGGGCCGGACCGGTTGTTGGCGGACCGTTCGGCGGGGGAGCTGGAGGAGGGGCTGCGCGCGCTGCGGGCCGGGGACACCGCGGAGGCGCTGCGCGTGTACGGGGAACTGACGGCGCGGTGGCGCCGGGTGCTGGCGCTGCGGCACGCGAACTGACGTCCGACCGCCCGTGTATGACTGTAAGAGTCCTCCGGGGCGCCCCACCCATGACCAAGGTCCCGGTTCGGGTCAATAGCTGTCGAACGTGACACTACTCACCGTTGACGCGAACTTACCCCTATGTGCAAAAATGGGACAACCAGCCCAACTTCACGTGAGCGTGCCCACTTTTGGGTGGTTCTGGAGTCGATGCGTGCTTTGTGGGGAAACGGAGGGTCTGGCCCCTCCGTAACCGGACGTCATCGTCGCGTGACTGTCCGTTATGGGGTGGTCCATTGCCATCCGTCGGCCTTGAACCCGTGAGGGGTCAATTTTGGCGGTTTGGTCGATAGGGCTGGACGGATGGTGTAGTTGTAGACACCAGGACAAGCCGTTCGTCCTATAACCGACTCGGCCCGTCTATGCCATTTCGGGCATCGCGGGCCAAGGTGCAGAATTTGAAGGATAGAACCGCCCTGGTTCGGTTCTCCCGAGGAGGCCGCTCATGACCGCTCGTACCCCTGATGCTGAGCCGCTGCTGACGCCGGCAGAGGTTGCCACCATGTTCCGCGTGGACCCGAAGACGGTCACCCGCTGGGCCAAGGCGGGCAAGCTGACGTCGATTCGCACGCTCGGCGGTCACCGCCGTTACCGTGAGGCGGAGGTGCGCGCCCTGCTTGCCGGGATTCCGGCTCAGCGCACTGAGGCCTGATAGGCCAAAGGCTCTTTAAAGGGGCCGCTTACCGGACTCCGCCGGGTCCGGTAAGCGGCCCCTTTGTCGTGTTCGGCTCCGGGCGGCCGGTACCGGTCGGCCGGTCGGAATGTTGAACTCCGGATAACGATTTGATGCGCATGATGCGGGGGGGAAATACAGTGAATAGCTGTACAATTTTACATATTAAATTAGTGGTGTTCGGATAGGCCCGCCCCGGGGCCGGCCTTCGGGGAACATGAGTGACGACCGTCACGCGGGCTGTCGCTTGAGGTCCGGACCCGGCCGGGGTAGGGAACCGGACGGTCAAACGCAAGAGGCCCGGAACCTGACGGTTCCGGGCCTCTCGGTACGGCGATCCTGACGGGACTTGAACCCGCGACCTCCACCTTGACAGGGTGGCGAGCTAACCAACTGCTCCACAGGACCAGAGTGTTCTGATCTCGTTCACTCGCTTGCGCTGCGAACAAGACAGATCGTAGCCCATGGTGGGCCTCCAGGTCGAACTGGCTCCTGAAGGCCCACCCGCAGCTCAGAGCGTCGCCCTGGCCGCCTCCATCGCCTTCATGATCCGCTTCTCCGAGACCGGGCTCGGCGTGCCCAACGACTGGGCGAAGAAACTGACCCGCAGCTCCTCGATCATCCAGCGGATCGCCCGCACCTCCTCGGACGGCTGCCGCCCGGCCGGCACCGCCGCCAGCAGCTCCCCGTACGCCTGCTGCACCTGCTGCACCTTCAGCAGCTGCTGGGCGTCCCGCTGCGGATGGTTGGGCAGCGCCTCCAGGCGGCGGTCCACCGCCAGCAGGTAGCGCTTCAGGTTCGGCAGCCGCTGCCAGCCGGTGGCGGTCACGAAGCCCGGGTGCACCAGCGAGGCCAGGTGCAGTCGGACGTCGTTCACCGCGTTCAGCAGCACCGGGCTGCTCACCGACTTCAGTCGGGTCGAGGCCTTGTGGAAGGCGATCAGCGCGGTGGCCGTCTTCAGCGTGGTGTCCGCGGACAGCTCGTACAGGTCCGTGCGCACCTTCTCGTGCAGCTTGCCGAAGGCCGCCTCGTCCCAGGCCGGGCCGCCGGCCTGGGCCATCAGCCGGTCCGTCGCGGCGGACACGACGTCCTCGAAGAGCGCGGCGATCGAGCCGTGCGGGCTGTGCGAGAGCGCCAGCTTCGCCTGGTTGCCCAGTCGGCCCTGGATCGACTTGGCCGGGGAGTTGGTGGTCAGCATCAGCAGCCGCCGGGTGCCCTCCCACATCGCCTGCGCCTGGGCCTCCGGGGTGTCGAACAGCTTGATGCCGACCGCGGTGCCCTCGTCCACCAGGGCCGGGTAGGCGCGCAGCGCGTGGCCGCGTGAGCGCTGCTCGAAGGTGCGCTGCAGGACCGGCAGCGACTCCGGCCACGCGGTCAGCCCGCTCTGCTCGATGCCCTGACCGGACGCGGCCGAGGACAGCGTCTCCTTGAGCTTCGGCTTGAGCCTCAGCCGCAGCTCCTCCAGGTCCTTGGACTCGGCGAGCTTGCGGCGGCCGTCCACCACCCGGAAGGTCACCTTGAGGTGGTCCGGCACCCGTTCGTCGTCCCAGGCCTCCGGCGGCACGGTGACCGCCGTCAGCCGCTTCAGGGCGTGCTCCAGCGCCGGGAGCAGCGGTTCCTGGCGGTCCTTCACCCCGCGCAGCGCCGCCTTGGCGAAGTCCGGCGCGGGCACGAAGTTGCGCCGGATCGCCTTCGGCAGCGACTTGATGTACGCGGTGATCAACTCCTCCCGCAGACCGGGGATCTGCCAGTCGAAGCCCTCCGCGGTGACCTGGTTGAGCACCGGCAGCGGGATGTGCACCGTCACGCCGTCCGCGTCGCTGCCCGGCTCGAACTGGTAGGTCAGCTGGAAGCGCAGCTTGCCCTGCTGCCAGTGGTCCGGGTAGTCGGCCTCGGTGACGCCGTCGGCGGCGTCGTTGATCAGCATCGACTTCTCGAAGTTCAGCAGGTCCGGCTGCTCGTGCCGGGCCTTCTTCCACCAGGAGTCGAAGTGCCGGGTGGAGACGATCTCGTCGGGCAGCCGGGAGTCGTAGAACTCGAACAGTGTCTGGTCGTCCACCAGGATGTCCCGGCGGCGCGCCCGGTTCTCCAGCTCCTCGACCTCGCCGAGCAGCTTGCGGTTCTCCGCGAAGAACTTGTGGTGGGTCTCCCAGTCGCCCTCGACCAGCGCGTTGCGGATGAACAGCTCGCGGCACAGCTCCGGGTCGATCTTCCCGTAGTTGACCTTGCGCTGGGCGACGACCGGCATCCCGTAGAGGGTGACCTTCTCGTACGCCAGCACCGCGCCGGCCTTCTTCTCCCAGTGCGGCTCGCTGTAGCTGCGCTTGATCAGGTGGCCGGCCAGCGGCTCGACCCACTCCGGTTCGATCTTGGCGTTGATCCGGGCCCAGAGCCGGGAGGTCTCCACCAGCTCGGCCGACATCACCCAGCGCGGCGGCTTCTTGAACAGGCCGGAGCCCGGGAAGACCGCGAAGCGGGCGCCGCGCGCTCCGCCGTACTCGCGCTTCTCCACGTCGAACAGGCCGATGTGGGAGAGCAGGCCGGCCAGCAGGGACTGGTGGATCCGGTCGGCGTCCGGCTCGGCGTCCGGATGCGGCTCCTCCATCGTCACGCCCAACTGCTTGGCGACCGTGCGCAGCTGGGTGTAGATGTCCTGCCACTCCCGTATCCGCAGGTAGTTGAGGAACTCCGCCTTGCACATCCGGCGGAACGCCGAGGAGGAGAGCTCCTTCTGCTGCTCCCGGACGTACCGCCACATCGCCAGGTAGGAGAGGAAGTCCGAGGTCTCCGAGGTGAACCGGCGGTGCCGGTCGTCGGCGGCCTGGCGCTTCTCGGCGGGGCGCTCGCGCGGATCCTGGATGGAGAGCGCGGCGGCGATCACCATGACGTCGCGGACGCAGCCGTTGCGGTCCGCCTCCAGCACCATGCGGGCCATCCGCGGGTCCACCGGGAGCTGGGCGAGTTTGCGGCCGAGCTGGGTGAGGCGCTTGCGCGGGTCCTTCTCGTCCGGGTCCAGCGCGCCCAGCTCGTGCAGCAGGTGGACGCCGTCCTTGATGTTGCGCGAGTCCGGCGGGTCCAGGAACGGGAAGGCGGCGATGTCGCCGAGACCGGCCGCGGTCATCTGCAGGATCACCGAGGCCAGGTTGGTGCGCAGGATCTCGGCGTCGGTGAACTCGGGGCGGGAGAGGAAGTCCTCCTCCGAGTACAGCCGGATGCAGATGCCGTCCGACGTCCGGCCGCAGCGGCCCTTGCGCTGGTTGGCGCTGGCCTGGCTGATCGCCTCGATCGGGAGCCGCTGCACCTTGGTGCGGTGGCTGTAGCGGGAGATCCGGGCGGTGCCCGGGTCGATCACGTACTTGATGCCGGGGACGGTGAGCGAGGTCTCGGCCACGTTGGTGGCCAGCACGATCCGGCGGCTGCCGGAGCGCTGGAAGACCCGGTGCTGCTCGGCCGAACTGAGCCGGGCGTACAGCGGCAGGACCTCGGTGTTCCGCAGCTTCAGCCGGTTGAGGGCGTCGGCGGTGTCGCGGATCTCGCGCTCGCCGGAGAGGAAGACCAGGATGTCGCCCGGGCCCTCGGCCTGCAGCTCCTGGGCGGCGTCGCAGATCGCCTGGACCTGGTCCCGGTCGCGGTCGGCCTCGTCCGGCTCCTCGGCGTCGTCGTCGAGGACGGGCTGGTAGCGGACCTCCACCGGGTACGTCCGGCCCGAGACCTCGACGATCGGGGCGTCGCCGAAGTGCCGGGCGAAGCGCTCCGGGTCGATGGTCGCGGAGGTGATCACGACCTTGAGGTCGGGGCGCCGGGGGAGCAACTGCTTGAGGTAGCCGAGGATGAAGTCGATGTTGAGGCTGCGCTCGTGCGCCTCGTCGATGATCAGGGTGTCGTACTGGCGCAGATCGCGGTCGGTCTGGATCTCCGCGAGCAGGATGCCGTCCGTCATCAGCTTGACCAGGGTGTCCTGGCCGACCTGGTCGGTGAACCGGACCTTCCAGCCGACCGCCTCGCCCAGCGGGCTGTTCAGCTCCTCCGCGACCCGCTCGGCCACCGTACGGGCGGCGATCCGGCGCGGCTGGGTGTGGCCGACCAGACCGCGCACGCCGCGGCCGAGCTCCAGACAGATCTTCGGGATCTGGGTGGTCTTGCCGGAGCCGGTCTCGCCCGCGACGATCACCACCTGGTGGTCCCGGATCGCCGCCAGGATCTCGTCCTTCTTCTGGCTGACCGGCAGCTCCGCGGGATACGTGATCGGCGGAACGGCGCGCCGGCGCTGCTCGACCAGCAACTCGGCACGGTCGATGTCGGCGGCGATCTCGGCCGCGACCTTCTGCCGGGCCTCGGCCTTGCGGACCCGGCGGGCCCCCTCCAGGCGGCGCCCGATCCGCACCTCGTCGCGCAAGGTCAGCTCGGGCAGGCGGGCGGCCAGCTCACCTATTCCGGGACCCTCGGCGGGGACGGGGGCGGACTGGACTGCGGGAGAACTCACTGCGGGCATCCCTCTAGGTTCGCAAGGAGGCACGGCGGAGCGCACCTCGGTTTTCGAGCCCCTCCAGTGTCACAGCCGCCGACGGCGAATCGCGAACGGCGGGCAACGGTCCGCGGCCGTTGCGGGCTCTGGGGGTTTGAGGAGGTGCTCATGGGAGCCCAGAAGACCGCACGGGACGAGGAGTTCCGGGCGTTCGCCGGCAGCGCGTGGTCGCGGCTGTTCAGGACGGCCTACCTGCTCGCGGGGGACCGGCACGGCGCCGAGGACCTGGTCCAGCAGGCCCTGGAGCGGGCGTACGTCGCCTGGGGCCGAGTGCGCGCGGCCGACGACCCGCCCGCGTACGTCCGCCGGATCCTGGTCAACGAACACGCCCGGCGGTTCCGGCGCAGACCGGTCGAACAGCTCGTGCACGCCGTCCCGGACCGGGCCGCACCGGCCGGGGCCGACCCGGACGACCGGGCCGCGCTGCTCGCCGCGCTCGGCGCACTGCCGCCGCGCCAGCGCCAGGCCGTCGTCCTGCGCTACTGGGAGGACCTCACCGAGACCCAGACCGCGGCGGCCATGGGCTGCTCGGTCGGGACGGTCAAGAGCCAGGCGGCCCGAGGGCTCGCCAAGCTCCGGCAGGCCTCCTCACTCAGCGGACTGACCACGATCGGAGGCGGAAGATGAACAAGGAATCGATGACCGGGGGCCCCGCGGGCGCCGGGGACGACGCGGCGGAGGCCGCGCGGGCCCTCGGCGAACTGGCCGGGAGCGTCGACATCGGGACGGTGCCGTACGACCGGCTGCTCAGCGGAGGGCGGCGCCGGCTGCGCCGTCGGCGGCTGCTGACCGCCGGAGCGGCCGCGGTGCTGGTCGCGGCGGTCGTCGGCGGCGGGGCGGTGCTCGGCGAGCGCGGCCGGCAGGCGGTCTCCTCCGTGGCGGTGGCGGCCTCGGCGTCCGGCTCGGCCCCGGCTTCCGCGGCGGCCACCCCCACCGAGCCCGCGCGGGACCCGTTCACCCCGATCCGGGTCAAGGTCGGCGAAGGCACCGCCAACGGCCACACCTGGCAGGCCTGGGCCGCCCTGTGGCCGGCCGCCCCCACCAAGGAGGACGCCTACCGGCAGGAGGAGCTGCGCTGGGAGGACCGGCACACCGCCATCCCACAGCTGCCGAAGATGACGAACGGCGAGGTCGACCGCCACTGGCGGGCCGACCTGGACGAGGTGAACCTCTACCTCACCCTCGACGGCCGGCGGCAGGTGGACGACACCGTGCACCAGACCGTCGTGCCGGCGAAGCCGGGCGCCGGGGCCGCCGCCGGGTCCGTCCCCGCCTCCGCCTTCTCCGGCGGGGGGGCGATGCTCGGCGCCAAGGGCGGGGAGCTGGGCGCCTCGCCGGTGGTGGTCGCCGGAGTCACGCCCGAGGTCGCGAAGGTCGTGGTCACCTGGCAGACCGGCGGCTCCACCGAGGCGGTGCCGGTCGCCGTCGGCGACTCCACGACCCGCTGGGTCGCCATCCCGAAGAAGCCGGGCTCGGACGCCAAGACCTTCACCCTCTATGCCGCCGACGGCACGGTCCTCGGCACCGACGACAACTGGTTCCGCACGTCCTGAGCCGCCCTCCGCCGTCCCGGACCGCCCGCCTCGTCCGAATAGTCGGTGCCGTGCGGCACAGTGGCCCCGATCGACCTGATGTGCCGTCAAGGGTCGGAGCGGTGCCGACCGATGGGCAACACCACCGGGTTCCACCCGAAGCGGCTGAGCCGGATCCCCGAGGTCCTCGCCGGGCACGTCGAGCGGGGCGGGGTGCCCGGCCTGGTGGCCGCCGTGGCTCGTGACGACTAGCTGCACGTCACCGTGCTCGGCAGCCACGACACTGCCGGCACTGCCCCGATGCGCCGGGACACCCTGTTCCGGATCGCCTCGATGTCCAAGCCGGTCACCGCCGTGGCCGCGCTCACCTTGGTCGAGGAGTGCGCGCTGCGCCTGGACGACCTGGTCGACGCCCGCCACGACGACCTGGACCCCGCCCGGGCCGCTGTGATCGGTCTCAGCCTGGGCGGCTACTACGCCGCCGAGTCCGCCGCCCGTGAGCCGGGGCTGCGCGCCGCGGCGGTGGTCAGCTGCCCGTACCGGCTGGACCGGGACGGCCTGGTCCCGTTCGTCACCGCGACCCTCGCCCAGCGCTGCGGCGGCTACGAGGCGGCCCGCGCCTTCGTCGACCGGGTCGACCTGACCTCGCGCCGCGGATCGCCTTGCCGCTGCTGGTCGTCGAGGGCGGCGAGGACCGGATCCCGGGCGTCACCACCGCCACCCTGGCCGAGCACGCCCCCGACGCCGAGCTGCTCCTCGTCCCGGACGGCAACCACCTGCTCGGCACCGCCCTGCCGGACTGGCTCGCCACCACCGCCGACTGGCTCACCGCGCGGCTGACCGCACGGCTGACCGGCGGGACGCCCGGCGGCCGAGCGAGGTGAGGGCGAAGAGGAGGCCGCCGGCCAGGAAGAACGGCTCGTAGCCGAAGGTCGCGAACCGGGCCATCGCGTCCAGCTCGGCGCCCGACCGGCTGCCGACGGCCAGGGCGATCCAGTCGGGCACGGACGGCGCGGCGTGCAGCACCAGCAGCGCGGTGGTGCCCCACAGCGCACCGGTCAGCAGCCGCGCCGGCACCCGCCCGCCCCACCGCCGCACCGGCGCCAGCGCCACCGCCGCAGCCACCGCGCACAGCGGGATCGCGATCACGTCGATCACCAGCAGCGGCGTGCTGCTCCACACCGAGCGGCCCTCCGGCAGCCCGAGCCGCCCGTCGGCCAGCCAGTACACGTGCACCAGCGCGAAGGCCACCGCCCAGCCCGCCGCCACGTACCCGGCCCCCGCCGCCACCCGGTTCCAGCCCGTGTCCCTCGTCGTCTCCATGCCCCCACGGTCCCGCCCCGCCCCACCCCGACGGATCGTCCCGCCGGTGGTTCCCCCTCCCCCTGCGGGGGGATCTCGGGCGGCGCGGGGCCGGTACGGCAGCAGGCCGTCGGTGGCCGGCTCGAAGCCGAAGGGGTCCGGGACGCGCAGCGTCTCCCCGAAGCCGATGTCCTCGCGCCGGTGGTGGCGGGTGGCGTCCGGCCTGCTGAAGAAGGGCCGACGTCGGGCGGGATCAGATCGGTGTTCTCGCCGGGCAGCAGCCCGTGGCCGGGCCTGCGGAACGACGAAGCCCCCGTAGCGAATTCGCTACGGGGGCTTCCCGGTTGTGGCCAGGGCCGGGGTCGAACCGGCGACCTTCCGCTTTTCAGGCGGACGCTCGTACCAACTGAGCTACCTGGCCGTACTGCACCGTCTCTTGCGAGACGAGCGATCCCGACGGGACTTGAACCCGCGACCTCCACCTTGACAGGGTGGCGAGCTAACCAACTGCTCCACGGGACCTGGTAGTGGCGAACCACTAAGGTCTTGCGGCACTGACTTTACTACGGTACTGCGTGCCCCCAACGGGATTCGAACCCGTGCTACCGCCTTGAAAGGGCGGCGTCCTGGGCCACTAGACGATGAGGGCTTGCGGCCTGTCCCGCTGTTTCCAGCGTTCGGGGACGTCGAGAAGCATATGGGATGTCGGGCGGAACGCCAAAACGGGTTTCGGCCGGCCGGTGGAGCGGGGGCGGGGCGGGGCTGCGGAGGGGGTCAGGACCAGCCGAGCTCGTCGAGTTCGTGGTCGTCGAAACCGAAGTGGTGGGCGACCTCGTGGATCACGGTGGTGCGGACCTCCTCGACCACCTGCTCGCGGGTCTCGCAGTGGCGGAGGGTGGGGCCGCGGTAGATCAGGATGCGGTCGGGCAGGACGCCGGCGTACCACTCGCCGCGTTCGGTGAGCGGGGTGCCTTCGTAGAGGCCCAGGAGTTCGGGGTCGCTCGGGTCGGGTTCGTCCTCGACGAAGATCGCGACGTTGTCCATCATGGCCGCGAGCTGCGGGGGGATCTGGTCGAGCGCGTCGCTGACCAGCGTCTCGAACTCTTCCCGGGTCATCTCCACCGGATCATTGTCGGGTCTGGGGTGACGGTGTGCCAGGTGGCGGAGGTCGGTGTTTGATGGGGCTATGACGACCTCGGAGGGCGCGTTGGACGGCACGGTGGACGGTCCGCCCCGGACGCCGCCGCCGGTCGCGGCCCGGGTGCGGAACCGGCCGCCGGTGTTGCGCGGGCAGGGGCCCGCCGTGGCGGCGGTCGCGGCCGGCGGGGCGATCGGGGCGGTGGCCCGGTACGCGGCGGGGCTCGGCTGGCAGACCGGGCCGACGGCCTTCCCGTGGACGACGCTGCTGGTCAACGTGGTCGGCTGCGCGGTGATCGGGGTGTTCCTGGTGGTGATCACCGAGGGGCGCCAGGCGCATCCGCTGGTGCGGCCGTTCTTCGGCACCGGCGTGCTGGGCGGGTTCACCACCTTCTCGACGTACGCGGTGGACGTCCGGCGGCTGTTGGAGGTGGGCCGGCTCGGGCCGGGGCTGGCGTACCTGGGGCTGACGCTGCTGGGCGCGCTGGTCGCGGTGTGGGCGGCGGCCGGGCTGACCCGGCGTCTGATCCACCGCGCGGTGCGCCGCGGAGCCGTGCGGGGCGGCGCCGCGACCGGCGGGGGCGCGCGGTGACCCGGCTGGGCGGGCCGGCGCTGCGGCTGACGGTGCTGGTCGGCGAGAGCGACCGGTGGCACCACCGCCCGCTGTACAGCGAGATCGTGCACCGGGCGCGGGCGGCCGGGCTGGCCGGGGCGAGCGTGTTCCGGGGGATCGAGGGGTTCGGGGCGTCGTCGCTGGTACACACCACGCGGCTGCTGTCGCTGAGCGAGGACCTGCCGGTGGCGGTGGTGATCGTGGACGAGGAGGAGCGGGTGCGGGCGTTCCTGCCGCAGCTGGACGGGCTGGTGGCGGAGGGCCTGGTGCTGCTGGACCGGTGCGAGGTCGTGACCTACACCGGGCGCGGACCGGACGGGCGTTCGGGTGACGGCGCGGGTGGCGGCTCGGGCGAGGGTTCGGGTCGGGGGTCGGGCGAGGGTTCGGGTCGGGAGGAGTCGGCGGGGTGAACTGGCTGCTGGTGGTGGCGGGCGCGGTGGTCGGCGCGCCGATGCGGTATCTGACCGACCGGGCGGTGCAGTCCCGGCACGACTCGGTGTTTCCGTGGGGGACCTTCACGGTGAACGTGGTCGGCTGCCTGATCCTCGGGACGGTGACCGGCGCGGTGGCGGCGGGCGCGGCGTCCTCGCAGGTCCAGCTGCTGCTGGGGACGGGCCTGTGCGGTGCGCTGACCACGTATTCGACCTTCTCGTACGAGACGCTGCGGCTGGCCGAGACCGGTGCCGGGCGGTTCGCGCTGGCGAACGTGGCCGGCAGCGTGGTGGCCGGGCTGGCCGCGGTGTACGCCGGGGCGGAGCTGGCCTCGGCGCTGTGGGGCTGAGGCTTCGGGGCGGATGCTTCGGGGCCGAAACTCCTGGGCTGAGGCGGCGCCCTCGGTGGGAGACCGGGGGCGAACTGCCGCCCTGCCCGTGTCCCGCCGGGCCGGGCGCGCGTTGGGCACCGAAAGCGGCCGCGCGTGAGTGGGCGGCCCGGGTGGGGCGGTAGAGAGGGACCTCGGTGGCTTCGGTGCGGGCGGTTCGGGCAGGACGAGCGGTTCGGGCAGTGCGAGCGGTTCGGGCAGTGCGAGCGGCGCGGGCGGTGCGGGTGCGGAACACGGCGGTGCTGCGCTCACGGGCGGTGCGGGCGGCGGCGGTGCTGACGGTGGCCGGAATGGGGCTGACCGGGTGCATGTCGGTGGGCCCGGCGGCGGAGGAGAAGCACGGCGGGGTGGCGCCGGTCGGGCAGGCCGGTGCTGCGGCCCGGCCGGCGGCGACGGGCGGGCCGTCGGCCTCGCCGGGGGCCGGGCACCCGGGCGGTGTGTCGGGGCGCCCGGAGCGGCCGGGGGGCCCGCAGGCCGAGAACGCCCCGGGCGGGGCCACGGCTTCGACGCCGGGCGAGGTGGCGCCCGGGGCGAGTGGCACGGTGACCGGAGTGGTCCCGGTGCCGGGGGCTCCAGCGGGTGCGCCCGGTGGTGGTTCGGCGGGCGCGGTGGACACCAGCCCGGCGCCGCACCCCGGCGGTGGCGCGTCGACCGGCTCCGGCGGCACGACGGGCTCCGGCGGGACGGGCGGGACCGGCGAGGGCCGCTCCGGCGGTTCGGCGGGCTCCCCCTCGGCCACCCCGAGCAGCCGCCCGTCGAGCACCCCCGAGCCCGAGCACACCTCGCCCGCCGCGACCGTCCCGCCGGGCCCGGAACCCTCGTCGGGCAGCTCCGGTTCCCCGGCGCCGAGCCCGCGCGCCGCCGGGCACTAGCGGTGGGCGCCGGGGGTGGGCACTGGGGGATCAACCAGGGCATTTGCCTCCGCCCCCCCGGGTCCTCTATGGTGGTAGATCGTTCGTTTGATTCATTTGACTGGCGCCCTAATTCATCTGGCGCCCTTGGCGCGTTCCGGCGATCCGTGGCTGACCGCATAGAGGCGGTTGTGAAACAGAACCCCGGACTTTGGCGCGTGCCACTTCCGGAAGGTTTTGCATGTCTCTCGTTGACGACGCCCGCTTCGCCATGCCCGCGAACGAGGCCGCCGCCGATGTCACCGACACCATCGACACCATCGACACCGCCGCGGACGAGGTGATCGCCGAGGCCGTGGAGGCCACCGAGGAGGCGGCCGCCGAGCCGACCCTCACCTTCGGCGACCTGGGCCTGCACGACGACGTCGTGCGCGCCCTCGCCAAGCGCGGCGTCACCACCCCGTTCCCGATCCAGGCCGCGACCATCCCGGACGCCCTGGCCGGCAAGGACGTGCTGGGCCGTGGTCGTACCGGCTCCGGCAAGACCCTCAGCTTCGGCCTGCCGCTGCTGACCCGCCTCGCCGACGGCGAGCGCACCAAGCCCAAGCACCCGCGCGGCCTGATCCTGGTCCCGACCCGCGAGCTCGCCATGCAGGTGGCCGACGCCCTGGAGCCGTTCGGCTCGGTGCTCGGCCTCAAGCTCAAGGTCGTCTGCGGCGGTACCTCGATGTCGAACCAGATCTACGCGCTGGAGCGCGGCGTCGACGTCCTGGTCGCCACCCCGGGCCGCCTGCGGGACCTGCTGAACCGCGGCAGTGCCAAGCTCGCCGACGTCCAGACCGTCGTGCTCGACGAGGCCGACCAGATGGCGGACATGGGCTTCCTGCCCGAGGTCACCGAGATCCTCGACCAGGTTCCGGCCGGCGGCCAGCGCCTGCTGTTCTCCGCCACCCTGGAGAACGAGATCGACACCCTGGTCAAGCGCTACCTGAAGAACCCGGTCACCCACGAGGTCGACCCCTCGGCCGGCGCCGTCACGACCATGACCCACCACATCCTCGTGGTGAAGCCCAAGGACAAGGCGCCGATCACCAACGCGATCGCCGCCCGCAAGGGCCGCACGATCATCTTCGTCCGCACCCAGATGGGCGCCGACCGGGTCGCCGAGCAGCTGATCGAGGCCGGTGTGAAGGCCGACGCGCTGCACGGCGGCATGACCCAGGGCGCCCGTACCCGTGTCCTCGGCGACTTCAAGGACGGCTACGTCAACGTCGTCGTCGCCACCGACGTCGCCGCCCGCGGCATCCACGTCGACGGCATCGACCTGGTCCTGAACGTGGACCCGGCCGGCGACCACAAGGACTACCTGCACCGCTCCGGCCGCACTGCGCGGGCCGGCCGCTCCGGCGCCGTCGTCACCCTGGTGCTGCCGCACCAGCGTCGCGGCATCTTCCGTCTGATGGAGGACGCGGGCGTCGACGCCAGCCGCCACATCCTGGACCACGCCTTCGACGCGGAGGTCGCCCGGATCACCGGCGCCCGTTCGCTGACCGAGGTCCAGGCGGAGAGCGCCGCCAACATCGCCGGTGCCGCCGAGCGTGAGATCGCCGACATGACCCGCCAGCTGGAGCGCGCGCAGCGTCGCGCCACCGAGCTGCGCGAGGAGGCCGACCGCCTGGCCGCCCGTGCGGCGCGCGAGCGGGCCGACCTGGGCATCGAGGACGAGGAGCCGGCCGCCGACGAGACCGGCGAGCCGACCGAGGCCGCTGCCGCTCCGGCCGCTGCCGAGGCCCCCGCTTCCGCGCCGAAGGCCGAGGACCGCGCCTCCGCGCCGAAGACCGAGGACCGCGCCCCGGCGTACCGCGAGGCGCGCAGCGAGCGTCCGGCCTTCGGCCGCGACCGGGACCGTGACCGTGACCGTGGCGACGACCGTCGCTCCGGTGGTTTCAACCGTGACCGTGGTGGCGAGCGTGGCGGCTTCGGCGGCCGCGACCGTGACGACCGTCGCTCCGGTGGCTTCGGCGACCGTGACCGTGGCGGCGACCGCGGCGGCTTCAACCGCGACCGTGGCGACGACCGTCGCTCCGGCGGCTTCGGTGGCCGTGACGACCGTCGCTCCGGTGGCTTCGGCGACCGTGACCGTGGCGGCGACCGCGGTGGCTTCAACCGTGACCGTGGTGGCGAGCGTGGCGGCTTCGGCGGCCGCGACCGTGACGACCGTCGCTCCGGTGGCTTCGGCGACCGTGACCGCGGTGGCGACCGCGGCGGCTTCAACCGCGACCGTGGCGACGACCGCGGCGGCCGTTCCTTCGGTGACCGTCCGGCCCGTTCCTTCGGTGACCGTCCGGCCTTCGGCCGTGACGAGCGTGGCGGCAGCAGCAGCAGCCGTCCGTTCGCCCGCCGCGACGACCACCGCTCCGGCGGCCGTCCGCAGGCCGACCGCGGTGGGTTCAACCGTGACCGTGGTGGCTTCGGCGACCGCGACCGTGGCGCCGACCGCGGTGGCTTCAACCGCGACGACCGCAAGCCGCGCTGGAAGAACTGACGTCGTACGGGCGGTAGTCGACCGCCCGCCCGGCTGAACGTACGAAGGGCCCGCTCCGTCCCCCGGAGCGGGCCCTTCGCGTTCCCCCGATACCCCCCGACACCTCGTCATGCTCCCCCCGAGGTGTTGTTCTGGAAGTGAGAATAACCTGTGGCGCGCGGACGCGGTAGTCCCGTAGCGTCCGGAGCATGAGCAGCAGACTGCAGGACGTGGCACGGGTGAACGAGGAGATCGCCGAGCGGGGGGACTACCGGACGGCCGGCGGCGAACCCGTGCGGGTGGGGAAGCAGTTGACGGCGGCGCAGGCCGGCACGGTGTCGTACACGCCGCAGGCGCTGGACGCGCTGGTGGCGGCGGGCGAGCCGGGCCCGGGGCCGCGCGGCAGCGTCGAGGTGACGGCCGAGGGGAGCATCGAGGCCGCCCGGCGGCTGGTCGAGGCCTTGGCCGGCCCGGTCGGGGTGCTGAACTTCGCCTCCGCGCGCAACCCCGGCGGCGGGTACCTGCGCGGGGCCCGCGCCCAGGAGGAGGACGTGTGCCGCAGCGCGCTGCTGTACAGCTGCCTGCTGGAGGCGCCGGACTACTACGAGGCGCACCGGGCCTCCACCGACCTCCGGTACAGCCACCGGGTGATCGTCTCGCCCGACGTGCCGGTGATCCGGGACCGGCGCGGAGACCTGCTGGCGCAGCCGTACCCGGTCACCTTCCTGACCTCGCCCGCGCCCAACGCCGGGCAGCTGGAACGGCGTTCGCCCGGTACGGACGTGCGGGGCGTGCTCGCCGAGCGGGCCGTCCGGGTGCTCGCGGCGGCGGCCCGGCACGAGGTGCGCGCGCTGGTGCTCGGCGCCTGGGGCTGCGGGGTGTTCGGCAACGACCCGGCCCGGGTCGCCGAGGCCTTCGAGGCCGCGCTGGCCCGGTACGGGGCGGCCTTCGAGCGGGTGGTGTTCGCGGTCTGGGACCGCTCGCCGGTCTCGGCGAACCGGGCCGCCTTCGAGGCCCGGTTCGGCAAGGGGAAGCAGTAGCGGGAGCGGCGGGCCGTCCCGTTCGGCGGGCCGCCGGTTACCGCGGGCCGACTACCGCGGGCCGGCTACCGCTTGCGGGCGGACAGCGCCGTCGCGGCCGTGGAGGCCGCCACGACCACACCGGTGACGGCGAAGACGGACGGCCAGGCGCCGATCTTCTTCGCCAGCGGGTGCGAGCCGCCGAAGGCCGCCACGTACAGGCCGGTCAGCGCCGCCGCGGCGCCCGGGCCCGAGCTGCGGCGCCACTGCGCGGCCGCCCCGGCGCCGGCCACCGCCAGCACCGCGCCGCCCAGTTCGCGCCGGCCGGTCCAGCGGGCGACGCCGTAACCACCGACCAGACCGCTCGCCGCGGTCAGCGCGGCGGGCGCGGCGGCCGCGAGCACGTTCGGGACCTTCGCCATCGTCGACTCCACTCCTCGGGGCTGTGTCGGATTCCGACCCTAACCCGACCGGGCCGGCGAACCTCCGGGGCCTGCGGCTCGTCGGTACGCCCGCTACCGGAAGGCCTCCGCGGGGGACTGCCCCGGGGCCGTACGGGCCAGCTTGTACGCCGCCTCCGCCGGGTCGAGCACCCGCTCCAGCCGCAGGTCGCCCGGGACCTCCTGGATGAACCGCCCGGCCGACCAGCTGCGCTCGTACGGCAGCGGCTCCAGCACCAGGGTGCGCAGGCCGTCCAGCACCGGGATGTCGCTCGGGGTGCCCTCGTTCCAGAGCCAGGAGCCGTCCGGGGCGACCAGGTTGAAGGCGCCGGTCGCGGTCACCCGGCGGCCGTCCAGGAAGGCCGTCCGGGCCAGCGCCGCCACCTCCGGGTCCTGCGGGGCGCCGGGCAGGTGGCCGCCGCCGATCAGCACGTCGGCGAGCAGGGTGTGCAGCTGGAAGGTGTCGCTCAGGCCGCTCATCCGCAGCAGGTAGCCGGTGCCGGTCGGACGGTCGAGCACCAGCAGCGGCTCGTCGTCCAGTATCAGCGCCAGGTGGGCCAGGCCCCTGAGGTCGTGCTGCTCGCCCCCGTACCGGCCGAACAGTTCCACGAGCGCCTCGGTCACCCCCGAGGCGTGGGCCTCGGCCCGGACCGGGGCGTGCGAGTAGACCGCCCAGGACGCCTGCTGCCACAGGTGCAGCGTCCACCAGCCGACCACGGCCAGGTGCGCGTGCCACTCGTCCAGCAGCGCCGGGTCGGCGATCCGCTCGTGGGCAGCGGCCGGATCGTCCTCCTCCGGGTCCGGCAGCGGGCCGCCGCCGGTCTCGGCCCAGCGCCGCACCAGCAGCTCCACCCCGGTCAGCGCCCCGCGCAGGCCGGCCAGCACCGGGCCGGCACAGGCGACCGGGTCGGCCCCGTACTCGACGCAGGCACCCACCACCATCGCCAGGTGGGAACGGGGGAACGGCGGGGCGTCCGGCAGCAGCGCGGCCAGCCGGGGGCCGGCCGCCGCCCG
Organism: Kitasatospora sp. NPDC051164; assembly: GCF_044455625.1. Classification (NCBI taxonomy): domain Bacteria; kingdom Bacillati; phylum Actinomycetota; class Actinomycetes; order Kitasatosporales; family Streptomycetaceae; genus Kitasatospora; species Kitasatospora sp. NPDC051164. Next base: position 19,815 of record NZ_JBITFB010000018.1, on the reverse strand, counting down.
CTCCTCCGGGTCGGCCGAGCCGAACAGGCCGCCGACCAGGCCGAGGGCGGAGCCGAAACGCTCGTCGTCCCCGGCGGCGACCACCGCCTCCAGTTCGGCCACGGCGTCGAGGAACGCGGGCTGCTGACGGTGCGACGGTATCTGCTCGGTGGACATTCGCCGCAGCATAGGCGGCGGAGCCGGTCCGGTCGAAACGCCTGCCGCGCGGCCACTACGGCCACGAGTCCTGTCGGTGCCCGGTGGCAGACTTCGACCGTGACTGACAGCGCGACCGACTCCGCGATCACCGACGGCAGCTACCTCGTCCGCAACGTCGGCAGCGGCCTGCTGCTGCAGGTCGCCGACGCCTCCCGGCGCAGCGGCGCCCGGATCGTCCTGGGCGCGGACGACGGCACCGACGCCCAGCTCTGGCACCTCACCGCCGTCCACCCGGGCGGCGCGCTCTTCCACGTCGAGAACGCCGCCAGCGGCAAGCGCCTCGACGTCACCGGCGCCTCCCCGGACAACGGCGTCCCCGTCCAGCAGTGGGGCGCCAACGCCTTCGGAGCCCAGGAATGGCTGCTGGAAGCCCACGTGGACGCCCCCGGGACGTACACCGTCACCAGCTTCATCAGTGGCAAGCCGCTGACCGCGCCGGAGAGCCCGGACGGTGTCGTCCACCAGTGGGAGGACCTCGACGAGCCGACCCAGTGGTGGCGCTTCGAGCGCCGGGGGTAGCGGTGGGCCCGGCCGCCGCTCAGGCCGAGAGGTTGGCGCGGACGGCGTCCAGTTCGGCCTCGGTGGCGCCGTGGTGGCGCAGGTAGGCGGGGATCGTGCCGTGGTGGGTGCGGATCCAGGCGAGGGAGGAGGCGAGGAGCTCGGCGCCGACCGGCCGGGAGAGGCGTTCGGCGCCGGTCTCGTCGACGTACGGGACGGGGCCCTTGTCCAGGCCGAGGCCGAGGTTGGAGAGCACGAAGTCGGCGGTGATGTCGGCCTCGGAGGCGCCCAGCAGGGACTGCAGGACGGCGATGGTGAGGCCGGTGCGATCCTTGCCGACGGCGCAGTGGACCACGACGGCCGGCGAATCCGGTGCGGCGAGGCGGCGCATGACGGCGGCGAGCGAGGGCCCGGCCGTCTCGGCCATGAAGGGGTAGAGGGCGGCCTGGTCCTCCGGCCAGGGCCGGTCGACGCCGCCGCGGTCGGCGGGCAGGGTCGGCAGGTTGAACGCCTCGTGGTCGAGGCCGTGCCGCTGGTCCGGCCAGATCTCCAGCTCGAACGCGCTGCGCAGGTCGATCACCGTCCGCAGGCCGAGGGCCTTGAGCCGCCGGGCGCCCTCCTCGGTGAGCGCGTGGAAGGAGCCGGAGCGGTAGAGCACGCCCCGGCGGAGGGCGCCGATGCCGCCCGCGTCACGGAAGTTGCGCACACCGGGGATGTCGATGAAGGCGTCGGTCATGGCCTCCACCGTACGGGCGGGGGCAGACGTGCGGAAGGAAACCGGAGGGGCCCTTCGGTAGCGGGTCGACGCTGTCCGAAATCGGCCCCCGACCCGCCCGGGAACGGCCCTCGGGGATCGTCAGCCGCCCGGGAACGGCGGTCAGCGGCCGCCCGAGACCTCCAGGAACGCCCCCGTGGTGTACGAGGCGGCCGGGGAGAGCAGGAAGAGGATCGCCTCGGCGACCTCCTCCGGCTGCCCGCCGCGCCGCATCGGCAGGTTCGGGGCGACCCGGTCGACCCGCCCGGGCTCGCCGCCGAGCGCGTGGATGTCGGTGTGGATCAGCCCGGGCCGCACCGCGTTGACCCGGATCCCCTCGGCGGCGACCTCCAGCGCGAGGCCGCGGGTCATCGAGTCCACCGCGCCCTTGGCGGCCGCGTAGTCGACGTACTCGTTCGGCGAGCCGATCCGGGAGGCGGCCGAGGAGACGTTGACGATGGCGCCGCCGCGCCCGCCGTACCGGGTGGACATCCGGCGGACGGCCTGGGCCGCGCACAGGAACGGGCCGGTGATGTTGGAGGCCCAGATCCGGTTCAGCCGGTCCTCGTCGATCTCCTCCAGCCGGCACTGCTTCTCCAGCGTGCCCGCGTTGTTCACCAGGCCGGTGAGCGGCCCGAGTTCGGCGTCCACGGTGGCGAACAGCCGCTCCACCTCGGCGGTCCGGCTGACGTCGGCGCGGACGGCGAGGGCGGTGCCGCCCTCGGCCCGGACAGCGTCCACCACGGCGGCCGCCGAGGCCTCGTCCGTACGGTAGTTGACGCAGACCCGGTAGCCGCGGCGGGCGGCCAGCAGGGCGGTGGCGGCGCCGATGCCGCGGCCGGCGCCGGTGACGAGCAGGACGCCGTCGGTGGTGGTGGTCGACATGATCCGTACGCTACCCGGCCGTTGGGCGGGCCACGCCCGCCGCGCCCGCCGCCGCCCGCAGCGCCGCGATCTTCGGCGCCCGGCTCTTCGGCGAGTCGAGGCTGAAACCCCGGGCGTCGCCGAGCTCCTCGCGGACGAACGCCTCGGTGCGCGCCACCGCCTCGCGCAGGGCGTCGTCGAGCGGGACGAAGGGCAGCAGGACGATCTCGGCCCGCTCGGTGTCGTACTCCCAGAGCCCGACGATCCGGCCGCGGTCGAGCACGACGTGGGTCTGGGGGTCGGCCTCGTTGCCGAAGGCGCGGCCGGACCGGCCGGCGGGCAGCGGGCGGGCGGCGTCGGCGGGGTCGAGCAGCCGGGACAGCTCGCGGTGCAGCAGGTGGATGCCGTCGATGCCGGCCAGCAGGGTGTAGTGCGGTCTGCGCGGTACCCTGAACTCGGCGAACTCCTCGGCGAGTTCGGGCGGCAACAGGAGCTCCGAGCCGGGTGCGAGCGGCACCACGCCCGCCTCGGCGACGGCCCGGCGGGCGGTGGCGGCGGTGAAGCCGGAGAACCAGCGGAAGTGCTTGAGGGTGGCCGGGCCGGCCCAGGCGAAGTAGCGGCGGGCGAGGTCGACGGCGTCCCCCGCGACCGGCTGGTCCCAGCCGACGTAGCCGTAACGCTGCTGGTCCAGACGGCCGTTGACGGGCACCCGGCGGAGCCGGCCGCGCGACTGCATCAGCCCGAGGGCGAGCGGCAGGGTGGTGGCGACGCCGCGCTTCCGGCCCGCGTCGCCGAGCGGGCGGACCGCTTCGCCGACCGACTCCCGGATCGTGGTCGGGTCCAGCGGCTCGTCCGGGGACACGACGCGCTCGATGGCCAGGCAGAGCTTCTCCACCTCGTCCCGGCCGACCCCCAGGTGCTTCTCCGCCGCGACCAGTTCACCCGCCGGCGCGGCCGCGCCGGCGGCCAGGCCGAGCGCGAAGTCGGCGGCCGGCAGCACGTACGTACAGCCCCGCGCGGCCGGTAGCTCGTGCACCTCGAGCCGGGCCACCGCCGCGTCCACCGCCGCCCGGCGGATCCCGGCCCGGGCGAACAGGCCCAGGTACGGCGCCGCGCCGCCCACCGAGCGGGCCCAGCCGGTGGCAGCCAGCACCTCGGCGGCGGACGCGCCGCTGTGCGGGCGGTCCAGCCACTGCCGGTGCGACCACCAGGCCCGCAGCTTCTCGACGCCGACGGCTGCCACCGCTTCCATGTGGGGATCGTGCTCCATGCGGCCAGTATCGGCGGCCGGGCGGGCCCCGGACCGGAATTCGCTCGCCCGGCGCGGCCTGTTCCGGAGAGGATGCCCCGTACCTGTCCGCAGCCCGTCCGCAGCCCGCCCGTACGCCTCCCGGGAGGAGACCGCCCGTGCCCGCAGCCCTGTCCCCAGCGGAGACTCCGGGCACCGTCCTGCTCTCCGGCATCGTCGGCTCCACCGCGTACGGCTTCGCCCACGCCGGCTCCGACCTCGACCGGCTGGGCCTGTTCGCCACCCCCACCGAGGAGTTGCACGGCCTGCACCGCCCGGCCGAGTCGCACGTCAGCACCCGGCCCGACCTCACCCTGCACGAGGCCGCCAAGTGGTGCCGGCTCGCGCTGACCTGCAACCCGACCGCATCCGAACTCGTCTGGCTGCCGGACCATCTGTACGAGACCCGCACTCCGCTCGGCGAGGAGCTGATCGGCATCCGGGCGGCCTTCCTCAGCGCCCCCGCCGTGCGGAAGGCCTACCTCGGGTACGCCGACCAGCAGTTCCGCAAGCTGCTGACCCGCGACACCACCGACCCGGCCACCCGCCGCCGGGCCGCCAAACACGCCCGGCACCTGGTCCGGCTGGTCGAGCAGGCCGTCCGCCTGCACGAAACCGGCCGCAACCTGATCCGGCTGCCCGACCCGGAACGGATCCGCGACCTCGGCGAACGCATCGCCGACCGCCCCGCCGTCGCCGAATCCCTGCTGGCCGACGCCGCCGACCGGCTGGCCGGTCCCGGCGTCCTCCCGGCCGCTCCCGACCCCCGCCCCGCCGAAGCCTGGCTTCGCCGCGTCCGCGCCGCCCACTACACCCCGCCTCAAGGGCCGCTGCACACCCCCGGCGCGCCCGCGCAATCCACTGGCGGAGCCCGGGGCCCCACCGGGTAGGATCGCCCTGGCCCTCCCACCAGGCACCACCGGGACCAAGGGCCGCGGGGTACTAGCTCAATTGGCAGAGCTGCGGACTTTTAATCCGTAGGTTCAGGGTTCGAGCCCCTGGTGCCCCACCCGATCGAATGCTGTCCGACCTGGGCGTTCTCCCCTGAGGGGAGGATGCCCTTCGTCGTCTTCGGGGCCGGGGAGGGGCCCGGCCGGGGCGGGCGGGTCGGGCCCGGGTGGAGGCTCAACTGCAGTGAGGCCAGGGGCCCGTTGGCGCCGGAGGTCGCTCAGCTCGCCCGAGCGGGTGCCGGGACGGCGGTGCGGGCGGGAGAGGCTTCGGCGGTGGCGGGGGCGGTGGTGGGGGCGGTGGTGGCGCGGGAGAGGCGGAGGGTGAGGGCGATCATGGCGAGGACGGCGGCGAGGGCGAGCCAGGTGGCGGCTGCCGCGGCGGTGGCGTGGGTGTGGTGGTCGAGGACGGCGAAGTAGGTGCCGCCCAGGACGGCGACGCCGGTGACGGCGGCGAACTGCTGGGTGGTGGAGAGGGTGCCGGCGGCGGTGCCGGCGCGCTCGGGGGTGATGCCGGCCATCGGGGCGCCGATCAGGGAGGGCAGGACGAGGCCGTTGCCGATGCCCATCAGGCCCATGGTGGTCAGCAGCCAGGGGAGGGCGTGCTGTTCGCCGTCGGTCTGCAGGGCGAGGGCGGTGAGCAGCAGGCTCAGGGCGGTGATCAGTCCGCCGACGACGGGGACGCGGAGCCCGTACCGGGGGATCAGGCGCTTGCCGGTCAGCGAGGAGACCATGGCGAGGACGGCCATGGGGGTGAAGACCAGGCCGGAGCGGAGCGGGCTGTAGCCGAAGCCGGTCTGCACGGTGAGGCTGATGACGAAGACGAAGCCGGCGAAGAAGGCCATGAAGGCGGCGTTGACGGCCAGTCCGGTCCGGAAGACCCGGCCGCGGAACAGCGCCGGGTCGAGCAGCGGCTGTCCGCCGCGGGCGGCGAGGCGGCTCTCCCAGCGCAGGGCGGCCAGGAAGGCGGGGACGGCGGCGGCGAGCATCGCCCAGGCCCACAGCGGCCAGCCGGCCTCCCGGCCTAGGACGAGCGGGACGAGGGCCAGGGCCAGCGAGCCGGAGACGGCGAGCACGCCGATGCCGTCGAGGGCCGGGCGGCGGCCGGTGGTGGTGCGGGGCAGGACGGCGGCGGCGACGGCGAGGACGATCAGGCCGACCGGCAGGTTGACGAGGAAGACGGCGCGCCAGCCGAGGCCGAAGAGGTCGCCGTCGAGCAGGACGCCGCCCAGCAACTGGCCGCAGACGCCGCTGAGTCCGCCGGTGACGCCGAACCAGGCCAGGGCGCGGGGCCGGCCCTCGGCGGGGAGGGCGGTGGTGATCAGGGCGAGCACCTGGGGCACCATGGCTGCGGCGGTGAGGCCCTGGAGCAGGCGGGCGAGCACCAGCTGGGTGGGGGACTGGGCCAGTCCGCACAGCACGGAGGCCAGGGTGAAGGCGGCCATCCCGGTAAGGAACATCCGCCGGTGGCCGAGGATGTCGCCGAGCCGTCCGCCGAGGACGAGTCCGGTGGCGTAGCTGAACACGTAGCCGGCGACGACGAGTTCCAGCATGGCCTGGCCGGCGCCGAGGTCGGCGCGGATGGCGGGCAGGGCAACGTTCACGACGTTGCCGTCGAAGCCGTACATGAAGAAGGCCGCCAGGATGACGGGCAGGAGGGGTGGGCGGAGCCGCTGGAGTGGGCTGCACGGACGGGGCGGGCGAGACTGATGGGTCGGGCGGGGCTGGACGGACATCGGGTCAGGCCTCCGGTGAGGGCTGTTATTGTCTGAAGTGCCAAAAACTTGGGCAGGAAAAGCGCCGGGGGTGGCCCGGCGGAGAAGCTCAGGCGCGCAGGTCGTCGACGACGGCGTCGATGGTCGCGTGCAGCGATTCGGGCTCGAAGCCGGCCTTGGCCTGCAGCAGCAGGCCGTGGAAGGCGGCCATCACCTGCCGGGCGAGCTGCTGCGGGGTGCGGTCCGCGCGGATCTCGCCGCGGACCCGGCCCGCCTCGACCGCCGTCGCCAGCGCGGACTCCAGCGGGATGAAGGCCTGTCGGGCCAGGTGTGCCAACTCCGGCTCGGGGCCAGCCAGTTCGGTCACGGTGTTGACGGCCAGGCAGCCGCGGTGGTCGGCCGTCGTGCGGTCCACCCCGGCGCGCAGCAGCCGCCGGATGCGCTCCAGTGGCGGCTGGTCGTCGGCCATGGCGTTCGCGCCGGCGGCGCCCTGCTCCCGGTAGCGGCGCAGCGCCAGTTCGAACAGCTGCCGCTTGCCGCCGAAGGCGTTGTACAGGCTGCCGCGCAGCATGCCGGTGCTCTCGGCCAGGTCGTCGGTCGAGGTCGCGGTGTACCCCTTGGTCCAGAAGGTGTTCATGGCCGCGTCGATCGCGGCCTCGGTGTCGAACTTCCTCGGGCGTGCCATGGGAGGATGATGGCAGTTCTTGGCTGCTCTGTCAAAAACTCCGTCAGACGGGCCGCCGGCCCCGCTGCGCATGCGTATGCGGGCGGCCGGGACGTGCGTAAACGGGGATTTCAGTATGTACCGGGCGTCCGCACGCATGGTCGAATGACCGGGTAGTCGCTGGTGCCGGGGGCGGGCGGCCGGCCCTGGGCGGGGTGCGGGAAATCCCCTCGCGAACGGGTCGGAATTACCTCCTCCTGGGCAGACCGAGGAAAAAGAGGTAACCGTGGCCGAGTATTTCCTTTCCGCCTATCTCACGCCGCCGGGGCCGGGTGCGGTCTTCTCGGTGCGGCACGACCAGAATGTCGCGCTGTGGCGCCGGGACGGCGCCGACGTCGAACTGGTGCGGGTGTGGGAACTGGAGCGGGTCAGCGGGCAGAAGCACCACTTCTGGCCGCTGTACACCGAGGGCCGGGCCGAGGCCTTCCTGTCGGCCCTGCTGGCCGAGGAGGGGCTGACCCTCGACGACGTGACGGCGACCTGGGGCACGCCGGGGCTGCCGAAGGCGCAGCCGGTGCCCAAGCCGGCCGGGTCGGAGGAGTTCCCGCTGCACAGCCTGGCGCACCTGTTCAGCGGGGTGCTGCGGGACGTCCCGCTGTTCCGTGACGGGCAGATCATCGGTCTGGCGATCGACGCACTGCCCGACTACGCGCAGGAGAGCCGCCCGAACACCTACTGGTACGCCGGCTGCGTGGTGAAGCAGGGGCGGATCACCTTCGAGCCGGTGGAGTCGCCCGGCCCGCTGTACACCGCCGCCGAGACGGTGTTCGGTCTGGAGCCCGGCTCGCTGATGGCGCTGGCCTCGGCCTCGACCGCGGCGATCGAGTACGACGCCGAGGCGGCCATCGCGGACGTCACCTTCTTCGGCGGCGCCGCGACCCAGCCCTGGAAGGCCGCGCACGACCTCGTGCGCGCCGTGGTGGCCGCCGCCGACGAGCAGCTGGCCGGCGTCGAGCTCGACGACACGCTCAGCCGCGAGGACCACCTGCGCAGCGCGGTGATGAAGGTCATCCAGCGCTGCTGCGAGGGCGTCGCGATCCGCAACGTGGAACGGCTGCTGGAGGTCGGCGGCATCCGCGCCGAGGACACCCACCTGTCGACCAGCGGCGGCTACGCGCTCAACTGTCCCACCAACACGCTGCTGATGGACCGGTTCGGCTTCAAGGGCCTGGTCACCCCGCCGTGCGCCAACGACTCCGGCCAGGGCATCGGCCTCGGCCTGCTCGGCCTGTACGGGGCCGGTGCGCTGGCGGAGGCCGGACTGCGGATCGTCTCGCCGTACTACGGCCGGGACGTGTTGGACGTCGAGGAGGCGCTGGCCGAGTTCGCGCCGTGGATCGCCTCGGTGACGGACTTCGAGGCCGAGCGGTTCGTCGCCGACGTCTCGGACGGCGTGATCGCCTGGGTGGACGGCCGGGCCGAGCTCGGGCCGCGCGCGCTGGGCCACCGCAGCCTGATCGGGGACCCGCGCTCGCACAAGGTCAAGGACCTGCTGAACACGTACAAGCGGCGCCAGTGGTGGCGCCCGGTCGCGCCGATGGTGATGGCCGAGTACGCGGGCGAGTGGTTCGCCTCGGACCGCGAGTCGCCGTACATGCTCGAGGCCGTCCAGGTCCGGCCGGAGGTGCGGGACCTGGTGCCCGCGATCGTCCACCTGGACGGCTCGGCCCGGCACCAGACCGTCACCGCCGAGTCCAACCCGCGGCTGCACCGGGCGCTGGACGCGTTCCGGGCCGCGACCGGGGTGCCGATCCTGTGCAACACCTCGCTCAACGACAAGGCCGAGGCCGTCGTCGACCAGGCCGGGGAGGCGCTCAACTTCTGCGTCCGCAAGGGCGTCGCGGTGCTGTACCTGTGCGGGCGGCGGGTCGAGCTGCGGGCCGAGCCGGTGCCGGCCGCGGCCGCGCCGACCGAGCCGCGGCAGCGCGCCCTGGCGTACTTCGCCGGGCAGGAGGCGGACCGCGACGCGCTGTGGCAGGGCTGGCTGGACGCCGGGTACACCGTCGAGGGCATGTACCACCTGTCGCGCAGCCACCAGCTGCGTGCCGAGCAGGAGCTGTCCACGCCGGAGCGGGTCAACCTGCTGGCCGCGTACCGCGCGAAGGTCGACCCGTCGTTCCGCGGGCTGGTCGACAACTTCCGCCGCACGCACGGGCCGGGCGGCTCCTTCGTCGACCCGTCCACGCTGACCGGGGCGTTCGGGGTGATCAACCCGCTGCGCCGGTCGCGTTAGGCGGACGCGTAGTAGGCCGTACCGGAAACGGGTCGGGGGGTAAGGCTTTTGAAGCCTTACCCCCCGACCCGTTGTTGCTGCTAAGCGACCGGGCGTCGACACCACCGTCAGTAGCGCGGCTTCCGGGTCAGCGCCAGACCGCCCAGCAGGAAGGCGACGCCGAGCACGCCGGCGACGACCGCGTCGGTGGTCTGGGCGGGCTTGTGGCTGGCGTCCATCACGGCGGTGATCAGGCCGGCCACGGCGCTGATGTAGCAGAAGATGGTGATGAAGATCTTGACCTTGGGGTGCACGGGTTTCCTTTCAGTGCTGCTCTGTCAGTGCTGCTCTCGGACGGTTTCCTGCGGTCCGCGGCCCGCGGGTGCGGTCGCGGCGGCGGTGAGGCCGAGCAGCATCACCCAGGCGTCGGGGTCCGACCGGAAGCGGTTCCAGCGGTCGGCGGCGAGGGCGAGTTCGGCCAGGGAGAGGACGCCCCGGGCCACCAGCGGTTCCAGCCGCTGCGGGCCGAGCTGGGGGGCGAAGGCGTCGGTGGGGTGGTCGTCGTTGGTGGTGGCGAAGGGGCGCAGCACGACCTCGTCGAAGCCGGCCGCGTGCAGCAGCCGGGGCAGCCGTCGGCCGATCGACCGGTCGCCGCCGTCGGCGCGCTGGGCGGCGGCCATCTTGGCGTGCACGCCCGCGAGTTCGGGGTACGAGGGCTCGGCGGCGCCCCACAGCGCGGAGTCGACCTCGGTGCAGGCGACCCGCCCGCCGGGCTTCAGCACCCGGCGGACCTCGGCCAGGACGGCGGCCGGGTCGGGAACGTGCTGGAGGACGTAGCGGAGCAGGACGAAGTCCACGCTGGCATCCGGCAGCGGCAGGTCGGCGCCGTCGGCGACCAGCAGGGTGACGCCGGGGCCGGCCGCGTGGGTGAGCAGCCCGCCGTCGATGTCGGCGGCGATCAGGGCGGTGCCGGCGGGCAGCGCGGCGCGCAGCCGTCGGGTCACCGCGCCCGGGCCGGCGCCGAGTTCGAGGACGGTGCCGCCGCCCAGGCCGAGTTCGCGCAGGATGCGCAGCTCCTCGGGGAAGGAGAGCGCGGCCTGCGCCTCCAGCCGGTCGAGTTCGGCGGTCAGGCCGCCGCCGGTGGTGCGGGCCGGGTCGTAGGAGCCGCCGACGGGACGGTCCTCGGCCGGGCGGTCAAGGGCAGGGGCGGTGGTCATCGGGGCCTCGCGATCATCGTCATGCCGTGCTTGGGGCGGAGGGTGACCAGGGCCTCGGGTTCCACTGGGAAGCCCTCGACCAGTTCCAGCCGGACCGACTGCAGCAGCGTGGCGAGCACCAGGACCGCCTCCAGCATCGCGAAGTGCTGTCCGACGCAGATCCGGTCGCCGCCGCCGAACGGCAGGTAGAGGTGGCTGGGGAGGGTGGCGCCGTCGAAGCGGTCGGGGCGGTACGCGTCCGGCGCGTCCCAGTAGTCCGGGTGGCGGTGCAGCACCCACTGGCTGACGCACACCAGGGTGCCGGGCTCGACGCGGTACCCGCCGACGGTGTCCTCCTCCACCGCCCGCCGGGAGATCAGCCAGACCGGCGGGTAGAGCCGCATCGCCTCCTGGATCGCCCGGCGGCAGGCCGGGAGGTCCTGGAGGTCGGCGGCGGTCGGCGGGCGGCCGCCGAGGACCCGGTCGACCTCCTCGCGGACCTTGGCCAGCTCCTCGGGGTGACGGTCGAGCAGGTAGAGCGTCCAGGTCAGGGACTTGGCGGTGGTCTCGTGGCCGGCCATCACGATGGTCAGCACCTGGTCGCGCAGGTCCTCGTCGGAGACCAGGTGGTCGCTGGACATCATGGTGTCCAGCAGGTTGCCGCCCCCGCCGCCGCCGTTGCCGCCCGCGCGGCGGGAGGCGATCAGGGTGCGGGTGACGGTGTTGAGGAAGACCCGGGCCCGGCCGAAGTCGGCGAACCGGCGCGCGGTGTCGGCCGGGTCGGGGTCGGGGTTCGGTACGTAGTGGCCGATGCAGCGGTTGACGGCGTCGACCGCTCGGCCGAAGCCCTCGCCGATGCCGTCGATGTCGGCGCCGAGGATGGCGTGGGTGAGGATGCCCAGGGTGAGCGCGGTGAACTGCTCGTCCACCTCCACCGGGGCGCCGGACTCCAGCGCCGGGCGCCAGCGCTCCAGCATGCCGCTGGTGGCGTCGGTGACGATCGTGTCGAAGGTGCGCACGGCGCTGGGGCGGAAGGCCGGGGCGGTCAGGTGCCGCTGCCGGGCCCAGTCGGCGCCGTTGCTGGTGAGCAGCCCGTTGCCGAGCAGCGGGCGCAGCATGGCGTCGTCCGGGGTGCCTTCCTTGGTGTAGTTGGCGCCGTTGTCCTTGAGCACGTGCTTGGCGTACTCGGGCCGGTTGAGCAGGTAGACGGTGTCGCCGTCCGCACGGTGGCGGGTGATGTCGCCGTAGCGGCGGGCCAGGTCGGTGATGAAGTCGAGCGGCGACTCCCTCATCAGTGCCATGTCGATGTCGTCGGCAGGGCCTGGCGGGACGGTGTGCGTAGGCACGGTGCGGACCACCCCCGTGATTTCCTCTCGATGCTTACCCGGGACTCCGGAATACGTACGTGACTCCGGAATGCGTACGCGGAAATCCCACGTACGTATTCGGATACGCATTCCGATGCGTATTCTGATACGTATTCATGGGTGCGTGACGGCTGAAATCTACCGCACCTGCCGCACGTGCTCAATACTTAGTCCGGGCACCGGAAATGAGGTCTTGGCGGCCGATTGCGGCCGTGTCATTCTTCATTTGCAGGCAGCGCCGGGAAGCGCCGCCGGCACCACCGGAAACCGAGAAAAGGAAAAGTCACATGGCTTTGGACCAGAGGAAGCGGGCCGAGTTCGTCAACGGCTACACCCGTGCCCTGATCAGCGCCTGGTCGAGCGAGGAGTACGCGGCCCGCCTGCGTACCGACGCCCGCGCCGCCCTCGCCGAGGCCGGCCTGGAGCTCCCGGCCGACGCCGAGATCGTCATCGTCCAGACTGCCGCCGAGGGCGAGCAGGAGGGCAACCTCGAGGTGCAGGTGGAGCTCTTCGAGATCGGTCTGGCGACCGGTCGCTACGAGTTCCACATCCCCGAGACCCCGCAGATCGACACCGCCGAGCTGAGCGAGGGCGACCTGTCGGACATCGCGGCCGGCGGCAACTCCTGCTGCTGCCCGTGCTGCTGCTGCACCTGATCCAGCCGGGAAACCCGCCCGCCGGGCAGAGCGCCCGGCCGGTCGACCCGAGGACCGGGTCGGCCTGAACACCCCACAGAGGAGCGATCCACAGTGGCGACTGCCGTCGGGGAACACCCCGTCTCAGTCCGCGGCCTGCGCAAGAGTTACGGCGACTGGCATGCGGTCCAGGGTCTGGATCTGGACATCCACCAGGGTGAGGTCTTCGCCCTGCTCGGGCCGAACGGCGCGGGCAAGACGACGACCGTCGAAATCCTGGAGGGCGTCCGCCAGCGAACCGGCGGTGACGTGCGGGTCCTCGGCTGCGACCCAGCCGAGGACCGGCGCGAGTGGCGCGCCAGGATCGGGGTGGTCCCGCAGACCACCGGCGCCTACTCGGACCTGACCGTGCGCGAGGTGGTCGAACACTTCGCCGCGTTCTACCCGAACCCGCTGCCGGTCGGCCAGGTCATCGACATGGTCGGGCTCGGCAAGCACGAGAAGAAGCAGAGCACGGACCTCTCCGGAGGCCAGGCCCGCCGGCTCGATGTCGCGGTGGGCATCGTCGGCGACCCGGACCTGATCTTCCTCGACGAACCCACCACCGGGTTGGACCCGGTGGCTCGCCGAGAGGCCTGGGACCTGGTCCGCTACTTCTCCGAGCGCGGTCGCACCACCGTGCTCACCACGCACTACCTGGACGAGGCCGAGGCGCTGGCCCAGCGCGCCGCGGTGATCGTCGCCGGCCGAGTGGTCCAGTACGGGCCGCTGGCCGAGTTCGGCGGCCGTACGCAGACTCCGACCACGGTCTCCTTCCGGATTCCGCCGGAGCTGGCCGGCCGCACGCTGCCGCCGCTGCCACCCGGGGCCGAACCGGCCCCGGTGGGCGTGGACAACGTGCTCAGGATCGCCACGCACGCCCCGACCGCGCTGCTCGCGGCGCTGGTCCCCTGGGCGCACCAGGCGGGCGTCGGCGAGCTGCCCGAGCTGCGGGTGCACCGGCCCACCCTGGAGGACGTCTACCTGGACCTGATCCGGGAGCACGCCGACGGCACCGACCGCGGTGCCGACACCAGCCAGAGCATCACCCACGGCACGAGCCACGGCACCCCCGAGGCGGGCAAGCGATGACCCTCACCCAACCCACCGCGACCGCCCGGGCCCGCAAGGCCGACGAGGCGCCCCGGAGCGCCGCCCGGCCGCCCGGCATCTGGCGGGCCGGCGCGGCCCGCTCCAAGGTGGAACTGCGGGCGTTCTTCCGCAACAAGCAGTCGCTGGTCTTCACGCTGATGTTCCCGGTGATCCTGCTGGTCGTCTTCGGCTCGATCTTCTCGGGCAAGGTGGCCGGCACCGACACCGACGTCAAGCTGGTGTTCATGGCCGGCATCATCGCCGCCGGCGTGATGAGCACCGCCTTCTCCGGCCTCGCGATCAACATCGCGATCGAGCGCGACACCGGCACGGTCCGGCGGCTCGCGATGACCCCGATGCCCAAGTCCGCCTACTTCGTCGGCAAGCTGGTCCGGGTCATCGTCACCACCGCGCTGGAGACGGTGCTGCTGATCGGCATCGCGCTGGCCCTGTTCGGGCTGCCGCTGCCCAGCACCCCGGAACGCTGGTTCACCCTCGGCTGGGACCTCGCGCTCGGCACCGTCGCCTGCGCGATGGCCGGCGCCGCGTACTCGGCGCTGATCCCCAACAGCCGGTCGGCCGCGGCGATCGTCACCCCCGTCTTCATGGTGCTGCAGTTCATCTCCGGCGTGTTCTTCCCGTTCGGCCAACTGCCCGCCTGGATGCAGACCGTGGCCGCGTTCTTCCCGGTCAAGTGGATGGCCCAGGGCTTCCGCTCGGTCTTCCTGCCGGACTCCTTCACCGTCGTGGAACCCGCCGGGAACTGGGAACTGGGGCACATCGCGATGGTCCTGGTGGCCTGGTCGCTGGCCGGCCTGGTACTGACCGCCTTCTCCTTCCGCTGGCGCGGACCCCGGGTCCGCTGAGACCTCCTGGGAGCCGGACCATGACGACCGCTCGGAGCCGGACATGACGACGGCGCCGGTGCGCCTGCCGGAGCACCTGATCCACCCGTTCGCCCCGGCCGGGCGGGCGAACCCGCACCCGGCGTACCGGTGGCTCAGGGCCAACGACCCGGTGCACTACGACGCCGCGTCCCGGCTCTGGCTCGTCACCGCGCACGCCGACTGCGCGACCGTACTGCGCGACCCGCGCTTCTCGGCCGCGCAGGGCCAGCGCGAACGCGCCCGCGACGACGCCCTGCCGCCGTCCATGCTCACCACCGACCCGCCCGACCACCACCGGCTCCGGGCCCCGGGGGCGCTGCTCCTGGGGCCGGCCGCCGTCCGCCCGCTCGGCGTCCACCTCGCCGCCGACGTGGACGCGCTGCTCGACACCCTTCCCGTCGACCGGCCGGTGGACGCCGTCGCCGACCTCGGACGGCCGCTCGCCACCGCCGTCTACGCCCGCCTCTTCGGCCTGCCCGCCACCGAGCTGAAGCGCTTCGAGGCGCTCGCCCGGGCCGCCTCGGTCAACCTCGACCCGATGGTGGCGCCCGCCCGCGCCGCCCTCGGCCGCAGCGCCGCCGGCGCGCTCACCCACTACCTCGACAAGCACACCGCCCGGATCACCGCCTCCGGGGCCGGGGTGCCGCTCGCCGCGCTCGCCGCCGACGACCGGCTCAGCCGCGCCGAGATGCTCGGCATCCTCAACCTGGCCGTCATCGGCGGCTGGCAGCCGCTCGCCGAGTCCATCGGCAACGCCCTGCACCTGCTGCTGCCCGACCGCTCGGCGGTCGCCCGGCTCGCGGAAGCCGGCGAGGACGCCGGCCAGGACGCCGGCCGCCTCGCCGTCGACGAACTGCTGCGGCTGGAGGCGCCGATCCCGTTCACCGCCCGGGTCACCACCGACCGGGTCGAACTCGACGGCGGCGTGCTCCCGCCCGGCGCCCGGGTGCTCGCGGTGCTCACCGCCGCCAACCGCGACCCGGACGTCTTCGCCGGCCCCGACGAACTGCGCCTGGACCGCAACCCCAACCCCCACCTCGGCTTCGGCGGCGGCCCGCACTTCTGCCTCGCCGCCCCGCTGGTCCGCCAGACCATGGCCCTGCTGCTGCCCCGCCTGGTCCGCCGTTACCCGGCCCTGCGCGGCCCGGCCGGCGCCCCGGACTGGGACCAGTGCCTGGTGCCGCGCCGCCTGCGGGCGCTGCCGATCGACCTCGGAGGCGAGCTGTGAGCACGTACGACGTCATCGTGGTGGGCGCCGGCGCCTCCGGCCTGAACTGCGCCCGCCTGCTGCGCCAGGAGGGCCTGGGCGTCGTGGTGTTCGAGGCCCGGGAGCGGCTCGGCGGCCGGATCCACACCCACCACCCCGCCGACGGCGGCCCGCCGCTGGAACTCGGCGCCCAGGTGGTGCACGGGGACCACAACCCGGTGCACGAACTGGTCGGCCCGGGCGCCACCACCGCCGTACCACGCCGGGTCACCGCCCGGATCGTCGAGGACGGCGCCAACCGGGAGATGGGCACACTGAGCTTCGGCCGGCGCGCGCCCTGGCAG
Organism: Kitasatospora sp. NPDC051164; assembly: GCF_044455625.1. Lineage (NCBI taxonomy): Bacteria > Bacillati > Actinomycetota > Actinomycetes > Kitasatosporales > Streptomycetaceae > Kitasatospora > Kitasatospora sp. NPDC051164. Next base: position 3,848 of record NZ_JBITFB010000018.1, on the reverse strand, counting down.
CTGGAAGCCATGCTGCAGCGCGCGCCCGGCATCACCGGCCTGTCCGTCGGCACCTGGCTGCGCGCGCAGGGCAGCACCGGCCCGGAGGCGGCGGCCGCCACCGAGTGGTTCCGGCAGAACTGGGCCGCCGACCCCGACGAGCTGAGCGCCGCCGCCGTCGCCGAGGCGCACCGCCGGGACGGCGTCGGCGAGGGCGAGTTCGCCGTCGAGGGCGGCTTCGCCCGGCTGCCCGAGCGGCTGGCCGAGGGCCTGGACGTCCGGCTCGGCGAACCCGTCCGGGAGCTGATGTACGGACCAGGGCGGGTCACCGTCCGGACCGACACGGGCACGGCCGCCGCCCGCGCCGTCGTGCTCACCGCCCCGCCCGCCGTCCTCGCCGCCGGCGCGATCGCCGGACTGCCCGCGCGCAAGCTGGCGGACGCCGCCCGACTGCCCGCCGGGGACGGCTGCTGCGCCGTGGTGACACTGGACCGGCCCGCACCCGACACGATGATCGTCTTCGACGTGGACGGCCGTACCGGCTTCGTCCGCTGCACCGCCGGCCGCCCCGAGGCACTGGTGGTCGCCAAGGCCGGAGCCGCCGCCGACCTGCGCGCGGCCGCCGCCGACCGTACGGCGCTCGCCGCCCTGCTCGCCACCGCACTGCCCTGGACCTCCGACGCCGCCGTCCTCGGCCTCACCGTCGCCGACTGGGGCCGGGACCCGTACGCCGGCGGCGCGTTCACCGCGCCCCGCGCCGGACTGGAAGGAGCCGCCCGGGAGTGGGCGGAGCCGGTGGACGGCACGCTGTTCTTCGCCGGCGAGGCGACCGTCGCGGGCGAACGGCTGCCCTGGGTGCACGGCGCCCTGGCGAGCGGGGAGCGGGCCGCCGAACAAGTCCTCAAGGCAATTCGACGAACGTGAGTCCGATGACCGTGCACCACGGCTGGTACCTGCTGGCCTTCCGATCCGAACTGGCCGACGAGATCACCCCGTTGGCGATCGGCCCGCGCCGCCTGATCGCCGTCCGCGAGGGCGGGCGGCGGATCCGCGTCCTGGACGCCAACTGCCCGCACCGCGGTGCCCACCTGGGCTACGGCGGACGGCGCGAGGGCGACTGCCTGGTCTGCCCGTTCCACGGCAAGCGGATCGCCCTCGGCGACCCGTCCAAGCACTGGTCCGTCGCCGAGCACCGGGTGCTGGAGTGGGGCGACGCGCTGTTCGTCCGGCTCTCCGACGACCCGGCCGGCGACCGCGGCTTCGAGCAGGCGCTGAAGGGCTGGGAGGACGACTACCCGCTGGTCGCGGCCGTCAGCCTGCCGGTCGCGGTGCCCTCCGAGTACGTGGTCGAGAACGCCTTCGATCCCGACCACTTCAAGGCCGTCCACGGCGTCCCCGGCACCCGCGGCATGACCGCCCGCGCCGGCGACAACGGCGGACTGGTCATCGAGGGCGAGTTCCTGATGCAGGCCTCGCCCTGGCAGGACGCCCGCAAGCTGGAGGAGATCCGTTGGGAGGCGGTCCGCACCGGCCGCGTCCGCTGGGACTTCAAACCGCGCTTCCACGCCCAGGCGTTCAGCCCGAACATCGTGGTCACCGAGTTCGGCCCGCTCGAGGAACGGCAGGTGATCGTCACCGGCTCGGTGCCCACCGAGGACGGCGGCTGCGTCGCCCGGGTCGCCATCGGCGTGCGCGAGAACCAGCGGGCCGCGCTGCCGGCCCTGCTCGGCGGCAGCGAGAAGGCGCTCGCCGAGGACAAGGTGGTCTGGGAGCACCTGGACCACACGATGACCCCGCGCTACGACGCCCGGGACGAGCCGGTGCTCGCCTTCCGGGCCTTCTGCGCCGACTTCTCCGGAGGCACCGGTGCCTGAGGCCCCGTACCTGCACCTGCGCCGTCAGGGCGAGGGCCCGGCCGTGCTGTGGATCCACGGCTACACCATGGACTCCACCACCTGGCAGCCACTGTGGGACCGCCTCCCCGGCTGGACCCACATCGGCGTCGACCTGCCCGGCCACGGCGGCTCCGCCCCGCTTCCCCCGGGGCTGACGCTCACCGCCCTGGCCGGGCAGCTGGCCGAGGTCGCGAAGGAGACCGGTGCCCGCAGGCTCGTCGGCCTCTCCTTCGGCTCCATGTCGGCCATCCAACTCGCCTTCCAGGAGGCCGGGTTGCTCGACCGCCTGGTCCTCGCCGCCCCCACCCTGGCCGGCACCCCCAACGAGGACTCGGCTCGGGTCCGCTACCGGCAGCTCGCCATGCTCTACCGCTTCGCCGGCCCCGGCGAACAGCTGGCCGACCTCTGGATGCAGTCCCCGCCCGACATCTTCACCGGCACCCGGCGCCACCCCGAACTCCGCGCCGCCCTGCGTGAGGTCATCGCCCGCCACAGCTGGGCCGAACTGGGCAACCGGGCGATGGACGCCCTCACCGGCCACCGGCACACGGCGGACGACCTGCGCCGGATCACCGCACGGACCCTGGTCGTCCTCGGCGACGAGGACATGCCCGCGTTCGTCCGCAACGCCGAGCTGCTGCGCGACACCGTGCCGGACTGCCGGCTGTCGTCGCTGAAGGAGACCGGCCACCTCCCGCTCCTGGAGCGCCCCGACGTCTGCGCCCCGCTGATCGCCGCGCACCTCGCCTGAACGTCGTACGAGTGCGGCCCGCTCCCTGCGCGCAGGGAACGGGCCGCTTCGACGTCGGTGCGGCTACTGGTGCAGGTACGTCTCGGTGAAGCTGGTGCCGCTGGAACCGAGCCCACCGGTGCGGGCCTCGTAGGTGCCGTTCGAGCTGGGGTCGAGCGCGACCGGGCCCGAGGAACCGAGGGACTTGCCGTTGACGGTCGCCGAGGTGAAGCTCAGGGTGCCGAAGTTGGGGTAGGAGCCGGTCGGCGACTCGATGATGACCTCAGCGCTGGTCCGCTGCGCGGTGAGGGACTTGGTGGTGCTGTAGGTCCAGCCCCGCGAGGAGTCGGTCAGCTTGAGGGTGTACCTGTTGCTCCCGGCGTACGTCACCGAGGCGGTGATGGAGTCACCGGCCGACACCGGGTACGAGCTGAGGCTCAGGTAGACCGGGTTCGCCGGGTACATCTCGTACCAGGCCTGGTTGACGGGGCTGCCGCTGGAGCAGTCGGTCGCCACCCCGGTCTGCTCGACGGTGGAGGAGCCGTACCCGTCGATGCCGACCCAGGGGGCGTAGAGGTCGTTGGTGGAGTTGCACGTCGCGTGCGGCTCGGTCCAGGTCGCCGAGACCGAGGTGAAGCCGCTGCCGGTGGCGGCGTAGCCGCCCCAGTTGTAGCCGTTGGTGTTGTAGCTCAGCGGGCGGAACGACACCGCCTGCGCGGCCGCCGCCGTGGCCGGCACGGCGGGGGCGGCGAGGACGGCGGCCGCCGCGAGGGTGGCGACGCGTATCAGGGACGTGCGCATGCTGGCTCCTTCGTGGGGGAACAGGCAGGAGGCTTACACGCCGGCACGAGCCGTGGGGGTGGCCGTGACGCGGCGGCAGTCCAGAGTTGCCGACCTGTCATGAGCCCAGCAAGAGGTGCGGCGCGAAGATTGATGAAGGAATTGCCATGCCGAATACAGCACTTGGCGTTGCACGGCGGTATCTCATGTTCCGGATGCCCGCACCCGTACGGCCGATCGGTCCTTCATGCGGAGCTGCCGGCCGCGGGGCCAGTGCGGCGCGAACGTCGCCGAGCAGCACACGTCAGCGTGGTGGTGCTGCGGGAGATGTGCGGTCGGGGCGCCGCGCGGGGGGGGGGGGGGCCCCGGGGGGGGGCCCGCCCCCCCCGGGGGGGGGGCCGGGGGGCCGGCGCACGGCGGGCGGGCCACCCACAGGAAAAATGGGGGCCCCGCGGCCGCGCCCT
>NZ_JBITFB010000017.1:0-231151 GCF_044455625.1 Kitasatospora sp. NPDC051164 | reverse complement strand
ATGGTACTGCAGGGGGGACCCTGTGGGAGAGTAGGACGCCGCCGAACAATCTTTCAGAAGAACCCCCATCCGGATCCCGGATGGGGGTTCTTCGCATTTCCGGACGGTTTCCGGACGGTATTTCGGGCGATGACTCGGGCGCCGTGTCAGACCTTCAGCTTGAAACCGACGTGCGACGGCACGAACCCGAGCCGCTCGTAGAAGCGGTGTGCGTCGGTGCGGGTGGCGTCGGAGGCGAGCTGGACGAGTTCGGCGCCGAGTTCGCGGGAGCGCTCGATGGCCCACTCGATCAGGACGGTGCCGAGTCCGCTGCCGCGTTCGTCGGCGTGGATGCGGACGGCCTCGATGATCGTGCGGGTGGAGCCCTGCCGGGAGAGGCCCGGGATGAGGGTCAGTTGCAGGGTGCCGACGGTCCGGCCGGCGCGGGCGGCGACGACCAGGTGCTGGTGCGGGTCGCCGTCGATGCGGGCGAAGGCGGTGCGGTAGGCGGTGAGGTCGTCGAGGTTCTCGCGGGTGGCGCCCAGCGGGTCGTCCGCGAGCATCGCCACTATGGCCGGGAGGTCCGCCTCGGTCGCCGGGCGGATCGTCAGATCGGTCGTGTCGCTCATGATCAGAGAATAGAAGCCCTCTTCTTGCCCACCCTTACGTGTCTACGCCCGTAGCACCCCCTCAGGCCCCTTCTGAGGCCCGCTCCGGGGAGGGGCGATCCGGGGGAGGGGTGATGGGGAGGGCTGATAGGGAGGGGTGAGCCGGTGTCACTCCCCGGGCTCGGCACTGGTGATGACGGCGAACACCGCGCCGTGCGGGTCGGCCAGCTGGGCGAGGCGGCCGACGCCGTGGACGTCCGTGGCGGGGATCCGCACGGTCGCGCCGAGGTTGGTGGCGATGGCGAGGCCGGCGTCCGTGTTGGGGACCTCGAAGTACGGGAGCCAGTGCGAGCTGGTGCCGGCGGCGGTCTGCTCGGGGCCGAGCTGCACGATGCCGCCGTGGGCGTCGTCGGTGCCGCCGCCCGCCGGGGTGAGGACGGTGTAGCTCGTGCCTTCGAACGGGACGTCCTGCTCCTGCCAGTCGAAGACGGTGCGGTAGAAGGACTTGGCGAGCTCGGCGTCGATGCTGTGGCACTCGGCCCAGCACAGGCTGCCCTCCTGGTCGACGAGGTCCAGGCCGCGGGTGTCGTGCGGCTGCCAGACGGCGAAGTCGGCGCCGGTGGGGTCGGTGTAGCCGGCCATCCGGCCCGCCGTGAAGACGTCGAAGGGGGCGAACCGGACGCGGCCGCCGGCCTTTTCGACCAGTTCGGTGGTGCGGTCGGCGTCGAGGGTGGCGAAGTACAGCGTCCAGTCGGGCCGGGCGCCTTCCTCGGTGAGCGGGCCGAGAGCGGCGACGGTCCGGCCGTCGCGCTGGAAGAAGCCGTAGCCGCCGGCCTCGGGGCCGGCCGAGGCGAAGGTCCAGCCGAACAGGGCGGTGTAGAAGTCGACGGAGGCCCGGGTGTCGGGGCTGCTCAGGTCGAGCCAGTTCGGGGAGCCGGGGCGGAAGGCGGTGTTGAGCATGTCGGCACTGCTCCTCGGACGGGGCCGGCCCGGGCGGGGCGCGGTCGACGGTCCCCCTGCCTACTCACAGCCTGGCACCTCGGCGGAGGCGCTGCACGGCAGCCTCCGGGCGTGGATCCGCGGGCTCCGGGCTGTGGGGTTGTCGGGGCCGGGCGGTACGGTGCGTAGCGGAATGATCCACCCGTACCGGTCGAAGGGGGTCCGGTGAGCAAGCAGGCGCCGTCGGAGCAGCAGCCGCGCCAGCTCGCGCAGGTCGAGGGCGTGCTGGAGCGGATCACCTACGCCAACGAGGAGACCGGCTACACGGTGGCCCGGGTGGACACCGGCCGGGGCGGGAACGATCTGCTGACCGTGGTGGGCGCGCTGTTGGGGGCGCAGGTCGGGGAGTCGCTGCGGCTGCACGGGCGATGGGGCTCGCACCCGCAGTACGGGCGGCAGTTCACGGTGGAGAACTACACGACGGTGCTGCCGGCCACCATCCAGGGGATCCAGCGGTACCTGGGCTCGGGGCTGATCAAGGGGATCGGGCCGCGGTTCGCCGAGCGGATCGTGGAGCGTTTCGGGGTGGACACCCTGGAGGTGATCGAGACCGAGCCGGACCGGCTGATCGAGGTGCCGGGGCTGGGGCCGAAGCGGACGAAGAAGATCGCGGCGGCCTGGGAGGAGCAGAAGGCCATCAAGGAGGTGATGGTCTTCCTGCAGGGGGTCGGGGTGTCGACCTCGCTGGCTGTGCGAATCTACAAGCAGTACGGCGACGGTTCGATCGGTGTGGTGAAGAACGAGCCCTACCGGCTGGCCGGGGACGTGTGGGGCATCGGCTTCCTGACGGCGGACCGGATCGCCCAGGCGGTGGGGATCCCGCACGACAGCCCGGAGCGGGTGAAGGCCGGGCTGCAGTACGCGCTGTCGCAGAGCAGCGACCAGGGGCACTGCTTCCTGCCGGAGGAGCGGCTGATCGCGGACGGCGTGAAGCTGCTGCAGGTGGATGTCGGGCTGGTGATCGACTGCCTGGCGGAGCTGGTGGCGACCGAGGGGGTGGTGCGCGAGTCGGTGCCGGGGGAGGGCGGCGAGTCGATCACCGCGGTGTACCTGGTGCCGTTCCACCGGGCGGAGATCTCGCTGGCCAACCAGTTGCTGCGGCTGCTCCGTTCGGGCACGGACCGGATGCCCTGGTTCGCCGGGGTGGACTGGCCGGTGGCGCTGGACTGGCTGGCGAAGCGGACCGGGGCGGAGCTGGCGCCGGAGCAGGAGCAGTCGGTGCGGCTGGCGTTGACCGAGCGGGTCGCGGTGCTGACGGGCGGTCCGGGCTGCGGCAAGTCGTTCACGGTGAAGTCGATCGTGACGCTGGCGCTGGCGAAGCGGGCCAAGGTGGTGCTGGCGGCGCCGACCGGCCGGGCGGCGAAGCGGCTGTCGGAGCTCACCGGGATGGAGGCCTCGACGGTGCACCGGCTGCTGGAGCTGAAGCCGGGCGGGGATGCCGCGTACGACCGGGACCGGCCGCTGGACGCGGACCTGGTGGTGGTCGACGAGGCCTCGATGCTGGATCTGATCCTGGCGAACAAGCTGGTCAAGGCCGTGCCGATGGGCGCTCACCTGCTGTTCGTGGGGGACGTGGACCAGTTGCCCTCGGTGGGTGCCGGGGAGGTGCTGCGGGACCTGCTGGCGGCGGGCGGGCCGATCCCGTCGGTGCGGCTGACCAGGATCTTCCGGCAGGCGCAGCAGTCGGGCGTGGTGACCAACGCGCACCGGATCAACGAGGGCAGGCCGCCCCTGACGGAGGGTCTCGCGGACTTCTTCCTGTTCGCGGAGGACGACGCGGAGCGGGCGGCCGGGCTCACGGTGGACGTGGTGGCGCGCCGGATCCCGCAGAAGTTCGGCTTCGACCCGCGCCGGGACGTCCAGGTGCTGGCTCCGATGCACCGCGGTCCGGCGGGCGCGGGGAACCTGAACACCCTGCTGCAGGGGGCGGTGACGCCGGCCCGGGAGGGTCTGGCTGAACGCCGCTTCGGTGGCCGGACGTTCAGGGTGGGGGACAAGGTCACGCAGGTCCGCAACAACTACGACAAGGGGCGGAACGGGGTCTTCAACGGCACAGTGGGAGTGGTGACCGCCCTCAGCGTGGACGACCAGCGGTTGACGGTGCTCACCGACGAGGACGAGGAGGTGGGGTACGACTTCGACGAACTGGACGAGCTGGCCCACGCGTACGCGGTGACGATCCACCGCTCGCAGGGCAGCGAGTACCCGGTGGTGGTGATTCCGGTCACTATGTCCGCCTGGACGATGCTCCAGCGGAACCTGCTCTACACCGCTGTGACCAGGGCCCGGAAACTCGTGGTGCTGGTCGGGTCACGGAAGGCGATCGGACAGGCTGTTCGGGCTGTCAGCGCAGGTCGGAGGCATACCGCGCTCGATCACCGGCTGACTACTGGATGATTGTCCAGCAGGATGGTTGCCTCTAATGTTCTCTTGACGTGAAGAGATTTACGGCAGAACCTAGGCTTGTGCCGATCTTGTCCGGTTCGTACCGGCTGCGGCGGCAGGTTTTGTAGGGGCGGGCCCTTTCGGGTCACCCCGGGTGCGCGGCTGTCCTCCGGATGGGGGATCGTAGAGACAGTCAGGGCACCTTGGAAGAGGATTCATTTCGTCGGTGAGGAAGACGTGAGCGACAACTCGGTAGTACTGCGGTACCAGGACGGCGAGTACGAGTACCCCGTCGTCGAGAGCACTGCGGGCAACGCCGGCTTCGACATCTCGAAGCTGCTCCCGCAGACCGGCCTGGTCACCCTGGACAACGGCTTCGGTAACACCGCCGCGTACAAGTCCGCGATCACCTTCGTGGACGGCGACAACGGCATCCTGCGGTACCGCGGCTACCCGATCGAGCAGCTCGCCTCCCAGGGCGGCTTCATCGAGACCGCGTACCTCCTGATCAACGGCGAGCTGCCCAACGCGGACCAGCTGGCGGAGTTCAGCCGCGAGATCACCCAGCACACCCTGCTGCACGAGGACGTCAAGCGCTTCTTCCAGGGCTTCCCGCGGGACGCCCACCCGATGGCCATGCTGTCCTCGGTGGTCGGCGCGCTGTCCACGTTCTACCCGGAGAGCCACAACCCGTTCGACGCGGCCCAGCGCCACCTGTCGACGGTTCGCCTGCTCGCCAAGCTGCCGACGATCGCCGCGTACGCGTACAAGAAGGCGATGGGCCAGCCCTTCGTCTACCCGCGCAACGACCTGAGCTACGTCGAGAACCTCCTGCGGATGACCTTCGCCGTCCCCGCCGAGGACTACGAGCTCAACCCGGTCGTCGTCAACGCCCTGGACAAGCTGCTCATCCTGCACGCGGACCACGAGCAGAACTGCTCGACCTCCACCGTGCGCCTGGTCGGCTCCAGCCACGCCAACCTGTTCGCCTCGATCTCGGCCGGCATCTCGGCCCTGTGGGGCCCGCTGCACGGCGGCGCCAACCAGGCGGTCCTGGAGATGCTGGAGAGCATCCAGAAGGACGGCGGCGACGTCGACTCCTTCATCACGAAGGTGAAGAACAAGGAAGCCGGCGTCAAGCTGATGGGCTTCGGCCACCGGGTCTACAAGGCGTTCGACCCGCGTGCCGCCCAGGTCAAGCTGCTCGCGCACGAGGTCCTCGGCCAGCTCGGCAAGAGCGACGAGCTGCTGGAGATCGCGCTCAAGCTGGAGGAGCACGCCCTCAAGGACGACTTCTTCATCTCGCGCAAGCTGTACCCGAACGTGGACTTCTACACCGGCCTGATCTACCGCGCCATGGGCTTCCCGACCAGCATGTTCACCGTGCTGTTCGCCCTCGGGCGGCTGCCGGGCTGGATCGCCCACTGGCACGAGATGATCAACGACCCGACCAGCCGGATCGGCCGTCCGCGCCAGATCTACACCGGCTCCGCGATCCGCGACTACGTCCCGCTCGAGGGCCGCTGACCACGCGCGCGACGACGCCGACGACGGGCTCCGGCCCGGACGGAAGCTGAAAGGGGCCCGGTTGCCGTCTGAGCGACCGGGCCCCTTCGCGTCCCCGCGCCGTACCCCCGGAGGGGCCGCGCGAAGACGGAACCGTACGACGCACGACTCCGGGGCCGGCCGCAGCCGTGGACGGCCGCTCAAAGCGTCCCTGGCCCGCCAGAACCCCGGCGCCGTGCGCGAAGGCCGTCGAGGACGACGACCGTTCCCGGGGCCCGCCGGAGCCCCGTCGGCGGCAGCCGATGCAAGTGCGGGGACACATTGCCGTTCAGTGTGTCCTCGCCCACCGGAAAAACTGCCGCACTACCAACCTAAGACGTATCAGGGTGCGAGAAGTTACGCCCGGGGGGTGTGAGCTGCCTCTCGCCACGCTCCGTGTGCGCGTCGTACCCCGCCCATACCACACCTTCACTCGGGCGGGACGTCACCCTCCCCGCAGTCACGGCAACCGAGCGTGATAGGAATCGTGGCATTCCGGTACGGACCGTCGCGCACACTCGCAGCGCGACGGCGGAACTGGGGAGGGAGTGCGCAGATGGCCAGGAACGTCGTCGTCACCGGCGGTGGCACGGGAATCGGGTACGAAGTCGCGCGGCGGTTCGCCGAGCTGGACGACCACGTGGTGATCGTGGGCCGCCGCCGGGCGGTCCTGGAGAAGGCCGCGGCCGACCTCGGACCGAACGTCACCCCGCTGGTGTGCGACCTCGCCGACCCGGATGCCGTGGAGGACGCCCTTCGCGAACTGCCCGAGCAGATCGACGTCCTGGTCAACAACGCCGGCAGCCGGGAGACCGTCGTCGGCGGCGGGCCGCACGCCCTGCTGGCCCGCTGGCGGGGCGACTTCGAGCGCAACGTGCTGACCGTGGTGCTGCTCACCGAGTCGATCCGCGACCGGCTCACCCCCGGCTCCGGCCGCGTGGTCACCATCAGCTCCATCGCCGCCCTGCGCGGAGCCGGCTCGTACGGCGCGGCGAAGGCCTCGCTGCACGCCTGGAACCACTTCCTGGCCGCCCAGTTGGGCACCTCGGGCATCACCGCCAACATCGTCGCGCCGGGGACGGTCAGCGGCACCGAGTTCTTCGGGCCGCGGCTGGACGAGGCCGAGGTGGCCCGGCGCGCGGCCCGCACCCTGCTCGGCCGGATCGGGGAGAGCGGCGAGGTCGCGGCGGCCGTGCACTTCCTCGCCTCGCCCGAGGCCGGGTTCATCACCGGCGAGATCCTGCACTGCAACGGTGGCGAGCTGCTGGGACGTTGACGTACGGCGAGGGGCCCGGACCGACGGCGGTCCGGGCCCTCGCGTTGTGCGGGGTCAGGGCTTAGGGGGGCCGTCCCGGGCCAGGGCTCAGGCGGGTCGGAAGCGGCGCAGGCGCAGGCTGTTGGTGACCACGAAGACCGAGGAGAAGGCCATCGCGGCCCCGGCGATCATCGGGTTGAGCAGTCCGGCGGCGGCCAGCGGGATCGCCGCCACGTTGTAGCCGAAGGCCCAGCACAGGTTGCCCCTGATGGTGGCGAGGGTGCGGCGGGAGAGCCGGATGGCGTCGGCCGCCGAGCGCAGGTCGCCGCGGACCAGGGTGAGGTCGCCGGCCTCGATCGCGGCGTCGGTGCCGGTGCCCATCGCCAGGCCCAGGTCGGCCTGGGCGAGCGCGGCGGCGTCGTTGACGCCGTCGCCGACCATCGCGACGACCCTGCCCTCGGCCTGCAGTCGCTCGACCGTCGCGACCTTGTCCTCGGGGAGCACCTCGGCGATCACGTCCGGTGCGGGAATGCCGATCTCGGCCGCGACCGCCTCGGCGACCGCGCGGTGGTCACCGGTCAGCAGCACCGGGCGCAGGCCCAGCGCGCGGAGCCGGGTGATCGCCTCGGCGCTGGTCGGCTTGACCGTGTCGGCGACCTCGAGGACGGCCCGGGCTTCGCCGTCCCAGCCGACCGCGACGGCGGTGCGGCCGGCCGCCTCGGCGGCGGCCTTGGCGCGGGCCAGAGGGGGCGGCAGGTGCAGCGCCCGGTCGGCGAGCAGGGCCTCGTGCCCGGCGACCACCGTGCGGCCCGCCACGACGCCCTCCACGCCCCGGCCGGGGACGGCGCGGAAGCCCTCGACCGGCGGTAGCTCGCCCGTCCGCTCGGTGGCGGCCGCGGTGATGGCGGCGGCGATCGGGTGTTCGGAGGCGTGTTCGACGGCGCCGGCCAGGCGCAGCGCCTCGGCCTCGGTGGTGGTGTCGGTGGTGTGGACGGCGAGCAGCGTCATCCGGCCGGTGGTGACGGTGCCGGTCTTGTCCAGGACGACGGTGTCCACCGCGCGGGTGGACTCCAGGACCTCGGGGCCCTTGATCAGGATCCCGAGCTGGGCGCCGCGGCCGGTGCCGACCAGCAACGCGGTCGGGGTGGCCAGGCCCAGCGCGCAGGGGCAGGCGGTGATCAGGACGGCCACGGCGGCGGTGAAGGCCTCGGTCGGGCTGTCGGTGACCAGCAGCCAGGTGACCAGGGTGGCCAGGGCGATCAGGATGACGGCGGGGACGAAGACGGCGGAGACCCGGTCGGCCAGCCGCTGGGCGGTGGCCTTGCCGTTCTGGGCCTCCTCGACCAGCCGGGCCATCCGGGCCAGCCGGGTGTCGGCGCCGACCCGGGTGGCCTCGACCACCAGGCGGCCCCCGGCGTTGACGGTGGCGCCGGTGACGGGATCGCCGACGGTGACCTCGACCGGGACGGACTCGCCGGTGAGCATCGAGGCGTCCACGGCGGAGCTGCCCTCGGCCACCACGCCGTCGGTGGCGATCTTCTCCCCGGGGCGGACCACGAAGCGCATGCCGACGGTCAGCCGGTCCACCGGCAGGCTCACCTCGCGGCCTCCTCGCAGGACCGCGACGTCCTTGGCGCCGAGGTCGAGCAGGGCGCGCAGCGCGGCGGCCGCCCGGCGCTTGGAGCGGGCTTCCAGGCAGCGGCCGAGCAGGATCAGCACGGTGACGGCGGCGGCGGTCTCCAGGTAGAGCGCGGAGGAGGGATCGGTGTCGCCGACGGAGAGCGAGAAGTCGTGGCGCATCCCGGGCAGGCCGGCGTGGCCCCAGAACAGCGCCCAGAACGACCAGCCGAAGGCGGCCAGGGTGCCGAGCGAGACCAGGGTGTCCATGGTGGCGGCGCCGTGCTTGAGGTTGGTCCAGGCGGCGCGGTGGAACGGCAGACCGCCGTACACCACGACCGGGCCGGTGAGCGCGAAGGCCAGCCACTGCCAGTTCGTGAACTGCAGGGCCGGGACCATCGACAGCAGGACCACCGGGACGCTGAGCACGGCGCCGATCAGCAGCCGGTCGCGGAGGGGGTCGGCGGCGGGCTGCTCGGGCGCGGCGGCGGGACCGGTCGGCTCGGGACCGGCCGGCGTGGGGGCGGCGGGCGCCGGGGGCGGGGGGAGCTCGGCGGTGTAGCCGGTGCGCTCGACCGTGGCGATCAGGTCCGCCACCGTGACCCCGGGGCCGTAGTCGACCCGGGCCTTCTCGGTGGCGAAGTTGACGGTCGCCTCGACGCCGTCCAGCCGGTTGAGCTTCTTCTCGATCCGGGCCGCGCAGGAGGCGCAGGTCATCCCGCCGATCGACAGCTCGACCCGGTCCCGGGCCTCGAGGTCCGGGGCGGACGTGCTCATGCGGATCAGCTCCTTGCTGGGCGTACGGCGGGGCCGCTGGTCCGGCCCCGCCGTACCTCGGTGGTTCAGGCGCTGCGGCCGACCAGCTCGTAGCCGGCCTCGTCGACGGCGGCGCGGACCTGCTCGTCCTCCAACGGCGCGGCGGAGGAGACCGTCACGGTCCCGGCCTTGGCGTCGGCGGCGACCTCGGTGACACCGGCGAGGGCGGAGAGCTCCTCGCTGATCGCCTTCTCGCAGTGGCCGCAGCTCATGCCGGACACGGTGTAGGTGATGGTGCTGGACATCGGGGCCTCCGGAAGATCGGTGCGGGTTCCTACGATGATGACACCATACCCCTGTGGGGTATTCCGTGGGGTGGCGGGGGAGGTGCATTGCATCGTAGGCGACGGGGTGGGCGGGTGGGTGTCGTGATCGTCCCTTATGTTCGATATGTGTTTCCGATCCGCCGCGCCCAGTCCCCCTCGGCTCCCAAGGCAGCCGGACTGCCGCCGGACCGGCAGCGCGGCGCCCTGCTGGCCGCCGACCTCCAGGACGTGCCGCTCTGGCGGCGCGCCGCCCCGTCGCTGCTCGCCATCCTGCTGGTCGCGCTCGCGGACTTCCTCTCCGGCAAGGACCGCTACCTGGCCCCGCTGATGACCGTCGTGCCGGCCATCGCGGCACTGACCCTGCGGCCCCGCGAGCTGCTCGCGGTCTGCTCGCTCGGGTTGCTCGCGGTGTTCGGGCTCAGCCACTACGACGAGGTCGACAACATCAACGACGCGCGTTTCCTCTACGGCGCGATGGTCAGCTACCTGGTGCTGACGCTGTTCTCGGCCTGGGTCGCCAAGATCCGGATGCGGCGCGCGGCGGCCTTCGCGGCCGTCAGCTCCGTCGCCGAGGCCGCCCAGCGGGCACTGCTCCGGCTGCCCGGACCGGTCGTCGGACCGCTGCGGCTGGCCGTCCGGTACGTGTCGGCGGCGGACGCCTCGCGGATCGGCGGGGACCTGTACTCGGTCCTGGAGACACCGCACGGGACCCGGGTCGCGGTCGGCGACGTCCGGGGCAAGGGGCTCGCGGCGGTGCAGACCGCGGCCGTGGTGCTGGGCGCGTTCCGCGAGGCCGCGTACGACGAGGCCGAGCTGCGGGGCGTCGCCGCGCGGATCGAGGCCAGCGTCGAACGGCACGTGCCGGACGGGGAGTTCACCACGGCGCTGTTCGCGGAATTCCGCATGCCCGGGGCGATGGAACTGCTGCAGTACGGGCACGTGCCGCCGATCCGGGTCGACGGCGACGGACGGGTCCACGTCCTGGACGCGCCCGACCCGTGGGTGCCGCTGGGCCTCGGCCGACTGGCCACCGGGGAACCGACCACCTGGGGGCAGCCGTTCGGGCCGGAGGACGTGCTGGTGCTCTGCACGGACGGGGTGATCGAGGCGCGCCACCGGACGAGCGGGGAGTTCTACCCGCTGGCGGAGCGGGTCGGGGCGCTGGTGCGGGGAGCCGCGCGCTCGGCGGGGGAGCTGGAGGCGGCGGTGGGGCGGGTGTACGGGGACCTGATGGCGCACACCGGCGGGGACCTGCGGGACGACGCGTTGTTGCTGCTGATCGCGCGGACGGACGGTTGATCGGCGGCTGGCGGGTGCGGCCGGGGTTCGCGGGGCGTGGTGCGGGCGGGGGTCTGGTCGGGGCGAGGTTCCCCGCGCCCCGGTCGGGGCGCGGGGAGAAGAGGGGCGAGGGGGGTGGGGCTCAGGCGTGGGCGGTGGTGTCGGTGAGGGTGTCGGCGAGGGCGCGGAAGATGAGGGCGGTGGAGGTGGCGCCGGGGTCCTGGTGGCCGATGCTGCGTTCGCCGAGGTAGGAGGCGCGGCCCTTGCGGGCCCGGAGGGGGACGGTGTCGCGGGCGCCCTGTTCGGCGGCATCGGCGGCCGCGCCGGCGGCCTCGGGGAGGGCGGCGCCCTTGGCGGCCGCGGCGCGGAAGGCGGCGACGGCCGGGGTCCAGGCGTCCACGATGGTCTTGTCCCCGGGTTCGGCCTTGCCGAGGAGGCGGACGGCGTCCAGCCCGGCGGACAGGGCCTCGGCGAGGGCGGCCGGGTCGGCGGGCCCGGGCAGGGCGGCGCCGATGGCGCGGAAGGCCTTGCCGTAGAGCGGGCCGGAGGCGCCGCCGACCTTGGAGATGAGCGTGGTGCCGGTCTTGGTGAGGACGGCGCCGGGCCCGGCCGGCCGGAGGCCGTCGAGGGCGGTGAGGGCGGCCGCGAAGCCGCGCCGGAGGTTGCTGCCGTGGTCGCCGTCGCCGATCGCCGAGTCCAGCTCGGTGAGCCGGGACTGCTCCTTCTCGACGGCCGCGGCGATCCCGCGGATCCAGGCCTCGGCCGGCGTGGTGTCGAACATCGGGGTGCCAGACATCGGGGCGCCGGACATCGGGGTGTCGGGGTCCATCGCGGATCCTCCTCAGGCCCGCTTGAGGGCGGGGGTGTCGACCGGGGCGTCCCAGAGTTCCAGCAGCTGGGTGTCGGCCTTGGTCAGGGTGAGCGAGAAGCCCGCCATGTCGAGGCTGGTCACGTAGTTGCCGACCAGGCTGCGGGCCACCGTGATGCCGCGCTCGGCGAGCCGGGCGGCGACCTCCCCGTAGACCACGTACAGCTCCAGCAGCGGGGTGGCGCCCAGGCCGTTGAGGAGCGCGATCACCTCGTCGCCCGGGGTCAGGTGGTGGTCGGCAAGGATGGTCTCGACGACCTCGGCGGCCAGCTCGCGGGCCGGGCGGAGCCTCTCCCGGCGCCGGCCGGGTTCGCCGTGGATGCCGACGCCGACCTCGATCTCGTCCTCGGGCAGGTCGAAGCCGGGCTTGCCGGCGGCCGGGACGGTGGCGGCGGTGAGCGCGATCGCGAAGGAGCGGGAGGCGGCGTTGACCCGTTCGCCCAGGGCGGCCACCTCGTCCAGCGGAGCGCCGCGCTCGGCCAGTGCGCCGGCGGTCTTCTCGACCAGCACGGTGGCGCCGGTGCCGCGGCGGCCGGCCGTCCAGGTGGAGTCCTCGACCGCGACGTCGTCGTTGACCAGGACGGTGCGGACCTCCAGGCCCTCCTCGGCGGCCAGTTCGGCGGCGAGCTCGAAGTTCATCACGTCGCCGGTGTAGTTCTTCACGACGAAGACGACGCCGGCGCCGTTCTCCACCGCTTTGGCGGCGGCGAGCATCTGGTCCGGAACGGGGGAGGTGAACACCTCGCCCGGGCAGGCGGCGTCGAGCATGCCGGGGCCGACGAAGCCGCCGTGCAGCGGCTCGTGGCCGGAGCCGCCACCGGAGATCAGTGCGACCTTGGGCCCGGCCGCGCGGGCGGCCCGGGTGATCACCCGGTTCGGGATGTCCACCGTCAGCTCCGGATGGGCGGCGGCGAAGCCGGCCAGGGCGTCCTCCAGGACGCTCTCCGGGGTGTTGATCAGCTTCTTCAACGCTCTTCGCTCCCTTGGTGAGGACGCAACAGCCTGCCCCGACGCTACGCCAGACGGGGGTGGTGGGCACGGGGTGCGACACGCACGATTCCGGTCACTCTCCCGGAGCAGTGGGACCGGACCGTAGGGTCGACGGCATGAGCGAAAACGTGGGCATTGTTCTGGTCTCGCACAGCGCCCGGCTCGCGGACGGGCTGCGCGAGCTGCTCGGCGAACTCGCCCCGGACGGCGTACGGGTGGTGGTCGCGGGCGGGACGGAGGACGGCGGGCTCGGCACCAGCTACGAGCTGATCGCCGGGGCGATCGCGCGGGCGGACGGCGGGGCGGGCGTGGTCGTGCTGCCGGACCTCGGCAGCTCGGTGCTCACCGCCGTCACGGTGCTGGAGGACGAGCCGCGCCCGGGCGTGAAGCTGGTGGACGCGCCGTTCGTGGAGGGCGCGGTGGCCGCCGCCGTCACCGCCTCGACCGGGGCGGGGCTGGCCGAGGTGGTCGCGGCGGCCGAGGACGCGCGGGGATTCCGGAAGCTCTGATCCCGCAAGCCCTGATCCCGCAAGCCCTGATCCCGGAAGCCCTGATCCCGGCCGCGGTGGCGCTGCTCGGCGTCGGCTACTTGGCGTCGGCGTAGCAGTCCACCACCGCCGTGGTGAGCGGGAAGCGCACCGGGGTGTCGCCGAACACCAGGCGGCGGGCCTCGTCGGCGGCCTCGGCGACGGCGGTGGCCACCTCGTCGGCCAGGTTGGCCGGGGTGTGCACCACCACCTCGTCGTGCTGGAAGAACACCAGGTGCGGGCGGTCCGCCGGGCCGGCCGCCGGCAGTTCGGCCAGCCGCCGGCGCAGCGCCGCGAGCAGGGCGAGGGCCCAGTCGGCGGCGCTGGCCTGGATGACGAAGTTGCGGGTGAAGCGGCCGCGGGCGCGGGCCGTGCGGCCGCCGGCCTCGCCCGCCGTGTCGGCCTCGGTGAGGTCGAGGAAGTCGGCGGAGGCCGGCGGGCAGACCCGGCCCAGCCGGGAGGCGACCACGCCGCCGTCCTCGCCGGTGCGGGCGGCGGCCTCGACGTAGCCCATCGCGGCCGGGTAGCGGCGGCGCAGGGTGTTCAGCAGCGGGCCGATGTCGCCGCTGGTCTGCCCGTACATGGCGCCGAGCAGGCCGAGCTTGGCCTTCTCCCGGTCGCCCTGGAAGGCGGTGGCGGCGAGCGCCTCGTACAGGTCGCCGCCGGCCGCGGTGCGGGCCAGCCCGGCGTCCTGGGAGAGCGCGGCGAGCACCCGGGGCTCCAGCTGGGCGGCGTCGGCGACCACCAGCAGCCAGCCCGGGTCGGCGACCACGGCCCGGCGCAGGATGCGCGGGATCTGCAGGGCGCCGCCGCCGCGGCTGGCCCAGCGGCCGGAGACCACGCCGCCGACCACGTACTCGGGCCGGAAGCGGCCGCCGCGGACCCAGGCGTCCTGCCAGGCCCAGCCGTGCGCGACGTGGATCCGGGAGAGCTCCTTGTAGCGGATGAGCAGCTGGGCGGCCGGGTGGTCGATGCCCTTGAGCTCCCAGGAGCGGGTGGAGCCGAGCTGGATGCCCGCGTCGGCGAAGGCGCGCAGCACCTGGGTGTGCGAGTCGGGGTTGAACGGTTTGCCGCCGAGGGCCTGCTGGAGTTCGGCGGCGAGGTCGGCGAGCAACCGCGGCTGGGTGCCGGGGACGGTCGGGCGGGGGCCGAGGAGTTCGGTCAGCAGCCGGTCGTGGACGTCGGTGCGCCAGGGCAGCCCGTCGTGCGCGATCTCGGCGGCCACCAGGGCGCCGGCCGATTCGGCGGCGACCAGCAGCCGGAACCGCTGCCGGGCGCCCGGGTCGGCGATCGCGGCGATCCGGCGCTGCTGCTCCGCGTGGACGGCGACCACGGCGGCCAACGGGTCGGCTCCGGGCGGAAGTTGCAGCCGGTCGGGGGCGAACAGGGTGTCCTGGCCGCCGTCGGCCTCGGCCAGGCCGGGCTCGGGCAGGTCCGCCGGGACGGGCAGGCCGCGCAGCCGGGACCAGGCGGCGCCGAGCGAGCGGGGCGCGCCGAACCTGCCCTCGTGCGCCAGCAGCAGGGCCTCGACCAGCCGCAGGTCGTGGCAGCGGGCGAGCCGGTCGGGCAGGCGCGCCAGCAGCGGGGCGTACGCGGAGTCGGCGGCGGCCCAGACCCAGCGGGGCCCCGGCGGACGATCGCTCCCGGCGGCCTCCCGGGCGGCGACCGCGGCGGCGAGGTCACGGACGGTCTCGGGCGGGCCGAGCGGGGCGCCCGCGTCGTCCAGCGGCTGGAGCCGGCCGCCGGGGCCGTGCGGGTCGGGCGCGAGGGCGGTCCTGGGTGCCACGGGGGCTGCTCCTCTCCGGCGCGCGGTGGGGCGTGCGGGTACGGGCACGGGTGTGCGGGCCTACGGATGTGCGGGCCTACGGATGTGCGGCTTACGGGTGTGCGGGCTTTACGGTGTGCGGGCTTGCGGCCGCACGGATCACAAGGCTGCTGAGCTGACGTTAACGGGTGGGTACGACAACGGGTGGAGGGCCGCATAGGCAGGGTGGGTGACACCGCGTAGGGTCGGCGAAATGACCGAGAACCCGTTCTTCCAGCCCAGCACGCTGGACTACGAGCTGCCCCCCTTCGCGGAGATCCGGGAGGAGCACTACCTGCCCGCCTACGAGCGCGGGATGGCCGAGCAGCTGGCCGAGATCGCGGCGATCACCGCCGACCGGAGCCTGCCGACCTTCGAGAACACCCTGGTGGCCCTGGAACGTTCCGGGGAACTGCTCCGCCGGGTGGACGCGGTGTTCCGCAACCAGTCCTCCTCCGACACCACCGACCTGCTGGACGAGGTGGACGCCGAGGTCAGCCCGCTGCTCGCCGTCCACCACGACGCGATCCACCTGGACCGCGCGCTGTTCGCCCGGATCGAGGCGCTGTACGGGACCCGCGCCGAGCTCGGCCTGGACCCGGAGTCGCTGCGGCTGCTGGAGCGCTGGTACACGAGCTTCGAGCGCTCCGGCGCGCGGCTGGGCGAGGTCGAGCAGGCCCGGCTGCGTGAGCTGAACGCCGAACTCGCCGCGCTGGGCACCACGTTCCAGCAGAACGTGAACGCCGCGAACCGGGCCAACGCGCTGGTCCTGGACTCGGCGGAGGAGCTGGCCGGGCTGTCCGAGGGCGCGATCGCCGGCGCTGCGGAGAACGCCCGGGTGCTCGGCCACGAGGGCAAGTTCGTGCTGAGCCTGCAGAACACCTCCGGCCAGCCCGTGCTGTCCCAGCTCACCGACCGCTCGGTGCGCGAGCGGCTGCTCGCCGCCTCGCTCGGCCGGGGCATCGAGGCCAACGGCCCGATCGCGATCCGGATGGCGGCGATGCGCGCCGAGCGGGCCGCGCTGCTGGGGCACCCGAGCCACGCCGCGTACGTGGTGGCGGACGAGACGGCCGGCACGGTCGAGGCGGTCTCCGCCCTGCTGGCCCGCCTGGTCGGTCCGGCCGTGGCCAACGCCCGCCGGGAGGCCGTGGAGCTGGCCCAGGCGGCGGCCGAGGACGGGATCGAGGAGATCGCCGCGCACGACTGGGCGTACTACTCGGAGAAGGTCCGGCAGAACTCCTTCAAGGTGGACGCGGGGGTGCTGCGCCCGTACTTCGAGCTGGAGCGGGTGCTGCGCGACGGCGTGTTCTTCGCGGCGCGGCTGGCGTACGGGCTGAGCTTCACCGAGCGGCCGGACCTGACGGCCCACCACCCGGACGCGCGGGTCTACGAGGTGTTCGAGGAGGACGGCACCCCGCTGGGCCTGTTCATCGGGGACTTCCACGCCCGGGCGTCCAAGCGCGGCGGGGCCTGGATGGACTCGCTGGTCGAGCAGTCCGGGCTGACCGGGCAGCGGCCGGTGGTGCTGAACAACCTCAACATCCCGCGCCCGGCGCCCGGCGAGCCGGTGCTGATGTCCTGGGACGAGGTGCGCACGCTCTTCCACGAGTTCGGGCACGCGCTGCATGGGCTGTTCTCTGACGTGCGGTACCGGCGGTTCTCGGGCACCTCGGTGCCGCGGGACTTCGTGGAGTTCCCGTCGCAGGTCAACGAGATGTGGATGGTCCGGCCGGAGGTACTGGCCAACTACGCCCGCCACCACGAGACCGGGGAGCCGCTGCCCGCCGAGCTGGTCGAGCGGATGGTGGCGGCCGAGGGCTTCGGGCAGGGCTTCCGGACGGTGGAGTACCTGGCGGCCACGCTGCTGGACTGGGCCTGGCACACCGTGCCGCAGGGCGCGGAGATCGCGGACGCCGAGGAGTTCGAGGCCCGGGCGCTCGCGGCCGCCGGGGTCGCGGTGGACGCCATCCCGCCGCGCTACCGGACGGCGTACTTCCAGCACATCTTCGCCAGCGGCTACAGCGCGGCGTACTACGCCTACATCTGGTCGGAGGTGCTGGACGCCGACACCGTGCAGTGGTTCGAGGGCAACGGGCGGTCGGTGCGGGAGAGCGGCGAGCTGTTCCGGCGCGAGCTGCTGGCGCGCGGGTTCGGCCGGGACCCGCTGGAGTCCTTCCGTGCGGTGGTCGGCCGGGCGCCGGAGACCGGACCGCTGCTGGCCCGCCGGGGGCTGGCCTGATCACTTCGGGCTGAGCGTGACCGCCACGGCGGTGCCCGGTCGGGCGTGCGGGAGCCGGATCCGTACGGTTCCCGCGTGTCCGGCCGCGGGCTGCTCGACCTCGATGCGGGCGTCGGCGGGGGAGACCGCCACGCTCGCGCCGTGCGGGAACGCGGCGGGCGGCAGGACGAGTTCGCTGCCGCGCCCGGTGCCGTCGGTGCTCCAGCGCACGGTGTCGCCGTCGGTGTGGACGCCGGTGCCGGCCACGGCGGCCGGGTACGGGCCGAAGGCGGGCTCGTCGCCGGGGGCGGGGAGCCCGGCCGGGTCGAGCGCGCAGTAGCCGCCGGTGCCCCGGCACCAGTACCACATGGTCCAGCCCTCGGCGAAGCCGTCCATCGCGGCGACCTGCCGGCGGACCAGCAGGCGGTTGCCCGGCGTACGGGAGTTCGGCGGCCCCCACTCGCCGACCAGCACCGGCAGGCGGTGGGCGGCCGGGTAGGCGGTGATCGCGGCGGTGTACTGCTCGACGAAGCCGTCGGACGGGTCCCAGTCGGCGCCGTTCTCGACGGCGGTGTCGTAGAAGTGCGGCGCGTAGCCGAGCCGGGGTGCGCCGGGGCGCGGGTCGGTGAAGCCGGGCAGTCGCGTCGGCACGCCCTGGCCGACCAGGACCGTCGGCTCCACGAACAGCCAGGCGCGGGTGTCGGCCCGGCGCACGGCGGCGATCAGGCGGCGGTACATGTCGGCGAGCCGCCCCTGTTCCAGGGCGGCGGAGGCGGCGGCCAGCACCGCCGGGTCGGTCGGGTCGCCGTCCACCGGGCCGAACGGCTCGTTGAACAGGTCGTAGCCCAACAGCGAGCGGTGGCCGCGCAGTTCGCGGGCGAGCCGGGTGTAGAAGTCGGCCTGCCAGGCACGCAGGTCGGGGTCGTCGTAGAGGTGGCGGAAGGCGGCCTGGACGGCGGGCTGGAAGTAGCCGGCGAACCAGTCGTCCGGGTCCGGGGTGAAGGGCAGGCCGTCGTCCCGGGTGGCCCAGACCGGGATGCCGTTGGTGCCGCCGCCGAACTCCGGTCCGTAGACGTCCTGGTGGAAGTCGATCAGGACGAGCAGACCCAGGCGGTCGGCTCGGCTGAGGAGTTGCTGCAGGCGGTCCAGTTCGGTGGGGTCGAGCGTGCCGCGCCGGGGCTCCAGCCTGGTCCAGGAGACCGGCAGCCGGACGAGCGTGAAGCCCTGGGCGGCGACGGCTTCGAGGTCGGCCTCGGTGGCCTCGGCGTACTTGTCGAGGTTGAAGCCGCGCAGCTGGAGCCGGCGGCCCCGGGCGTCGGTGAGGGCGGTGCGGCCGTCCGGGCCGGTGGCCGTGCCGGTGGGGAAGCGTGCCGCCGGAGCGCCGTAATCCGGGGCGCCGTAATCCGCGGCGCCCTGTTCCGGGGCGCCCTGGGCAGGGGCGGCGTTCAGGGCGGCGGTGACGGCGAGCAGCAGGGCGACGGCGGTGCGGCGCAGGCGCATCGGGGACCTCGCACGGCGGGGGGTGGGGGCCCGATGATGCCCCTGGTGCCGCCCGCCGCACAAGGGTCGTGCGCGCAGCGGCCGTTCGGCCGGAGGAGAGCTCGGGGGCCTTCGGCCGGCGGGAGTTCAGTCGGCCGCCGGGGCCGCCGGCTCGACGAGGGCGGTCGGCAGGGCGGCGGTCGGCAGGGCGGCGGCGGCGGCCAGACGGCCCCAGAGCAGATCGGCCAGTGCCTGCACCATCCGGGTGCGCGAGCAGGGCTTGGTCTCCAGCCACCAGTCCCCGGCGGCCAGCACCATGCCGGTGATGCCCCGGCCCCAGGCCTCGGCGAGCAGGTCGCGGTCGGCGCCGAGGTCGACCTGGCTCTGCACGGCCCGGGTGATCTCCTCGGCGATCTGCCTGAGCGCGGGGGCGAGCGCGTTGCCGGCGCCGCTCGGGTCGCCCGGCTCGGGGTGGGTGAGCAGCCGGTAGACCTGGGGGCGGGCCTCGATCCCGGCGAGGTAGGTGTCCAGCACGTGCTCGACCCGGTCGCGGCGCTCCAGCGGCTCGGCGAGGGCGGCCCGGACGGCGGCCAGCAGACCGCCGGTGTGGCGCTCGGTGAGGGCTCTGATCAGGCCGTTCCGGTCGCCGAAGTGTCGGTAGAGGATCGGCTTGGTGATGCCGGCCTCGGCGGCGATGGTGTTCATGCTGGCGCCCGGTCCCTCGCGCTGGATGACCCGGTCGGCGGCGTTGAGCAGCTGCTCGCGGCGGGGCTCTCGGGACATGCGCTGCTCCTCGGAGTTGGGGGGCTGACTCGGCATCGGCACCGGTCAGGGGTGTTGACCCCGGGTACGGGCGTTGACACCGGTTACCAATCAGTAGCAGACTCCGACGATGTTACCCGAGGTAACACCCCGGTCGGCCGCACACGTCTTCGGAGGCAAGTACCCATGAGCAGCACGTTCTCGCTGGACCCGGGCGCGGACCAGCTCGCCGTACGCGACTGGCTGCACGGCTTCGCCGCCGACGTGATGCGCCCGGCCGCGGCTGAGTGGGACGAGCGCGAGGAGACCCCCTGGCCGATCATCCAGGAGGCCGCCAAGCTGGGCATCTACTCGCTGGACTTCTACGCCCAGCAGTACTTCGACCCCTCCGGCGTCGGCATCCCGATCGCCATGGAGGAGCTGTTCTGGGGCGACGCGGGCCTCGGGCTGTCCATCGTCGGCACCACGCTGGCCGCCGTCGCGGTGCTGGCCAACGGCACCGACGAGCAGATCGGCACCTGGACCCCGCAGATGTTCGGCACCCCGGACGACCTCAAGGTGGCCGCCTTCTGCTCCTCCGAGCCGGACGCCGGCTCCGACGTCTCCGCGCTGCGCACCCGGGCGGTGTACGACCAGGCCAAGGACGAGTGGGTGCTCAACGGCACCAAGACCTGGGCCACCAACGGCGGGATCGCCGCCGTCCACGTCGTGGTCGCCACCGTCGACCCGGAGCTCGGCGCCAAGGGGCAGGCCTCCTTCGTCGTCCCGCCGGGCACGCCCGGGCTGAGCCAGGGCCAGAAGTTCAAGAAGCACGGCATCCGGGCCTCGCACACCGCCGAGGTGGTGCTGGATGGTGTCCGGGTGCCCGGCAGCTGCCTGCTCGGCGGCAAGGAGAAGCTGGACGAGCGGCTGGCCCGGGCCCGCGAGGGCGTCAAGCGCCCGGGCGGCCGGGGCAACGCGGCGATGGCCACCTTCGAGGCCTCCCGCCCGGCGGTCGGCGCGCAGGCGATCGGCATCGCCCGGGCCGCGTACGAGGTGGCGCTGGACTACGCGAAGACGCGGGAGCAGTTCGGCCGCCCGATCATCGACAACCAGGGTGTGGCCTTCCAGCTCGCCGACATGAAGACCCGGATCGACGCGGCCCGGCTGCTGGTGTGGCGGGCGTCCTGGATGGCGGTCACCAACCAGCCGTTCACCGCGGCCGAGGGCTCGATGTCCAAGCTGTACGCGGGCGAGACGGCCAAGTACGTCACGGCGCAGGCGATGCAGATCCTCGGCGGCAACGGCTTCACCCGGGAGTACCCGGTGGAGCGGATGCACCGGGACAGCGCGATCTACTCGATCTTCGAGGGGACCAGCGAGATCCAGCGGCTGGTGATCGCCCGGGCGATCTCGGGGATGCCGATCCGCTGAGCCACTGATCTCCGCTGATCCGCTGAGCGGCCGTGCCTGACGGCCGTGCCGAACGGCCGGGACTACCGGGCGAGCCAGAAGGTGAGCCCGGCGGTCAAGGCGCCCACCACCGCGCCGACGACGGTCTGCGCGGTGGTGTGGTCCCGCAGCACCACCCGCGACCAGCCGACCACCGCGACCAGTGGGTAGAGCAGCAGCCAGAGCGGGCCGAGCGCGATGCCGAGGCAGACCACCGCGCCGCTGAGGACGGCGGTGTGCACGGAGACCTTCCACCAGACGGTGATCACCAGGATCGGGATCAGCGAGGCGAACATCGCCAGCACCATCGCGGTCAGGTCGGACGGGGCGTCCAGCCGGATCATCACCGCGAAGCTGGTCAGCACGGAGCCCATGATGAACGGGAGGACGGTCAGCCGGCGCTGCCGGTGACCGACGTGGCGGTCCTCCACGGTGCCCTTGCGGATGCCGCGTCGGATGAACAGGGTCGGGATGACGGCCGCGAACAGGGCGGCGAAGGCCGCCCAGCCGAGGCCCGGCCAGCCGTGGCGCAGGCCGCCCATCAGCGGCAGCACCGCGATGATCACGTTCTTCGGCTCGACGCCGTCGGTGATCCGGCGGGCCCAGGTCGTCCGGCTCGTGGTGGCGGCCGTGGCCTCGGTGGTCATCGGGGTGCTGCTCCGGTGGTGAAGGGGGCGGGACGGGCCGCCGGTCGGCGGTGCCGGCCGGATGATCGTATGTGTCTCGCTGCCGCACCCGCCGCCGGGCCGACTGCCGCACCCGCCGCAGGGCCGGCTCAGAAGCGGGCCGGGCGGCCCTCCAGGAAGGCGGCGAGGCCCTCGTGCACGTCCGAGGCCTCGCGGGAGCGGCGCTCCCAGGGGGCCAGCGCCTCGGCCGCCTGCTCCGGCGGGACGGCCAGGGCGGCCTTCACGGCGCCGATGGTCTGCGGCGAGCGGCGGGTCAGCACATGGGCGAAGTCCAGTGCGGCGGCGTCGAGTTCGGCGTCCGGCAGGACGCGTTCGGCGAGGCCCAGCGGCAGTGCGTCCCGGCCCGGCACCAACTCGCCGGAGAACAGCAGGTACTTGGCGCGGGCCGGGCCGACGAGCCGGGCCAGCCGCAGGGTCGGCACCGCCGGGTAGACCACGCCGAGCTTGGCCGGGGTGATCCCCAGCCGGGCGTCCTCGGCGACGAAGCGCAGGTCGCAGGCGACGGCCAGCTGGCAGCCGCCGCCCACGCAGGCGCCGTGCACCACGGCGATCGTCGGGTGGGGGAAGGCCGCCAGCGCCTCCTCGGCGGCGACGTTGACCGCGTGGTAGGCGTCCGCGCGCTCCGGATCGCCGTACACCTCGGCGAGTTCGCCGATGTCGGCGCCCGCGCTGAAGGTGTTGCCGGCGCCGGTGAGCAGCAGGGCGCGCACGCCCTCGTGCCCGGCGAGCTGTTCCAGCACCTTGGGCAGGGCCGCCCAGATCGCCAGGGTCACCGCGTTGCGGCGGTGCGGGCGGGCGAACTCCAGCACCGCGACGCCGTCCTCGCCGACGTACGCGTTGAGGCCCTCGGCCTGGGCGGGCAGGGCGGAGCGGTCCCGCGTGAGCAGCGGCTGGTCCATGCGCACCTCCGGTCGGTCGTGGTGCGCCCACTCTGTCAGGCGGTACCGGCGCAGTAGTCCCCGAGGCCCCGTTCGACCAGGGCGAAGGCGCGGCGGGCCGCGTCGAGCGCGGCGGGCAGGGCGTCCTCGGCGCGTTCGCCGGTCAGCATCCGGCGCTGGTTGCGGCCGGTCAGGGTGAGCCGGGCGGCCATCAGCTGGGCGGCGGCGAGCTGGGCGGTCAGCTCGTCGTGGGCCGGGTCCTGGGCGAGCAGCTCGGCGGCCAGCAGGGCCTGTGCCTGGTGGTCGAAGCCGGCGGTGGTGCGCATCAGCAGGGCCGGGGTGCGGTGGATCAGCCGGACCACGTCGAGCACGACCTGTTGGTCGCTCAGGCCGGTCGCCGGGTCGAACACCGCGAGCGCCGACAGGAACTGTTCGCGCAGCGCCGCCACCGCCGAGGTGCCCGCGGCGCGTTCGCGCACCACCCGGGCCGGCTCGTCGAGGTGGTGCTCCATCGGGCCCAGGACCAGGTCTTCCTTGGACGGGAAGTAGTTGAAGACGGTCATCTTGGAGACCTCGGAGGCGGCCGCGATCTCGGCCACCGAGACCTGGTCGAAGCCCCGTTCGGCGAACAGTGTGACGGCGGTGCGCCAGATCCGCCGGGCGGTCCGGATCTTCTTCCGCTCGCGCAGGGGGAGTGCGTCGAGGTCGAGGTCGAGGCCGACGTCCGTGCCGGTGCGCGTCTCCATGGGGGAACTGTACCAGGATCAAAGGTTGACCAGGCTGAAAGATATGCCGGGATTAAGTGTTGACCGGGTATAAAAATCCTGCCATGGTGAGGGCGAGCCCGCCTGACCGCATCCGTCCGGGCCAATTCCACTGACGCTGGGGGGACTTCCCTATGGCATCCGCCGCCTTGACCGCACCCGCCCCGATGACACCGGCCCGGCAAAGGCTGGCCATGCTGCTCTGCTTGGTCACGATCGTGCTGGCCGTGCTCGACATGAACATCGTGTCGGCGGCTACCGTGCCGATCGTCCGCGACCTCGACCCCGTGCACGGCGTCGACCGGCTGCCCTGGCTGATCAGCGCGTTCTCGCTCGCCGCCACCGCACTGCTGCCGCTGTACGGCAAGCTCTGCGACCTGTACGGCGCCAAGCGGGTGCTGATCGGCGCCCTCGGCACCTTCCTGCTCGGCTCCGGGCTGTGCGGGGCCGCGCAGTCGATGGGCCAGCTGATCGCCTTCCGGGCCGTCCAGGGCATCGGCGGCGGCGGGCTGATGAGCGTCACCATGGTGGTCATCGCCCACCTCAAGGAGCCGGCCGGACGCAGCGGCAAGGGCGGCGCGATGGGCGGGATCGTCGCGGGCCTGGGCATGGCGGTCGGCCCGCTGATCGGGGCGCTGTTCACCGACCACCTGGGCTGGCGCTGGATCTTCTACATCAACCTGCCGCTCGGCCTGCTCGCCCTGGCCGGCATCGCCCTGGCCGTCAAGCTGCCGCCGGCCGCGGGCCGCCGGAGCCTGGACTTCCTCGGCGCGGCCCTGGCCGCCGCCTTCGCCATCGGGCTGCTGCTGATCACCGAGTGGGGTGGCAAGGACCACGCCTGGAACTCCCCGGTGATCCTCGGGCTCTGCGCCGCCGTCCTGGCCGCGCTGGGACTCTTCCTGTGGCGCCAGGCCACCGCCGCCGAGCCGATCCTGCCGCTGTCACTGTTCCGGATCCGCGCGGTGCGGCTCGGCTTCGGCATCCAGGGCCTGGTCGGCGTCGCCATGACCGGCTCGATCGTCTACGTGATGCTCTACCTGCAGATCGCCCGCGACGTCGCCCCGACCTCGGCCAGCCTCTACCTGATCCCGATGGCCGCCGGCATGACCGCGGTCGGCCTGCTGGTCGGCAGGCTGACCGCCCGCGGCCACTCGACGCGGACCTTCCTGGTGGCCGGTGCGGGCTGCGCGGCGCTCGCCCTGGGCCTGCTCGGCCTCAGCGGGCCGGACACCGGGCTCTGGGCGGTGCCGGCCGAACTCGCCCTGCTGGGCTGCGGGCTGGGCCAGCTGATCGGCCAGCTGATCACGGTGGTGCAGGAGGCCGTGCCCCGGCACCAGCTCGGTGTCGCGACCACCGGGGTGCGCTTCTTCCAGACCCTCGGCAGCGCGCTCGGCGCGGCGCTGTTCGGCACCGTGCTGGCCCGGGCCTACGAGACGGGCGAGCCCGGACGGACGCTCGGCGCGGTCCGTACGCTCGCCGGCACGGCGCACGAGCACGCGGTGCGCAGCTTCACCGACGCCGTGGACGTGGTGTTCCTGTCGGCGGGCGGGGTGCTGGCGCTGGCGCTGCTGCTCGCGCTGCGGCTGCGGCCGACGCAGGGCGAGGCCGAGGGCGCCGGGAGCACGGGCGCCGGGGCGGAGGAGGCGCGGCCGGTGCTCGCGGCCTGAGGCGCCCGAGCGGCCGCTCGGACGGGGCGGGGCCCGGTGGACTGCGGGGAGTCCACCGGGCCCTGGGCTTTCCGGCCTCAGGTCCGGGCGGCCCACTCGGAGGCCAGGATCGCCCAGATCTCCTTGTCGAGGCGGACCCCGTTGTGCAGGTACCACTCGCGCAGCACGCCGTCCCGCCGCATGCCGACCCGCTCGGCGACGGCGCGGCTGCGGGCGTTGACGGAGGTGCACCACCACTCGGCCCGGTGCAGGCCGCGGGTGACGAAGGCGTAGTCGAGGAGCTGCCGGACGGCGGCGGTGATCAGCCCGCGGCCCTCGCCGGCCGGTTCGGTCCAGGCGCCGATCTCGCAGACGCCGGACTTGGTGTCGAAGCCCACGAACATCACGCCGCCGACCAGCGTGCCGTCCAGCCAGATGCCGTAGATCCGCTTCTGGTCGGCGGCCTGGCCGTCGGCGTAGCGCTGCAGGGTGGCGCGGGCCGAGTCCAGGTCGGTGGAGAAGGTGGCCCACGGGATCCACGGGTCGCTGTGGGCGCGGGCCCGGTCGATGTGGGCCAGGAACTCGGGGGCCTGCCACGGCTCCAGCGGGCGCAGTTCGGCGTGGTCGGTGAGCGGTACGGCAAACACGGGCGGGCCTCTCGCGGGTGGGGCGCGGACTGGTCGGAATCATTCATAACAAACGTTTGGTATGTACGATAGCCCCCATGACGCCGGCCCGTGGAGACCATGACGCCCGCCGCTCGGACGTGTCCGAGGGGGTGTGGCGGGTCCTCTCCACCCGGGGCTTCGAGGGGCTGACCCTGCGCGCCGTGGCCGCCGAACTGGGTGCCTCCACCGGACTGTTGACGCACTACTTCCCGAACAAGCGGGCACTGCTGAGCCACGCCCTGGAGGAACTGGACCGGCGCTCGGGCGAACGGCCCCGGCGCACCGCGCCCGCCGACGGCAGCCCGCCGCCGCCCGCCGGACTGTCCCGGCTGCGGGCGGCGCTGCTCGACGTCCTGCCGCTGGACGCGGAGGCGTCGGCCGGCAACCGGATCTGGGTCGGCTCCTGGGACCACGCCCTGGCCGATCCGGAGCTGGCGGCCGCGCACGCGGGCCGCTACGCCCGCTCGCGGGTGGCGCTCACCGAGCTCGTCGCGGACGCCCAGCGGCTCGGGGAGCTCCCGGCGCAGGCCGACCCGGCTGAAGTCGCCGCAGGGGCGCAGGCCTTCGCGCTCGGGCTGGTGGTGCAGGCGCTGTTCGCCCCGGAGGAGTTCCCGCCGGAACGGCAGATCGCCCTGCTGGACGCCCATCTGGCCGGGGCGGCGGGCCGACCGGCGGATTGACCGGCTGCCGGAAGGCCGCCGGAAGGCTGCCGGAATGTTCCCGGGTGGGGGATTCGCCCGGGATTTCCGCCGTTCGCGGAGCCTGGCGGGAATGTCCGAACCGCGCCATTCCCGCCGCGTGATTCCCGGAACCGACGGCATTGGCCGGCGGTGGTTTTCGCGGCGGGCACGACACGCATTGTCACGGCTTATGTGCGGTGGGTGCCCGGCATTGCCGGGGGAGTCCGCCCGGCTACGCGTAGTCGCGATTGGCGCCGGTGGCCTGCGGGAATTGCGGGATGGTGCCCCCAGCAGGATTCGAACCTGCGACCTACCGCTTAGAAGGCGGGTGCTCTATCCGCTGAGCTATGGGGGCGGGACGGGCGGCGCCCGGGTGGGCGTGACCGTGGCCGGGATCGGGCGACGAGCGCCGGGGCGCGCGCGGTCCGCCCCGTGCCGGAGGGTGGGGGTGGGGGTTGGCGGGCCCTCGTCCTGTCGGGGACAGGATAAGGGTGTCCAGTTCCTCGCCCGAGTGTGACGACACCGTCGTTGGTGTGTCGGTTCGGTGGAGCGGTCCGATAATCGCAGGTGAAGGCCGTGCGTGCAGCGGTCTGGGAGTGTTCCGCGCCGGACGTTGTGCAGTCGTTACGGGGCTGCCTCCTCACCCGTTATGGATTCGACACGGAGAATGTGTCGCCGACGGTGCGGGTGGGGGCGGTAATCGCGGTTGTGTCGGTCGGATGACGTGCGCGGACGGTCCCCGGCGGGTGTTCCGGTGCACGGCTCCCGGGGCGGCGGCCAGCGGGTTTGTTGTCATGGCCGCGAAGAGTCGGGGGCGAAGCGCTTCCGGGAAGGCTGAAATTCACCCCTGCGAGTGACAACTGTTCCAGGAGGCCGAGTTATCCACAGGATTTCGTAAGTCGCTGGCCGGGATTTCTCCCGAAGTGCACGCTCAAGGCGCACCGGTCGATTCCGTACGGTGCATCGGCGGGAACGGAGTGTGCTGTGAACGAGTCGCATGTGACGGTGCTCGGCAATGTCGCCACGGAGGTGACCTACGGGGAAAGCGCCGGCGGGGTGCCGACGGCCAGCTTCCGGCTCGGCTGCACCGAGCGGCGGTACGACCGGCAGCGCGAGTGCTGGGTGGACGGCGAGACGCAGTGGGTGACGGTGACGGCCTGGCGGGCGCTGGCGGTGAACCTGATCGGCTCGCTGGCCAAGGGCGATCCGGTGCTGGTGAGCGGCCGGCTGCGGGTGCGGGAGTGGAGGGAGGGGGAGGCGCGGCGCAGTCGGGCGGAGATCGACGCCCGATCGGTCGGACACGATCTCACCCGCGGTACCTCGGCGTTCCGTTGGGCGGCAGGGGTGCGCGGGCAGTCGCCGGGCGGCGCGGGGCCGGCCGGGGCGCAGTCCGGGGGCGAGGTGGTGCCGGAGTGGATCGTGAGCGCACTGGAGGCCCGCAGGGCGGCCGCGGTGGCCCCGGCGCCCGGTCCGCGGGCGTTGCCGCCGGGCGCGCGGCCGGTGACGGGAGGACAGGTCGAGGTGTCCGAGAGGGGGCGGGGAGGTGACGGGCCGGATGCATTGAACTGACCGGTCGGTGACCTTCCCTGTCGACAAATATGTTGATCGAGAAGGCCGTTGTACCCGCACGTGCAATCCCGACCGGATAACGGAAAGTGGCGGCGAGTTTCCGGCCGACCGTCAGCTTGTGTGAAACCTGAGGGGGTTGATAACGATCCAGATACGGAATCGTCCTGATTTCGCATGGGGGTTTCGGGGCTCGTGGGGGTCAATAGGATTCGTCTGGTTCATACCCGCAGCAGTGCCTCCAGGGGGCACGCGCGGCACGGCAAGTCGGCGGACCGCCCCATCGGTGCGGCTCGGCCCGGAGGGATCCCAGATGTTCCAGAGGCAGGGGCGGAGTCTGTCCCGGATAACCACTGTCATGCTCACGACCGGACTGGCGGTGAGCGGAGGACTGTTCGCGGCCGGTGCGGCGGTCGCGGCGGACACCCCGGGTTCGGGTGTGACCGCTGTGGTGCAGCCCACGATGCTCGGCGAGAAGATCGACGTCGAGGGCGAGGGCACCGTCGACGGCGGCCTGTTCACCCTCAAGACCGCCGACGGTGAGCTGCAGACCTACTGCATCGACTTCGGCTTCCCGGTCGACATCCGGAAGAAGATCCAGTACCAGGAGTCCGACTGGGCCTCCAGCTCCCTCGGCGACAAGAACAAGGTCGAGGCGGCCTCCAAGATCCGCTGGATCCTGGAGAACTCCTACCCGCAGGTCAAGGACCTCACGGCGCTCGCCAAGGCCGCCGGCACGGGCAGCCTGACCGCCGAGGACGCCGCCGCGGGCACCCAGGCCGCGATCTGGAAGTACTCGGACAACAAGAACGCCGTCCCGCACAGCGCCGACGCGAAGAAGCTCCGCGACTACCTGACCGGTGCCGCCAACAAGGGCATCGCCGCCGAGCCCAAGCCCTCGCTGAGCCTCAGCCCGGACTCGGTCTCCGGCAAGTCCGGCGCCAAGCTCGGCCCGTTCACCCTCAACTCCAGCGCCTCCGAGGTGAAGCTGGCTGTCAGCGGTGACTCCGCCGACAAGGTCAAGCTGCTGGACAAGGACAGCAAGCCGGTCGGCGGCTCGATCGCCGGTCCGATCGCCAAGGACACCCAGCTGTTCCTGGACGTGCCGGCCGGCACCCCGGACGGCTCGGTCACCGTGAACGCCAGCGCCTCCACCGTGGTGCCCAGCGGCCGTGTCTTCCTCAGCAAGGGCTACACCCGTGAGGACCACAGCCAGACCATGATCCTGGCCGGCTCCAGCAAGCTCAGCGTCGCCGACGCGGCCAAGGCCACCTGGAAGCAGGGCAAGGGCGCGCTGATCGACAGTACCGCCAAGGTCGAGTGCGCCAGCGGCGGCGTGCGCGTCGCCGTCACCAACGGTGGCGACGAGGCCGGCACCGTCACGGTCGGCAAGCAGCAGCTGACCGTCCAGCCGGGCAAGACCGAGAGCGTGCTCGTCCAGGTCGCCGAGAAGACCGGTTACAAGATCACCGTCTCCGGCCCGAACGGCTACACCCGCGACTTCGAGGGCGTCCTGGACTGCAAGACCGGCACCGGCGGCACCACGCCGACCTCCGGTCCGTCCACCCCGGCCCCGAACGGCACCCCGACCGGCACCCCCTCGGGCACCCCGAGCACCGGCGCCGGCCACCCCTCCCCGGCGCCCACCAGCACCACCCCGGGCACCGGTGGCCTGGCCCAGACCGGTGCCAATGACTCGACCCCGATCCTCGCCGCCGTCGCCGGTGGCCTGGTCGTGGCCGGTGGCGCCGCCGTCTTCGTCCTGCGCCGCCGCGGCCGCCACGGTCGCACCACCGCCTGACCGGTTCCGCGGGCCCCGAGGCACTGACCTCCTGAGGCCCTGACGCAGAGCCGAGCCCGGCCCCCCGCAGTTGCTGCGGGGGGCCGGGCTTTTGCGTCGCGCGCGGAGGGAAGCGGAGGTCGGCGGGCGGGGACGCCCCGTGGGGGGCCGACGCAGGGGCGGAGGGCGCGTGCGGGGCACGGCCGGGATACCCCGGAGGGGCACCCCGGCGGTTCGGGGCTCGCGGCCGGGTGCGGCACAATGGAACGCTGCAAGCCGAATACTCCCGACGACGCCGGAGCGATCTCACGTGGCGGAATACATCTACACGATGCGCAAGGTGCGCAAGGCTCACGGAGACAAGGTCATCCTTGACGACGTGACGCTCAGCTTCCTCCCCGGAGCGAAGATCGGCGTCGTGGGCCCCAACGGCGCCGGTAAGTCCACCGTGCTGAAGATGATGGCCGGCCTGGAGCACCCCTCCAACGGCGACGCCTTCCTCTCGCCTGGGTTCACCGTCGGCATGCTGCTCCAGGAGCCGCCGCTGGACGAGTCCAAGAACGTGCTGGAGAACGTCCAGGACGGCGTCAAGGAGATCAAGGGGAAGCTCGACCGCTTCAACGAGATCGCCGAGCTGATGGCGACCGACTACTCGGACGCCCTGCTGGACGAGATGGGCAAGCTCCAGGAGGAGCTGGACCACGCCGAGGCCTGGGACCTGGACGCCCAGCTGGAGCAGGCCATGGACGCCCTGGGCTGCCCGCCCGGCGACTGGCCGGTCACCAAGCTCTCCGGTGGCGAGAAGCGCCGCGTCGCGCTCTGCAAGCTGCTGCTGGAGGCCCCCGACCTGCTGCTGCTCGACGAGCCCACCAACCACCTGGACGCCGAGTCGGTGAACTGGCTGGAGCAGCACCTGGAGAAGTACAAGGGCACCGTCGTCGCGGTCACCCACGACCGGTACTTCCTGGACAACGTCGCCGAGTGGATCCTGGAGCTCGACCGCGGCCGCGCCTACCCGTACGAGGGCAACTACTCCACGTACCTGGAGACCAAGCAGTCGCGTCTGAAGGTCGAGGGCCAGAAGGACGCGAAGCGCGCCAAGCGCCTCAAGGAGGAGCTGGACTGGGTCCGCTCCAACGCCAAGGGTCGCCAGGCGAAGTCCAAGGCCCGTCTGGCCCGCTACGAGGAGATGGCGGCCGAGGCGGACAAGATGCGGAAGCTGGACTTCGAGGAGATCCAGATCCCGCCGGGCCCGCGTCTGGGCAGCGTCGTCATCGAGGTCGAGAACCTCAACAAGGCCTTCGGCGAGAAGATCCTGATCGACGACCTGAGCTTCACGCTGCCGCGCAACGGCATCGTCGGCATCATCGGCCCGAACGGCGCCGGCAAGACCACCCTGTTCAAGATGCTCCAGGACCTGGAGACCCCGGACAGCGGCACGGTCAAGGTCGGCGAGACCGTCAAGATCAGCTACGTCGACCAGAGCCGCGCCAACATCGACCCGAAGAAGACCCTCTGGGAGGTCGTCTCCGACGGTCTGGACTGGATCAACGTCGGCCAGGTCGAGATGCCGTCCCGCGCCTACGTGTCGGCCTTCGGCTTCAAGGGCCCGGACCAGCAGAAGCCGGCCGGCGTGCTCTCCGGTGGTGAGCGCAACCGCCTGAACCTGGCGCTCACCCTCAAGCAGGGCGGCAACCTGCTGCTCCTCGACGAGCCCACCAACGACCTCGACGTCGAGACGCTCTCCTCGCTGGAGAACGCCCTGCTGGAGTTCCCCGGCTGCGCCGTGGTCATCTCCCACGACCGTTGGTTCCTGGACCGAGTGGCCACCCACATCCTCGCCTACGAGGGCGAGAGCAAGTGGTTCTGGTTCGAGGGCAACTTCGAGTCCTACGAGAAGAACAAGATCGAGCGGCTCGGCGCCGACGCCGCCCGTCCGCACCGGGCCACGTACAAGAAGCTGACCCGAGGCTGACACCCAGCCGTCACAACGGCCCGGCAGACTGCCCTCCGGGGCGGCCTGCCGGGCCGCGGCCCGGCGCCCCCCCCCCGCGCCCTCGAGGCGACGGCGGCGGCGGGCGACCGGAACCGAGGAGAACACCCGTGGCTCGCCACATCTACGCCTGCCCGCTGCGTTGGTCCGACATGGACGCCTTCGGGCACGTCAACAACGTGGTCTTCCTGCGCTACCTGGAGGAGGCCCGGATCGACTTCATGTTCACCCAGGCCGCCGCGGCCGGCGCCGGGGAGTTCGCGGGCGGTTCGGTGGTGGCGCGCCACGAGATCGACTACAAGCGCCCGCTGGTGCACCGGCCGGAGCCGGTCACCATCGAGACCTGGGTGACGAAGATCGGCGGCGCCTCGCTGACCGTCTCGTACGAGGTCAAGGACGTCGCCGAGGACGGCACCGACATCGTGTACGTCCGGGCGTCCACCGTGGTCGTCCCCTACGACCTGGCCGAGGGCCGGCCGCGCCGGATCTCGCCGGTGGAGCGGGAGTTCCTCGGCCGCTTCATGGACGAGCCCGTGCCCGCCGCGGTCTGACCGCCACGTGATGATTCGAGCTGAGCTGCGTTGACCGTCACCGCCCGTCTCGCCCTGACCGACGCCGGGGAGGCCGCCGACCTCTCCGCCTTCCTGCTGCGCCTGCTGCGCTTCGACAAGGCGGCGGCCGTCCGCCTGCAGGCGGTGGAGCCGGCCGCCGAGGACGGCGTGCTGGCGGTCTTCGGACGGCTGCCGCTGGGCGGTTCGGGCGCGCTGGCGATCCGGACCGCGCGGCTGGACCGCCTCGACGAGCCGGTGGACCTGACGGTCTCGGCGGGCCAACTGCTGGACGGCGTGGACGCCGAGGAGGGCGCCGTCGCGCTGCCCGCGCCGGTGACCGGCCCGGCCTGGGCCGGGCTGCTGCCGCCGCGCACCGGCTGGCGGCCGGCCGGGTCTCCGCCGGCGGCCGAGGTGTACCCCGAACTCATGGCCGGGGTGCGCGAGTTCCGCGAGCGCAGCGAGGCCGTGCCGGCGCACCACCGGACCCGTACGGTGCTGGACGCGCTGGCCGACGAGATCTGGTCCCGTCCGGTGTCCGCGCTGCCGGAGCTGCCGCTGCGGGCGGTGCACGCCGCGTACGTGATGGGCTTCCTGAAGCCCGGCGCCCCGCTGTCCGTGCACCGGGCGGGCGGCTGGCTGCGGCTGAGCGCCCCGGCGGGCTCGGTGGCGGTGCGCACCGTGGCCGCGCCGGGCGCGGGTCTCGGGCTCAGCGCGCTGGTCTAGCCGGGCCCGGGCGGGCGTAACGGGCGGCTCAGCCCTCGGTGTTGATCATCGAGGCGGCGGCGTAGGTCAGGTAGTCCAGCAGCTGCCGCTCCTGGTCGGCGGCCAGTTCCAGGCTGTCGACGGCCGCCCGCATGTGCCTCAGCCAGGCGTCGTGGGCCGCGCGGTCGACCTTGAACGGCGCGTGCCGCATCCGCAGCCGCGGGTGGCCGCGCCGGTCGCTGTAGGTGCGCGGGCCGCCCCAGTACTGCATCAGGAACAGCGCCATGCGCTCCTCGGCCGGGCCGAGGTCGCCCTCGGGGTACATCGGCCGCAGCAGTTCGTCCTCGGCGATGCCCTCGTAGAACCGGTGGGCCAGGCGTCGGAAGGTCGGCTCACCGCCGACCTGGTCGTAGAAGGTCTCCTCGCTCAACGTGCCCTGCCGGATCTCTCTCACCCGACCATGGTCGCAGACGCCGACGGGGTCGTACACCAGGACCAAAGGCGGGGGTCCAGGGGCGTACGACCCCGTCGGGGTCAGGCATCAGCGCTAAGCGGTCAGGCCGGTGGAACGGTCAGGCCGGTGGAACGGTCAGGCCGGTCAGGCGTCTTCCCACTTGAACAGCTTCCAGGCGATGCCGGTCAGCACCGCCGCGAAGAGCAGCAGGCCGCCCATGGTGGGCAGGGCGTCCATGACGCCGCCGCCGCGGGTCAGCACCGACTGGGCGGCGCTCACCAGGTAGTGCAGCGGCATGACCTTGGAGATGGTCTGCAGCCAGCCCGGGGCGCCGTCCAGCGGGAAGAACGAGCCGGACAGGAAGGACATCGGCAGCACGATGACCTGCGAGATGCCGTTGGCGGCCTCCTCGGTCTTGGCGACCGAGCCGGCCAGCAGGCCGATCGACATGAAGGCGAGCGTCGCGCACACCACCAGCGGGATGATCAGCCACCAGTCGCCGGTGAGCTTGAGTCCGAAGAAGCTCGTGGCGACGACCAGGAAGACGGTGCTCTGCAGGAGCGCGGTCAGCAGCGAGACCACGACCCGGGAGCTGACCACCGTGCCCGCGCTGATCGGGGCCAGCCGCAGCCGCCGCAGCACCTTGGTCTTGCGCCAGTTGACCAGCGTCAGCGCGGCGCCGAACACCGCGCCGGTGGCGATGGCCCAGCCGAGCAGGCCGGGGGTGAGGAACTGGATCGGCTTGAGCGACTTGTCCTCGACCTGCTGGGCGTCCAGCACGTAGGCCGGGGGCTGTCCGGTGGCGGCCTGGTTGGCGCTCTGGACCACCGAGTTGAGGATGCCCTGGAGCGCGCCGGCGCGGACCGTGTCGGCGGCGCTGTAGCGCAGCTCGACCTTGCCGTCCGGGCCCTGCGTGATCATCGCGTCGAAGTCGCCCTTGCGGACCTTCTCCAGCGTGGCCGACTCGTCGTCGGTCCTGGTGATCGTGAGGACATCGTTCAGGCCGCTGCGCGCGTCGCCCTGGATCGAGTCGAACAGCTTCACCGCGCCGACCTGCGCCACCTTGGCGTGCGGGCTGCCGGAGCCCTTGGTCACGGTGCCGAAGAAGACCAGGAACACCAGCGGGAAGAGCAGGATGAAGAACGTCGCGGTGCGGTCGCGCTTCATGCCGAGCAGCATCGCGCGGGACAGGCTCCAGAACGCGCTGACCCGCTCCCGCCCGTCGGCGGCGCCGGCCGAACCGCCCCGCTGGGCGGGCACCTTCGGCTCGGTGGAGGTAGAGGCGGTCATGCGCGGAACTCCCGTCCGGTCAGCTGGAGGAAGACGTCCTCCAGGGTGGCGCCGCGCACCTCGAGGCCGCGTAGCGCGCTCTGCTCGGCCAGGACGCTGAGCACCGGGGCCGGAACGCGGGTGGAGACGGAGAGCGAGACGGTGTCGTCCTCCAGGTTGGCGATGTCGGCGCCGGCCGCGGTGAGCAGCTCGCGGGCCCGGTCGAGCGGCAGCTGGCCGGAGGCCACGCTGATCCGGACGGTGTCGTCGATCTCGCGGATCAGCGCCGCCGGGGCGCCGGTGTGCAGGATCTTCCCGTGGTCCATGATCGAGACCCGGTCGCAGAGCACCTCGGCCTCGTCCAGGTAGTGCGTGGTGAGCACGACCGTGCGGCCCTCGGCGTTGATGTCGCGCAGGAGGTCCCAGAGGTTGCGCCGGGCCTGCGGGTCCAGACCGGTGGTGGGCTCGTCCAGGAAGACGAGCTCCGGGTCGTGGGCCAGCGCGCAGGCGATCGACAGGCGCTGGGCCTGGCCGCCGGACATCTGGTCGGTCAGGGTCTCGGCCTTGTCGGCCAGACCGACCCGCTCCAGCATCGCATCGGCCCGCTTGGGACCGACCCCGTAGAACGACGCGAAGGTGCGGATGGTCTCCCGGGCCGTCAGTTTCCGGAAGAAAGCGGAGGCCTGGAACTGCACGCCGATTCGCGGCAGCAGTTTCGGATTTCGCGGCCAGGGAGCCATCCCCAGCAGCTCGACCCGGCCCTCGTCCGGTTTCCGGACGCCTTCCAGGATCTCCATGGTGGTGGTCTTCCCGGCGCCGTTGGGGCCCAGGATCCCGTAGAACTCGCCGGCCTCGACGGTGAGGGACACCCCGTCGACGGCCTGTACATCCCCGTACCGCTGACGGATGCCGTCGGCGGATATAGCTGCAGTCATGTGCCCTGAGCCTAGGGCTTCGGCGTGTCCCTGTGCACACCCGGGACGGTGAATTTG
The DNA here is from genome assembly GCF_044455625.1 of Kitasatospora sp. NPDC051164. Classification (NCBI taxonomy): domain Bacteria; kingdom Bacillati; phylum Actinomycetota; class Actinomycetes; order Kitasatosporales; family Streptomycetaceae; genus Kitasatospora; species Kitasatospora sp. NPDC051164. The sequence continues at coordinate 195,695 of NZ_JBITFB010000017.1, read as the reverse complement.
TGGGTTCCTTGAGGATTCGGGAACAAAACCGGGCCGGGCGGATGTTGAATTCCGCCCGGCCCGGACGGAGTTGTCGGTGACGCTTCCTCAGGAAATCGTTCCGGACAGTTTTCGGAGCTGTGATCTTCCGTCAGGCGCGGTGCACCGTGATGGTCGTCCAGGCGCCGACGTGGATCCGGTCGCCGTCGTTCAGCGGCACCGCGGTGTGCGGGGCGACCGCCTCCGCGCCGCCGTTCACGGTGGTGCCGTTGGTCGAGTCCTGGTCCACCAGCACCCAGCTGCCGTCCGCCTGTTCGGCGAGCAGCGCGTGCTGGTGCGAGGCGCCCGGGTCCTCCGGCGGGACGGACAGGTCGATCTCCGGCACGGTGCCCCGGTGCTGGCTGCGCCGGCCGATCCGCAGCTGGCCGCGGCCGGTCAGCGGGATCCGGCGCTCGGGGCAGTACGGCGGGAAGAACAGGCCGGCCGCCTCGGGGCCGCTGCGGGCCATCATGTCGGTGAAGTAGTCCCGGTCGGCCGAGACCACGGCGATCCAGGTGGTCCGCACCGGCTCGGCCGGGGCGGCCTCCTGCTGGGGGTGCTGCGGCTGCGGCGGGGCGAGGTGGAAGGAGGTGCCGAAGTCGCCGCCGCGGTTGTTCGGGCCGGGACCGGCCGGCTGGGCGTACACCGGGCCGGAGTCCTCGCGCACCGGGGCCTCGGGGAACGCGGACTCGGGGTACGCGGCCTCCGCCGGCGGGTAGCCGTAGGTGTGCGGCTGCGCCGGGGCCTGCGGCTGCTGCGGGACGGGCGGGGCGACGGCCTGCCGGCCGGCCGCCGGCTGCTGGTGCGGCGCCTGGCCGTACTGCTGCTGCTCGTGCTGCTGGTGCTCGTGCGGAGCCTGGCCGTGGCCGTACTGCTGGTGCTCGTGCGGAGCCTGGCCGTACGGGGACTGCGGCTGCTGCGGGGCCCCGCCGTACGCCGCCGGGATGTTCAGCGGCCGCGACTGGGCCGGGCCGGGCGCGGGTGCGCCGGTGGCCGGGGCCTGGCGGCGCGAGGGCGTGGAGAGCTCGTAGTCGTAGCCGCACTCCTCGCAGAACCGGCCGGTCTGCGGGCTGCGGCAGATCGGGCAGACGACCAGGCCCTCGGTGAGGCCCTGCGGCGCCGCGGGCGGCTGCGGGAAGGCCCCCGGCGGCATCGGGGGAGGGGGCGGTGGCGCGCCGAAGGACGCACCGCCGTGCTCCGGGTACCCGGCGGGTGCGCCGGGCGCGGGGGCGGGGGTGGCGGCTCCGGGCGCGCCCGGGTAGCCCCCGTGGGCGCCGTGAGCGCCGGGGTTCGGGGCCGGCGGGGTCATCGGGAAGCCGCAGAAGTCGCACCAGTCCTCGGCCTGCGACTCGTGGCCCCTCGGGCAGATCGGCATCAGGTCCCCCTCGTTTCGGGCCGGCTCGGTGCGGCGTCGCGCCGGGGTGCCGGCCCGGCCACGTCTTCAGCGGTCACTTCTTCACACGTACCGTCTTGGTCGACCGGGTCTCAAGGGTCATCGAGTCGGCCTCGCTCACGTTCTTACGGAACCGAACCGTACCCTCCTTCGGGTCCACTACGTCCACTACCTTCTGCAGCAGCTTGTAGGTGCCCTCGTTCCCGGTCGCGTGCGCGATCCGGACGGCGGCGCCCAGCTTGGCGGTGGCGGTGTCGACGTCCCCGGCGCGGTGGGCCTCCAGGCCCGCCTGGATGGAGGAGGCGAGCTCGGCCTGCCCGGTGTAGTGGGCGACCTGCGGGCTGATCCGGGTGGAGGAGGCCAGGTCGTCGGTCCACACGGCCTTGACCAGGCCCTGGCTGAGCACCTCGGGGGCGCCGCCGCCGACCTGCGGGGGAAGGACCAGGCTGATCCGGGCGGCGAGCATCTCGTTGCCGACCGCGGCGGCCGGGACCTCGACGCAGACGTGGTAGTCGCGGCTCTCGTCGCCCCAGGAGCCGGTGGGGTAGTCGCCGGCCCGGGGCCCGGCCTCGGCGCGGCGGGCGGTCAGGTCCTCGACCGCGGGGGCGACCTGCTTGACGAACTTCACCGTGGCGTTGGCCGGGGTCCAGATCCGCAGCGCGACGTCGGCGACCTGCTTGCCCATCGCGCCGGCCATCATCGAGCGGAAGTCCTCGGCCAGGCCGGAGGGTTCGGCGACGATGTCGACGGTGCCGAGCAGTGCGGAGGAGATCGTGCGCAGCTCGTCGATCCGCCAGTCGGTGCCCACGCCCCGGCAGTCGGCGGTGAAGTGGCCGGTGACCCGCTCGATGTTGCGGGCCAGGTCCTCCGCCGACTCGTGCTCGTTGTTGCCGTCGGTGAGCAGGATGGTGTGCCGGATGGCGATCTCGCGGCGGGTGAGGAAGAGCTTGTCGGCCTTGGCGAGCCAGGTGCCCATCGCGGTGCCGCCGGCCGCGGTGAGGCGGCGCAGCGATTGCTTGGCCTGCTCGCGGGTGGCGGCGGAGGCGGTGGCGAGGGTGCCGTCGCCGGGGTAGATGTCGCGGGCCTCGTGGGTGCCGGCGACCACGGCGAAGGCGGTGCCGTCGCGCAGTGCGTCGATGGCGGCGGCGGTGGCGTCCCGGGCGCCGTTGATCTTGGTCTTGGGGTAGTCCATCGATCCCGAGCAGTCCACCAGGATCACCACGGCCGCGGCGGCCTCGGCCCCCGCCGGTCCCGCGTCGGTGATCCCGAGCGGGCGGCCGCCCGAGGTGCCGCCGCCGGTCGCGGTGACGGTGACGATGGCGTTGACCTCGCGGGCGCCGTCGGCCAGGTACTCGTTCTGGAAGATCTCCACGTCGAACCTGGGCAGGTTCGGCTTAGCCAGTGTTGCCATGGGGCGGTCGGCTCCCGTCGGGTGAGGGGGTGGATGCGATCAGGACGGTGGGGCGGTCCGCCGGCCCCGGTCGGCTGGGCGCTCGGGAGCGGCGGACCGTGGCGCCGGGGCGTCCGGCGGACGGCCGGTCAGGCCGTCGGCGGGTGCGGCGGCTGCGGCGGGACGGGCGGTGCGGCGGGCGGTGTGGCGGGCGGTGCCGGAGGAGCCGGTGCCGGGGGAACAACCGGGGGAACGGCCGGGGGGACCGCCGGCGGTGCGGGCGGGACCGGCGGTGTCGGCGGCAGCGGGGCGGCGGGGGAGCCGATCACCGGGATGTCCGGCAGGGTCGGCTCGTAGTCCTCGTAGTCCTCGCCGCCCCCGGGAGCCGCCTGAGCGGCCGGCCGCGCGGCCAGCACGGACGGGGTCAGCACGGGCAGGTCGAACGCCGTGGGGGTCTGCTCGGCCTCCTCGACGGGCACGACCGGCGGGTCGATCGGCAGCACCGCGACGGTGATGTTGTCGTGGCCGCCGGCGGCGACCGCGAACTTCACCAGGGTCTGCGCCGTCGCGAGCGGCTCGGTGCGGGCGTCCGGCCGGACGTAGTACGCCAGGTCGGTGGCCGCCTCGGCGTAGTTCCACAGGCCGTCGGTGCAGATCAGCACCACCCCGGGGACGTGCGGGGTGAAGTCGAGGGTGTGCGGGACGACCTCCTCGGCGTCGGCGCCGAGCCAGCCGGTGATCGCGTGCGCGCGCGGGTCGGCGTACGCCTCGGCCTCGTTCATCAGCCCGGCCTCGACCATCCGGGCCGCCCAGGAGTCGTCCTGGGTGAGCCGGAAGGGTTCGGCGGCGGCGCGGTCGTCCGGGATCCAGTACGCCCGGGTGTCGCCGACCCAGCCGATGGTGACCCGGCCGCCCGCGGCTATCGCGCTGACGTAGGTGCAGGCGGGCGCGTTGAGGTCGGGCCGCACGGGTCCGGAGCCGTCGGTCGCCAGGTCGGCGACGGCCTTGGCGGCGTCGGCGATGGCCGCGCGCATCGCCCCGGTCGGCTCCTGGCCGGCCTCCAGCGAGGTCAGCAGGGACTCGGAGGCGGCGTCGACGGCGGTCGCCGAGGCCTCGTCCGGGCGGTCGGAGGAGGAGACGCCGTCGCACACCACGGCGACCACGACCGGCTCACCGCCGGGCAGCGAGCTCGCGGCGATGGTGAAGCTGTCCTCGTTGCGGTGGTGGCGCACGCCGCGGTCGCTGACCCCGGCAACGCCCGCGAGCGCCTTTTCCATGTGGTCGCGCGGCCGCGGCTGGGCGCCGCCGCAGCCCTCGCAGTAGCCGTCCGCGGTGACCTGCGGCTGCCCGCAGTGCACGCAGACCGGCCCGCGCTGCTGCGGTACGGCCTCACCCCGGGCGGCGGCCCAGCCCGCGGGCATCGCGCCCTGGGCGGGCCGGCCGTCCCGACCGGCCCCGCAGGAGCCGCAGTAGGCGTCCTCCGGGTCCATCGGCTCGGAACAGCTCGGGCACTCGGTCTGCTGCGGCATCGGCTACACCCACGTCCTGGGACGGGCACGGTTGGCCCGTTCCACCATCTCGATCCTGATCTCGGCCCGGTCGGCCAACCGGGCGAGTACCCGGTATGACTGTTCCAGGGCGAAGCGCAGTTCCCGCTCCTGTGCGGGACGTCCCAGTACCGCCAGGTCGGCGGCCTGCCGGGACCCGGCCGACCCGGCGCCGACCCAGCCGAGGGCCGCGCCGAGCACCTCGACGGAGAGCTCCTCGCGGCGCCGGTCGTCCAGCCGCAGCGCGGTCAGCTGCGCCGAGCTCGCGTCGAGGTCGGCGGCCAGCTCGTCGGTGGCGGGCCGCTCGCGCAGCCGGGCCCGGACGGTGGCGATCCGGGCGGCGGTGTACTGGCTGGAGGTGGCCGGGACGGACTCCAGGACGCGGACCGCGCCGGCCCGGTCGTCCTCGGCCAGCCGGACCCGGGCCAGCCCGAAGGCGGCGCTCAGGTAGGCCTGGTCGGTGGCCCATACCAGCCGGTAGAACTCGGCCGCGTCACCGCCGTTGCCGAGCAGTTCGGCGCAGATGGCGAGGGCGAGCTTGGGCGCGGCCTCGCCGGGGAAGGCGTCGTACACGGCGTCGAAGGCCTCGGCCGCTGCCCGCAGGGCTGTCATTCGCCCGCTCGCCTCCGCGGTGACTCGGGGCGCGTGCTCGCCCTCAGGGCGCTCGCCGTTGCCCTCGGGGAGTTCTTCGGAGGCTCCGACCAGGGCGGTGAGGCCGCGGTACCAGACCACCCGCCAGTCGTCGGGGTGGTCCTGCTCCAGCGCGTCGAGGCGGCTCAGGGCGTCGCGGTGGCGGCCGAGTTCGAGCAGGGCGCGCAGTTCGCGCAGCCGGCTCTCCACCGAGACGGCGGGGGTCCCGGCCAGGGCGACGAGGGCCTCCTCGGGGTCGGGGGAGAGCAGGGTGGCGAGGAAGCCGGCGTTGGGGTCGCTCGGGTCCACCCGGGGGATGGGCAGGGCGAGGGCGGCGGCGGCCGGGTCCAGGGCGGCCACCCGGAGCTGCCCGGCCTGCTCGGTGGGCAGCACCAACTCGGTGTCCACGACGCGCAGTTCGGGGCCGAAGAGGGTGGAGAGCGCGGGGTAGGGCCGGTCGTTCTGAAGGGCCAGGATCTCGCGCAGCACGCCGGTGAGCTGGTCGGCCATCTCCTCGGCGGAGGAGAAGCGGCGGGCCGGGTCCGGGTCGGTGGCGCGGACCAGCAGGCGGTAGTACGACTCGTAGCGGGCGAAGGCCTCGACGTCCTCCGGGCCGGGCAGCGAGTCGCGGTAGGTGGTGCTGTAGCCCTGGAAGTCGAAGGTGAGCACGGCGAGGGTGCGGGCCACGGTGTACAGGTCGGAGGCGGGGGAGGGGCCGTCGGTGGCGATCTCCGGGGCCTGGTAGCCGATGGTGCCGTAGATCGGGCCGTCGTCGTCGAGGCGGCGGACGGCGCCCATGTCGATGATCTTGAGCGTGTCGCCGCTCTGGATCGCGTTGTCGATCTTGAAGTCGCAGTACACCAGGCCCCGGCCGTGCAGGTAGCCCAGGGCCGGCAGCGCCTCCAGCGCGTACGCGATCGCCTGCTCGACCGGCAGCGGCTCGCGCCGGCCGTCCGGGGTGCGGCGGTCGTTGGCGATGTCCTTGAGCGACTTGCCGCCGACGTACTCCATGACGATGTAGCCGTCGGTGGAGCCGGTGCGCAGGTCCGGGTGCTCGGCGAAGTTGATGATCCGGACGATGTTCGGGTGGTCGACCTCGGCCAGGAAACGCCGCTCGGCGACGGCCACGGCCAGCGCGTCCTCGTCCCCGGTGTCCAGCAGGCCCTTCAGCACCACCCACTTGTCGTTGACCCGCCGGTCCACCGCCAGGTAGATCCAGCCGAGCCCGCCGTGCGCCAGGCAGCCCACCACCTCGTACTGCCCGCCGACCAGGTCCCCCCGGCGCAGCTTGGGCGTGAACGAGTACGGCGTGCCGCACTTGGTGCAGAAGCCCTCCGGGCGGCCGGGGTTGCCGTTCTTCTCCCGGCCCACCGGGGCCTCGCACTTGGAGCAGAACCGCTTGCGCTCGGGCACCTCCGGGTTGGCCAGCACCGCCTGCGCCGGGTCGGCCGTCTCCACGGTCGGCACGGTGACCAGGCCGGCGCCCAGCCGGTTGCGGGTGCCCGCGCTGGCGCTGGCCCGGGAGGAGCGCACCGAGACCGAGCGGGCGGAGCCGGTGCGGGTCGAGCGGTGCGAGCGGGAGCGGCCGGACATCGAGCGGGCGGAGCCGGTGCGGGCCGACATCGAGCGCACCGAGCCGCTGCGCCCCGAGTCCGGGGAGACCCGGGCGGAGGGGACGTAGGGCTGGGTGACGCCGGTGTCGGCGCCGGGCGGGGTGAGACCGCACTCGTCGCAGTAGCCGTCCGCGTCGATGGTGCCGGAGCAGTCACGCGGGCAGGCCGACCCGGGGCCGGCGGCACCGTCCCCGGCGCGGGCTCCCGCCGCGGTCGCCGCAGCTGCCGTCGGTGCCTTCGGTGCCGCGGTGGTCCCGCCCGCCGGGGCCAGCCCGCACTCGTCGCAGTAGCCGTCGGCGTCGATCCTGCCGCTGCCGGAGCACTCCGGCCGTACGCACGTCCCGCCCATCAACCTCAGCCCCCCTGGACCTGTCCGTCGACCGGCGCCTCGCCGGTCGCCTCCTGAACCTGCGCGGCCTCGGCCTGGGCCGGCCGCAGCGACTGCTGGAACCTGGCCACCGCGGCGGCCGCCGCCCGCAGGTCGCACGGCGCGCTCCACAGCAGCCAGCGCGCCTTCTCGTACCGCTCGATCACTTCCGGGTCCTCGGAGACCCGCAGCCGGGCCGACATCGCCTTGTAGGCGTCCAGCCGGCCGCGCAGTTCGGCCCGGACGGCCAGCGGCTGGGTCACCTCGGTGAGCGCCTGCCGGGCCCGCGCCAGCTCCTTGGCGGCGGCGTCCTCCAGCGTGTCCAGCAGCGGCGCCAGCCGGCCCCACTGTCCGGCCTGCCGCAGGTCCAGCGCCGCGACGATCCGCTCGCGCAGCGCCGAGGCCGGGCCGGGCACCGCCGGGACGTCGCTGGCCGCTATCTTCGCCAGCACCTCGCCGCGCGCCCGGCGGGCCTCGGCCAGCGTGGCGTCGGCCCGCTGGAGCAGGTCGCCGACGCCCTGCAGCCGCTCCTCGGCCTCGTCGCGCAGCCGCAGCAGGTCCTCCAGCTCCAGCCGGACGCCGTCCAGCGCCCGCCCGGCCCGGTCGAACCGCTCGGTGTCCACCACCCCGGCGGGTCCGGCGAAGGCCGAACCCTCCGGGACCGTGCCGCGCTGGGCGGGCACCCGGGCCGGGCGCCACAGCGCCAGCGGGTCCCCGTGCACCTCGGTGCGCAGCTCGGTGAGGTCCTTCTCGATCGCGGCTATGTCGTCGGCCAGCGGGTGGCCGCCGGTCCGTACGCCGAGCGAGCCGGCCAGCGTCCGCACCCGGTGGAGCTCGGCCAGCAGCAGGTCGATCCGGGCCGGCAGTGCCGACCAGACCGCGTCGGCGGCGCTGACCACCTCCAGCACGGAGGCGTACCAGGAGTTCATCCGGGCCATCAGCGCGTCCAGGCTGATCCGCTCGACCAGCTTGGCGGGCGCGCCGAGCAGCTGCGGCCCGTCCGGCACCGCGCCGCCCGGGACGGTCACCGCGTCGCCGGTCAACAGCTCGCTCAGCTCGGCGAGTTCGGGTGCGCCGGGCTTGGCCTTGCGGGCCCGCACGGCGCGTGCCGAGGCCAGCGCCTCGGAGTAGCGGTCGAACAGCGCCCAGAGCAGCGGCAGACCCTTCCCGGCGACCGACCAGCGCTCCAGGGTGCGCCCGGCCAGCTCGGCGCCGTCCAGCAGCCGCAGGCCCGGGTGGTCCTGCAGGGCGAGCAGCGCCGACTCGACCGCGTCCCGCTCCGCGCCGAGGCGCGCGAGCGCGCGGTCCACCTCCTCCCGGCTCAGTACCGGGCCAGCCGATGCCGCCACCGCGGTGTCCTTCCTTCCTCGCGTGCGATCCCGAGGCGCCTGACGCGCATGACGTGCGATCCCACGACAACCCCCCGTGTCCACCACCGGTCTCCCCGCGGTGATCGTCCCGAACCCTAGCCGGTGGCCGTTGAGGCGGAACGGGCGCGGGGCGTCAAGACCGCGTCAACGCCCCGGGCCCGGATGCCCTGTCGGTGCCTCAGTGCGTGCCCGGCCAGTAGTGGTCGGCGTCGTTGAGCATGTACGGCTTGAGCCAGTGCTCGTACGAACGGGCCCAGTCGCCGCGCGCGTAGTAGTCGGCCAGCACCTGGTTGACCCGGGCGGTCAGGTCGGGGCTCTCCTTCAGCATGGCGACGCCGACCACCTCCGGCTGCACCTCGCCGTCCACGATCCGCACGGTCTGGTCCTGGGCGGCCTGACCAGCCGCCAGGCCGTTGTCGGTCATGACGGCGTCCGCCTTGCCGAGTTGCAGCAGCACCAGGCAGTCCAGCTGGTTGCCCACGGTGACGACCTGTCCGATGGTCTTGTTGTCCTTGAGTACGGTCTGGGCGGTGGAGCCGTCGGCGACGCAGACCGTCCGGCCCTTGACCGCGTCGTCGATGTCCTTCGCCGGGGACGCCTTCGGCACCAGGACGCGCTGGGTGATGTTGAAGTACGGCTTGGAGAAGGCGACGTCCTTCATCCGCTGGCAGTTGATCGTCATGGTGCGGACGATCAGGTCGACCCGGCCCTTCTGGATGGCGTCGATCCGGTCGGCGGTCGCCACCGGCTTGAGCACCACCTTGTCCGGGTCGCCGATGACGGCGGTGCCGATCGCCCGGGCGAGATCGATGTCGAAGCCCTCGATCTGGCCGGTGTTCGGGTTGCGGGCGCCCCAGCGGTAGCTGTTCTGGTCGACGCCGATCACCAGACTGCGCCTGGCCTTGATGGCCTTCACGGCCGGGCCGTCCTCGGTGCTCGGCGGCACGCTCTTGTAGACGTCGCAGTCGGCCTGGTCCTGCTGCGCCTGCTGTCCCTGTTGCCGTTGTTGCGCGGCCTGCGGCGCGGTGGCACCCGGCCCGGCCGGTGCGGCGCCGACCGGGCCGCCGCCGGCGAGCACGACGGCGCCGGCCGCCAGCAGCGCCAGGGCGGCGACCGGCCTGGTCCGTACGGTTCTCTTGCGCATCTGTCCGTTTCCTCCCTACCGGTTACCGGTACTCGGCCAGTCGTCGGCCCAGGCCCCGCAGCGCGGCGGCCGCGGCCAGCAGGCCGAGCAGCGCGGCCGCGCCGGCGGCGGCCCGCAGGTCCCCGCCGGTGCCCTCGGCGGACTGCTCGAACCGGTCCTGCTCGATGTCGGCGGCCCGGGCGAGCGCCCGGTCGGTGGCGTTGAAGAAGGCGTCAGCGGTGTGCGTGTCGGCGGTGGCCGTCACGGTCGCGTCCAGGGCGCCCTGGTAGTCGGCGTCGTCGACCTCCAGCTTCCGGGCCTCGTCGTGCCGGTCGCGCCACTGGTCGAACTGGGTCACCGCCTCCCGGACGCTCGGCTCGGCGGCCGAGGGCGCGAGCCGGACGGCCTCCGCGAGCGAGCCGGTGCGCCGCTCCAGCGCCGCGTCCCGGGACGCGGCCCCCTCCAGGTGCTCGGTGGTCTTCGTCCACTGGTCGGCGTACTTGGTGGTCGAGCCGCGGGCGACGAGGTGCAGGTTCTCCGCCAGCCGGTCGGTCAGCACGTCGACCCGGGCGGAGTTGAGCGCCCGCAGCGGCGTCGCGCCCTCGGTGTCGCTGCGCTTCAGCGCCGAACTGGTGGTCAGCCCGGTGACGGTGAGCCAGAGCGCGCCGGCCAGCACGGCGGCGGTGGCACCCAGCAGGCCGATGTTGAACACCCGGTTGGTGCGGCGGAACAGCGTCAGCTGCACCCAGACCAGCGCCGCCAGGGTGACCACCGCCAGGCCGTACGCCCCCCACGGCACCGACTTGGCCGCGGCGTAGTCGTTCGCCAGCTCCTGGTTCTCGGCGGCGGCCAGTTCGGCGGCGGCCGGCAGCAGGACGGTCTGCATCTGCTCGGAGGCGTACCGCAGGTAGGCGCCGCCGAGCGGGATGCCCTGCCGGTTGTCGGCCCGGGCGGTTTCCACCAGACCGGCGTACGTCGGAAGTTGCTGGTTCAGCCGGGCGAGTGAGTCCTGCGCGGGGGAGGTCGCGGTGGTCCGGGCGGCGGCCTGCGCGACCAGCTTGGCGGCCGTGGCGAGGTCCTGCTCGTAGCGGGCCCGGACGTCCTTCGGCTCGGCCCCGGCCAGCAGGAAGCCGCTCGCCGCGGTGGTCGCGGCGTCCGCCAGGTTGCGGTGGATCTCGGCGGCGTCCCGACTGAGCGGCTGGCTGTACGAGACCACCCGGTCCGCGGCCTGCGCCCTGGTCTCCAACTGCCAGGCGGTGAGCCCGCCGAACGCCACGGTGAGCACCGCGAGCACCACCCCGGCCAGCCGCAGCCGGCCGGGCGCCGTCCGGGTGGCCTGCGCGAGCCGGGCGCGGACGCCGGTGGCGACGACCGCCCGGGGGCGCCGGGCGGGCGCCCCGCCGGGTCTGGGCGCCGGGGCCCTGCCGGGCCGCACGGCGACCGGCGTTCCCGGCACGGCCGGGGCTCCCGGCGGACCGTCCGGCCGTGCCGGGATCGCGGCGCCCGGAGCGCCGTTGCCTACTGGTGTCGCCACCCGCCTCATCCTCCCCTGGAGCCGGGCCCGTTCCCCGGGGCCGGCCGATGGCAGCAGTATGGCCGTGACTCTCCCCGGCCACACCTGACTTGCGCCGATCTTGAGCATGTCGTGCACGGTTTCCGCACGCCGTCGCACCGCGGCGGCCGAGGCCCGTACGGAGAGGTGGCGAACCGTCCGACGCGGCCCGCACCCTCCGCGGTTCCCCCGACCGGGCGGAGCGCAGGGGTCCGTTCGTGGGCGCGCGCTCCCGGGTACGGCACCCCCTCGCTCCGTACGATGGGTCCATGCGCCTGCTTGGAACGATCTCGCCCGACCGCCCGCTGCTCGTCGTCGCCGTCCGCGAGGAGGCCGCCCACCTGGACGACCGACTGCCCGTGCTGCTCACCGGGATCGGGAAGGTCAACGCCGCCGCCGCGCTGGCCACCGTCCTCGCCCAGGGCGAGAAGCCCTCCGAGGTGATCAACCTGGGCACGGCCGGCGCGCTGCGCCCCGGCTGGGAGGGCACCCACCACGTGGTCCAGGTGATCCAGCACGACCTCGACACCCCCGCGCTGCAGGCGCTCACCGGGCGTCAGTACGGCGCCCCGCTGGTGATCGGCAAGGGCGACGGGCCGGTGCTGGCCACCGGCGACCTGTTCGTCTCCGACATCGCCGCCCGCGACCGGCTCGCCGAGCACGCCGACCTGGTCGACATGGAGGGCTACGCCGTCGCCACCGTCGCCCACCGGGCCGGGGTGCCGGTGCGGCTGGTCAAGCACGTCAGCGACGAGGCGGGGGGCGGCGCCGCGCACACCTGGCGGGAGTCGGTCGACGACTGCGCCCGGCACCTCGCCGTCTGGGTCGCCGCCCAGGGATGGTGACCGAGCGTCAAAGCCCTGGCTAGAGTGGCGCGGTGACCGAGAGCACCGCGCGCAAGCGCTCCGACAACCGCCCGCCCGGCGTCAACACCGACGAGCCGACCACCCTGCAGGCCTTCCTCGGATACCTGCGCGAGGCGGTGATCGGCAAGCTCGCCGGGGTCTCCGACGAGGACGCCCGGCGCCCCGGCGTCGCCTCCGGCACCAGCCTGCTGTGGCTGGTGCGGCACCTGACGGCCGTCGAACTCAACTGGTTCGAGTGGGCCTACCAGGGGCTGGGGGAGCAGCCGCTGGAGTCCGACGAGATCCCGCTGGACGGCGCCACGGTGGCCGGCGAGATCGCCGCGTACCGGGACGCCATCGCCCGGGCCGACGCGGTGGCGGCGGCCGCCCCGGACCTCGACCGCCCGGGCGTGCGCTCGCTGCGGCCGAACGCCGAGGCGCCGTCGATGCGCTGGGTGCTGGTCCACATGATCGAGGAGACCGGGCGGCACGCCGGGCACGCCGACATCATCCGCGAGCAGCTGGACGGCGCGGTCGGGCGCTGACGGGCGGCGCCGGTGGCTGCCGGCGGTGGTCGGCGCCGGCGGGACGTCGCTGAGGCTGTCGGGGTGGGAGGGCGCTCGCCTGCCCTCCCACCCCTTCGTGTCTCAGACGCTCCGGAAGTCCGAGAGGTCCAGCCCGGCCAGCCGATCGGGGTCGGTGAGCACGTCGATCGCCACGATCGCGCCGTCCACCACGGTGAACGCCATGATCGACAGCGCCCGGCCGTTGTCGCCGATGACCACGGCGCCCGCGGTGCCGTTGACCAGCGCCGGGCGGGCGAACGGCGACAGCGTGCCCCACAGGGTGGCCTGGCCGGCCACCGTCGCGGCGCCCGAGAGCACCACCGTGTGCCGGGCCATGACCGCCCCGCCGTCCGAGCGCAGCACCACGTCCGGGTCGAGCACGGCGAGCAGCGCGTCCAGGTCGCCGTGGCGGGCGGCGGCGAAGAAGGCGTCCACGGCCAGCCGCTGCCGGCCCAGGTCCGGGTCCGGCGCGGGCGCTTGCCCCTGCACCTTGCGGCGGGCCCGGCCGGCCAGCTGCCGGGTCGCGGCCGCCGTCTTCTCGATCAGCGGGGCGATCTCCTCGAACGGCACGGCGAACAGGTCGTGCAGCACGAAGGCGACCCGCTCGGCCGGCGACAGCGACTCCATCACCACCATCAGCGCCAGCCCGACCGAATCCGCGAGCATCACCTCCTGCTCGGGATCCACCACGCCCTCGCGCCGCAGCAGCGGGTCCGGGATGCGCGTCGGGCCCGGCTCGCTGCCCGGCCCGACGGGCTCCAGCGGCTCCTCCCGGCGCAGGGCGCGGGCCCGCAGCAGGTTCAGGCAGACCCGCGAGACCACCGTGGTCAGCCAGCCGCCCAGGTTCTCCACCCCGGCGGTGTCGGTGCGGTCGTACCGCAGCCAGGTGTCCTGGACGGCGTCCTCGGCCTCGCTGATCGAGCCGAGCATCCGGTAGGCGACGGCCTTCAGATGCGGGCGCTGCTCCTCGAAGAGCGCGGCTCGGGCGCTGCGGGCATCCGGAGAAGAATTCTCGTCCACAGTGTCACATTCCTTCGTCGCCGTGGGTCAGAGCAGCAGAAGCCACCCAACAACGGCTGCGGCGGAGAGATCAACTCCCCGCCAGGGACGAATCGGAGACGACCGTGGATCTCGTGACGAACAACCCCGTGCTGGTCACCGGCGGCACCGGCACCCTCGGCAAGCAGGTCGTACCGCTGCTGCGCGCGGCCGGGCGGTCGGTCCGCGTCCTCAGCCGGCAGGACCGCGCCGCAGCCGACGGCGTGACCTACGTGCGCGGCGACCTGCTCGGCGATCCGGCCGAGGCCGCCGCCCGGCTGGACGAGGCACTGGCCGGCGTGCACACCGTGCTGCACCTCGCGGGCGGCCCGAAGGGCGACGACACCGCCACCCGGCTGCTCGTCGCCGCTGCCCGGCGGGCCGGCGTGCGGCACCTGGTGTACATCTCGGTGATCGGCGCCGACCGGATCCCGCTCGGCTACTTCCGGGCCAAGCACGCCGCCGAGGAGGCGGTGGCCGGCTCGGGCCTGCCGTACACGATCCTGCGGGCCGCGCAGTTCCACGACCTGGCGTTCACCGTGGTCGCGAAGATGGCGAAGCTGCCGCTCGTCCCGGCGCCCGGCGGGATCCGCTGGCAGCCCGTGGACGTGCGCGAGGTCGCCGCCCGGATGGTCGAACTGGCGCTGGACGAGCCGGCCGGGACGGTGCCGGACCTGGCCGGCCCCACCGTCTACGAGATGGGCGAGCTGACCCGGCGGTACCTGGAGGCGCAGGGCCGCAGCCGCCGCCAGCTGCCCGTACGGGTGCCGGGCAAGGTCGGGCGCGCGTACCGGGCCGGGGACAACCTGACCCTGACCGGGGCGGAGCACGGGCGGCGGACCTGGGAGGAGTTCCTGGCGGAGCGGCTGGCGGCGTGAGCCCCGGCGGGGTGGTTCCCGGCCGGGTGAGCCCTGTCAGCGGTGCGCCGTAGGGTGGCCGCCATGTCCCTCCTCGACGCGATCCGCGCCAACGACGACGCCGCCGACTACCTGACCTGCACAGGCGAGTTCGACCCCTCCCGGAGCTACGAGCACGTCGAGGAGGTGGTGCTCGCCTCCGGCGCGGCCCTGGAGGCGGTGGCCAAGGACGGCGCGGGCGGCACCTACTTCCTCTGCGGCGACGGCGGCGAGGAACGGCCGGTCCTGTACGCCGACTCCGAGGGCGGCGCCGCCCTGCTGGCCGTCGGGGTACCGGAGCTGGTCCGGCTGCTGCTGGCCGTGCCGTGGTGGCGGGACTGCCGGCGGCTCACGGCGGAGGAGTGCGCGGAGGCCGCCGAGGACTACCTGGAGGAGGAGCCCGGGCACTACGCCGACCGGGACGCGGCCGCCGCCGCGCTCGGGCTCGAAGTCCCCTCCGAGGCCGAGGCGTTGGCGCGGCTGCGAGAGGTCGCGTTCGGCCTCGGGCCGGAGTTCGTGCTGCTCAACGCCGTGGAGGGCAACGCGTACGAGCCGCTGCTCAGGCCGTAGCGTTCAGGCATCGGCGTTCAGGCCTGAGCTTTCAGGCCTGAGCTTTCAGGTCTGAGTCTTCAGGTCTGAGCTTTCAGGCCCGAGCGTTCGGACCCTGGCTGCTCAGGCCTTGGCCGCCTGGAGCACCGTGTCCGTCGTCACCACCTTGGCGAACCGCATCGCGTGCAGCACCGTGGCCGTGGCGCGGGCGAGTTCGGCGGCGGGGAGGGTGGTGCCGTCGGGGCCGGTCATGTCGAAGCCGTGCATGGCGTCGGTCGGGAAGATCGCGTCGTAGCCGAGGTTGCCGGCCATCCGGGCGGTAGTCTCGTTGCACACGTTGGTGATGATCCCGGTGACGACCAGCTGACGGGCACCGCGCTCCTGGAGCCAGGCGTGCAGGTCGGGGGTGCCGTAGAACGCGCTGTTGACGGTCTTGACAATGTGCAACGCCGGGGTGACCTCGGCGACGAAGTCCTTCAGCTCGTACCCCGGCGCGCCCTCGGCCAGCGGCCCCGCCTTGGAGGCGTGCTGCACGGTGACGATCGGGCGGCCGGTGGCCTGCCAGGCGGCGATCAGCTCGGCGATCCGCTGCTCGGCCTGCGGGTTGTCGCGGGGGCCCCAGAAGTCGTGGTCCTCGAAGCCTTTCTGGACGTCGATCACGATGAGGACGGCGTCGGAGTCGAGGGTGAGCGGGGCGTCGAAGGCGTCGGTGTTCGTCATGGGTCCATCGTGCTCGTCCGGGTGCCGGGGCCGTGATGGGCAGAGACGCCACCCATCGATAGATTCCTGCCAGTAGATTTCTGCCATGCGAACCGTGGGTTGCCTGATCTTCGACGGTGTCCGGGCCTTCGACTACGCGGTGATCGGCGAGGTGTGGGCCAACCGGACCTCCCGACCCGGGCTGCCCGCCTTCGACCTGCGGGTCTGCGGCCCGGACGGCGCCCGGGTACGGCTGGGCGGCGGGCTGGAACGCGTCCCCGACCACGGGCTGGCCGCGCTCGCCGACTGCGACCTGGTCGTGGTGCCGGGCGTCGACGACCCGAGCGCCGCCCTCGACCCCGCCGTCCTCAACGCCCTGCGGGCCGTCGCCGCCGCCGGGATCCCCATCGCCTCGCTCTGCGCGGGCGCCTTCGTCCTCGCCGAAGCCGGCCTGCTCGACGGCCGCGAAGCCACCACCCACTGGGCCCTCGCCCCCGAACTCGCCCGCCGCTTCCCGGCGGTGACGGTCCGCCCCGAGGTGCTCTTCACCGGCGGCGAGGGCCTGTGGACCTCGGCCGGCGTCGCCGCCGGCATCGACCTCTGCCTCCACCTCGTCCGCACCGCCCACGGCCAGCAGGCCGCCGCCACCATCGCCCGTGCCATGGTCACCGCCCCCTTCCGGGCCGGCGGCCAGGCCCAGTTCATCCCCACCCCGGTCCCGGCCCCCACCGCCGACGACCCGCTCTCCCGCGTCCGCGCCGAGATCCTCGCCTCCCTCGACACCCCCTGGACCGTCCCCCGGATGGCCGCCGCCGCCCTGATGTCCGAACGCACCTTCGCCCGCCACTTCACCGCCACCACCGGCACCACCCCGACCCGCTGGCTCCTCGACCAGCGCATCCTCACCGCCCAACGCCTCCTGGAGGAGACCGACCTCCCCGTCGACACCGTCGCCACCCGCTGCGGCTTCACCTCGGCGGTCTCCCTGCGCCCGGTCTTCACGGCGCGGGTCGGCGTCGCGCCGCGCGAGTACCGCAGGGCGTTCCGGGGCCGGGAGGAGGGCCGGGAGGAGGGCTAGGAGGAGGGCTAGGACGTGGTCGTCGGAGGCGGCGAGGGCGAGTCGGACGGAGGAACCAGGCAGGGCCGGTGCGGGTGGGGGAGGTGGGGTGGCAGCCCTCAGCGCCGCCACCCCTCTTGGCTTCTCGGCAGCGGGGTGGTGGTTCGTTGAGCCAAACCCCACGGTGGGGTGAAGTCCGGTGGGGGTCTTCGGGGGGTTTGGCAGGGGTTGTGCGACGCTCTTCGAGCACGGCGCCGTTCCCGGCGTTCGGAGCCGGTTCCTGGAGTTCCCGCCGCTCCTAGAGTGCGGCGAGCTGCTCGACCAGGTCGTCGAGGCCGAGCGAGCCTTGGGTGAGGGCCTTCATGTGCCAGGTCTTGAGGTCGAAGGCGGCGCCCTGGCGGTGGCGGGCGGCTTCGCGTCCCTGGAGCCAGGCGCGTTCGCCGATCTTGTAGCCGATGGCCTGGCCGGGCCAGCCGAGGTAGCGGACGATCTCGCTGTCGCGCATGTCGGCGGGGCTGCCGTTGTACGTGGCCATGAATTCGGTGGCGAGTTCCGGAGTCCAGCGTTCGCCGGGGTGGAAGCCCGCGTCGGTGGGGATGGCGAGGCCGAGGTGCATGCCGATGTCGATGATCACCCGGATGGTGCGCAGCATCTGTTCGTCGAGGAAGCCGAGGCGGTGGGCCGGGTCGTCGAGGAAGCCCAGTTCGTCCATGAGGCGTTCGGCGTACAGGGCCCAGCCTTCGACGTTGGCGCTGACCATGCCCAGCGTGGTCTGGTAGCGGCTGAGTCGGTCGGCGACGGCGACCCACTGGGCGAGTTGCAGGTGGTGGCCGGGAACGCCCTCGTGGTACCAGATGCTGACGAGCTGCCAGGTCGGGAACGTGTCCCGGCCGAGGGTGGGCAGGTAGGTGCGGCCGGGGCGGCTGAAGTCCAGGCTGGGCCCGGAGTAGTAGGGCGCGGCGGCGCTGCCTGCCGGTGCGATCCGGGACTCGACCCGGCGCAGTGGTCCGGAGATGTCGAAGTGGGTGCCGTCGAGGGCAGTGATCGCCCGGTCCATGGTCTGCTGCAGCCAGTCGCGGATCGCTTCCTCGCCCTGGACCGCGTGGCCGTGCCGTTCCAGGTGCCGCATCGCCGCGAGGGCGCCCGCGCCGGGCAGGACGCGTTCGGCGGCGGTGTGCATGTCGGCGGCGGTGCGGTGGAATTCGCTCCAGGCCCAGGCGTATGCCTCGTCGAGGTCGATGTCGGCGCCGGTGTGGTAGCGCACGGCGAGCCGGTAGCGTTCCCGGCCGACGGCGTCCGGGGTGTCGGTGGTGGCCGGCGCGTAGGTGTCGCGCAGCCAGTCGCGGAACTCGGCGACGGCGGCGGTGGCCCGGAGGGCGGCGGCGTCCAGTTCGCCGCGCAGCTGCTCGGGGCCGGGGGTGACGAAGTCGGCGAACCATCCCGCGTTTCCGGTGCCTTCGCCGGTCCAGGCGGTGAGCTGGTCGATGACGGTGGCGGCCTGGCGGGGCGCGGCGAGCAGGCGCCGGTTCATCCCTTCGGTGAGGGTGGCCCGGTAGCCGTCGAGTGCGGCGGGCAGGTTGCGCATCCGGCCGGCCACGGTGGCCCAGTCGTCGTCGGTGGCGGTCGGCATGTAGGTGAAGATCTTCCGCACCTGGTGGACGTGCGCGGAGATGTTGCGCAGCTGGCGGAGGTTCTCGCCGGCGTCGTGGACGGCCAGTTCGGCGGTGAGGCGTTCGCGGAGGAGTCGGGCGCAGCTCTGGTCGGCGGGGTCGGCTGCGGTGGGGATGCCTGCAGCGGTGGGCGCGGCGTCGAGGTCGGCGAGGGTGCGTCGGGCGAGGTCGGCGAGCGCCTCGAATCCTTCGGGGGAGAGGTCCGGCTGCCGGTCGTCGCCGGGGTGCAGGCCCAAGGAGGCGGCGTCCAGCGGGCTTTGTGCGGCCACTTGGTCGAGGTAACGGTCGGCAATGGTGCGAGCGGTGATCGTTTCATTTGACATGGCGCCATGATGGCGCAACCGTCGGGACCGCCCAACGGTGCGTGCCCGGACGGTCGGTGGGCGGACGGCCGGTCGCTGTCGACCGGGGCGGTTCCCTGCGGAAGGTTCGAAGGGGTCCGAAGGGGTCCGAAGGGAAGCGCCCCGGGGCCGTCCTCAGCCCGCGTGGGAGTCGCGCAGCAGCTTCTTGTCCGGCTTGCCCACGGCCGTCAGCGGGATCTCGGCCATCACGTGCAGGGCCTCCGGTGCGTACATCCGGCCCTTGTGGGCGGTGACGTACGCGCGGATGTCCTCCAGTTCGGGCCGCTGCCCGGGTGCGGGGACGACGGCGACGTGGACGTGCTCCGCCTCCTGGGCGTCACGCACCCCGTAGACCGCGCACTGGGCGATCGCCGGGTGGGTGAGGAGCACCTCCTCGACCTCGGCGGGGTAGACGTGCCCGCCGACCACGATGATCTTGTCCTTGAGGCGGTCGGCCAGGAAGAGGTAGCCGTCCTCGTCGAGGTAGCCGATGTCGCCGGTGTTCAGCCAGCCGTCGCGCAGGACCTCGGCGGTGAGGTCGGGCCGCTTCCAGTACCCGGCCATGACGGTGGCCGAGCGGACGTGGATCTCGCCCTGCTCGCCGGTCGGCTGTTCGGTGCCGTCGGCGGCCCGGATCACCACCTCGACGCCCGGGAGGGGCCGGCCGACCGGGAGCCGGCCGCCGCGCCCGACCCGGTCGTGCTCGTGCGGGGCGAGCACGGCGATGTTCTGCGCCTCCGACTGCCCGTAGCCGCTCACCAGGATCGGCCCGAACACCTTGATCGCCTCGCGCACCCGGGCCGGCGAGGCGGCGCAGCCCCCGTAGGAGATCCGGCGCAGGCTGGACAGGTCGGCGCGGCCGATCGCCGGGTGGTCGAGCAGCTGGTAGAGCAGCGGGGGCAGCGCCCAGAGGTCGGTGATGCGTTCGCGTTCGACCGCGGCCAGGACCTCGCCGGGGTCGAAGGAGCGCTGGATGACCACCGAGCCGCCGATGTGGAGCGTCAGGTCGGAGAGCACGCCGGCGAGGTGGGCGAGGGAGGTGGCGGCGAGGAAGCGGGGCGGGGCGGCGGCCGGGCCGTTGCCGCCGTACGCGACGTCGAAGATGCGCCGGTAGGGGCCGTGGAGGCTGCGGATGCCCTTCGGGATGCCGGTGGTGCCGCCGGTGTGGCGGATGCCGAGGTCGTCGTCGGGGCCGATGCGGACGGCGGGCGGCTCGGCGGGCTGGTGGGCGGAGGCGGCGATGACGTCCTCGCCGATGGCGGTCGCGCCTGCCGTTTCGGGGCCGGGTCCCAGGGTGAGGACGGTCGGCACGTCGACGAGGGGGAGCAACTCGGCTGCGGTCGCGTACCGTTCGGCGTCCACGAGCAGGAGGGCGGTGTCGACGCTGGCCGCGATCTCGGCGAGGGTCGGCGCGCTCATGCCGTCGTAGAGGTTCACCACCCGCGCGCCCGCGAGCCCGGCGGCGTACCGGGCGCTCAACGCCTCGGGGGTGTTGCCGGTGAGCAGGGTGACGGTGGTGCCGCGCGCTGCGCCCCGGGCGACGAGTTCGTGGGCGAGGCGGTACGTGGCGGCGGCGAAGTCGCCGGCGGTGATCACCGCACCGTCGGCGGTGGTGATGGCCCGTCGGTCGGGATCGGCGGCGAGGGACCGGAGGATCAGGGCGGGGGCGCTGACGAACTCCGGTTCGTTGATGGCCACTTCTTCTGTGCAGTTCGCAACCATCTTCACAGCCTAACCCCATTCTTCGTGCCCGATCGAGTAGTTCGGTCCGACCTCACCCTCCGCCCGCCGGCGGCGTTCTGAACCCCTCCGACCCCGCCGGCCCGGATACCCGTCGTTGACCGCCCCCGGCCCGACCTCCCGATCCGGGAGTCCTCAAGTGGCCGGGGGAGAACGTGTGTTGGGGCTCCAGTAGATCACCCGGCGTTGGCCTTCCGGGCCTGCTTCCGGCAGTGAACGAGGGCGAGTTTGATGCGGAAGTCGGGGCTGGGGGCGGCGGCGAGGAGTTCGCCGGCGGCGATGAGGGTGGTCCAGTAGGTGGTGGGGTCGCCGGTGCGGGGCATGGGGTGGGCGGCGGCGAGGGAGAGGTAGGCGGTGGTGAGGTTGCCGGTGGTGAACCAGCGGTCCAGGCCGTGCTGGTGGCCGGGGCGGATGCCGCCCATGGCGTCGATGGCGACCAGGAAGAGGTCGATGAGGGCGCGGTCGGTGTCGGTGAGGGTGACGGGGATGTCGAAGACGCCGAGGGCTTCGAGGAGTTCGCCGGTGTCGGCCTCGGAGCTCGGGTGGGGGTTGGCGAGCAGGGCGTCGTAGCAGTCGTTGAGACGGCGGGTCGCTTCGGCCAGGGGGATGCCGAGGGCGAGGCAGACGGCCCGGGCGGAGGGCAGGGGTTCGTGGCTGCGGCGGGCGAGGAGGGCGTAGACCTCGGCGGGGGCGGTGCCCTGGGCGAGGGTCTGTCGGGCGAGGGTGGCGAGGGACGGTTGCATCGAGGGCGCTTTCAGGCGAAGACGGGGGCGGGGGTGAGGGAGGGCGCGACGAGGGCCCAGACGAACTTGCCGATGCCGCCCGAGCGCGGGCAGCAGCCCCAGCGTTCGGCCAGCTCGTTGACGAGGAACAGGCCGCGTCCGTGCTCGTCCTCGAGGGTGGGGGAGTTGAGGGCGGGCCGGCCGGTGCCGGCGTCGTGGACCTCGATGCGCAGGCGGGTGCCGACGAGGGCGAAGCGGACCTCGATGAGGCGGTCGGCGGGCGCGTCGGAGTGCTGGACGGCGTTCGCGAACAGTTCGCCGAGGAGGAGTTCGGCGACATCGGAATAGCGGTCGCCGGCGGGGAGTGCGGCGAGGTAGGCCCGCAGGAGGTGGCGGGCGACCGGGGTCGAGTCCGTGCGGGAGTCCAGACGCGCGGCGAACGTGCGGGGGCGGCGGGTAGCGAGCATGGCGAAGCACCTCGGGGGGCGGAATGGGGGCGTACGAAAGGCGCGCAATCACGCTATGCATGCACATGATTGCGTTCCGGTGACAATCATCGAGGCTGCAGAGGTACGGTGACGCCAGATCGACGTGCGGGACGTGCGGAGCACAACTGGGGGCAGTCATGGCACAGCGGAAAACCAAGCGAGGGACGACGGCGAGCTCCGCGATCATGTTCGGCGAGGAGCTCAAGTACGCGCGCGAGGCGGCGGGCTACACGCAGGAGGAGATGGGCAGGCTCCTGCACTGCGACCGGACGGTGATCTCGCGGATCGAAAGCGGGAAGCGGAAGCCGTCGGTCGAGGAAGTCGAGGAGTTCGGCCGACTGTTGAACACCGGCGACCTGTTGATGCGGCTGTACAACCGGGTCGACTGGGACGCGCAGGTTGAGCACCCGGATTGGTTCCAGGAGTATGTAGACCAGGAGGCCATCTCTATCGGGATGCGGGCATGGCAGGACGGCGTGATGTACGGCCTGTTGCAGTGCCGGCAGTACGCGCGTGCGGTCTTCGACACTGGCGATGCCGCTGGCAAGCCGGAGGAGATCGAGGAGTTGACCAGGGCTCGACTTAGTCGGCAAGCTCGCTTTCTCGTGCCCGACGGGCCGCTGTTGCTCGTCATTCTCGATGAGAGCGCCATCCGTACGGTCGTGGGTGGACCGAGCGTGATGAGAAGTCAGATGGAGCATCTCCTGCGGGTCGCCCAGCTCCCGAACATCGTCATTCAGGTGGCGCCCTTTGCGAGTCGGCGGACGCTCATCAAGACGGCTATGGTGTTGCTGGAGCTGCCGGACGGGCAGCGCTTGGTGTACTCAGAGAGCCTCGAACGAGGACACCTCAGCAATGCTTCCGCCAGTGTGGCCAAGTACCAGCGCCACTATGATCAGCTCCGTGGCGAATGCCTGTCAGAGGTCGACTCACTTCGGCTGATCGCCGAGGCGCTGGAGGGTTTCAGAGATGATGAGCAACGAGCTCGCCGTGGCCGCCTGGCGGAAGAGCAGCTTCAGCGGCAACGACGGCGGCAACTGCATCGAGGTAGCCCCCGGATTCCCCGGCCTCGTCCCTGTCCGTGACTCCAAGGACCCGCACGGCCCGGTCCTCACCTTCCCCGACTCCTCCTGGGGGGCCTTCATCGAGGCGGTTCAGGCGGGCGACTTCCCGGTCGACTGCTGACCCGGACTGCAAGCGGCGCCGGTCCGGCTCGCCGCGCTGCTCGCGCCCGGCGGGCAAGGCCAGACGGCGGGCGAGCAGGCGTCGCCCGGAGGTGGTCAGAAGCACCCCTTCAGATGGTCTATGCTTAACCCATCACCCAGATGCGCGGGTGGCGGAATAGGCAGACGCGCTGGATTCAGGTTCCAGTGCCCGAAAGGGCGTGGGGGTTCAACTCCCCCCTCGCGCACAATGAAACACCGACGAAAAGGTGCTTCTCACAGCGACGAAAGTTGCTGAGGGAGGCACCTTTTCTCGTTGGGTTGCTGCTGGTTCGTCAGCGGTGCGGGTCGGCGTTCGCGGTCGTGAGCATGCAGTTCGAGGTCGTGATCTCGTGCTTCCTGCGTGACGGGACGCCGGGCGGGCGGCCATGTCGGCCAGTCCGTGAGGAGGACGAGTCCGAGCCGGCGGTGCTCACGTGTCGAGGTGACCGGCGGAGCAGGCGATCAGCAGCACCATCGCGGCCGGAACGACTACGACATCCCCTTTCCGTATGCCGTTGTCACGCAGCGCATGGAATATCCCGAGCGGCAAAAATCCGATGGGTACGCCGAGAGAATGTCCGGGACATAAACATTGGCCCTGTAGGGTCACTCTCACTGCCTCTCCGCGCAAACTCGCCGAATTCCGCCCAGCTGACTCGGGTGAATTCTTCTCCTCCCATTCGGAAGATATGCGGAAAGGGCGTTCAGGCCGCTGAAATCGGCAGGCCGAAGGGCCGCCCGTACGGGGTGGCCGTCGGGGTGCTCTGCCGCTCCCGGCGCTCGCCAGGCCGCTCACCAGGCCACCCACCAGGACGGGCTCCGGTCAGACATCGGGTTCAGGAATTGACAGGGCGCTTGGCGGCATGCCTTCCCCCGGAGCGTGCTGAATCATCTGCCCGGCCACATCTGCAAAAATTGACAGAACGCTGGGCGGCATGCCCTCGACCGCGCCGGAAAATTGCCGACTGTTATCGGTCGGCAGGGAATTGACACCCGTCTGACGGTTGTTTACGGTTCCGGCCGTCAGGTTTTCCGAAGCGCATCCGAAGGTATTCATGACTGCATCCGCGTTGCCGAAGCAGAGACTCCCCGAGACGCGGTCGGACAGCCAGGCCACCTACCTGCCCGACCGGCACATGTTCGCCCTGTGGACCTGGGCCGACGGCGCCGTGGGGGCGGCCCCGCCGGTCGGCCACGTCGAGACCGTTCCCCTGGCTGTGCCGACGCCGGACCTCGGCAGGCTCAAGGTGTCCGACGTCGACTGCGTGCTGATCGAGCCGGACCGGCTCCTGACCGTGCCCCTCGACTCGCCAGGCCGGTCGGTGAAGGCCTGGCGGTCGTGGATCGCGGGCGGCGAGTCGGCCCTTCCGGTCGCCGCGCACGCGGTCCCCGACACCACAGGCGTCGCGGTGACGACGGCAGAGCACGCGGGCGGCGTCTTCCGCCGCACCACCTCGGTGGGGGCCGAGATGCGCACGGCGCTCACCGCCGAGCTGCGGCCCTACCAGGTGCGCGGGGTGAGCTGGCTGCGCGAGACCATCGAGACGCACGGCGGCGCGGTGCTCGCCGACGAGATGGGACTCGGTAAGACCCTGCAGGCCATCGGTTGTGTCGCCGGACGCGCCGAGAGGGCGCCGCAACTGGTGGTCTGCCCCACGTCGTTGGTGGGGAACTGGGCGCACGAGATCGCGCGGTTCGCACCCGGACTGCGGACCACGACCTGGCGCGGCGGGCCGCTGCCCGAGGTGGACAGCGGCACGGTGGTGCTCACCGGCTACCCCACGCTGCGCACGCACGGCCCGGCCCTGGCGGGGATCCAGTGGAGCACCGCGGTCTTCGACGAGGCGCAGGTCCTGAAGAACCCCCGTACGCAGGTGTCGAAGGCCGCGCGCACCATCGCGGCCGACGCACGGATCGCCCTGACCGGAACGCCCGTCGAGAATCACCTCGACGAGCTGTGGGCGCTGCTCAATCTGGTCGCACCGCAGCTGTTCGCGAACCGGACACAGTTTCGCCGTCGCTTCGTGCGGCCGATCGCGGACGGCTCCCCGGCCGCTTCGGCCCGGTTGCGCGGGGCCGTCGAGCCGGTCGTGCTGATGCGGAAGAAGTCCCAGGTCGCAGGGTCACTCCCCGCCAAGATCCACGCCGATCTCATCTGCGACCTCAGCGAGGAGCAGGAGCAGTTGTACGACCGGCTGCTGGACCAGGTCATCGACGACGGATTCGGCAGCGGCGCCCAGCGGCAGACCAGGGTGCTCGCGGTCCTGACGTCGCTCAAGCAGGTCTGCAACCATCCGGGCCTGATCACGGACGACCTCGATGAGCTGTCGGGCAGGTCGGGCAAGCTCGACCTGTGCGCCGACATCGTCGCCAACAACCTGGAGAACGACTCGCCGACCCTCGTCTTCACCCAGTACCGGCAGACCGGTGAGCTGCTGGTCCGGCACTTCGCCGAACAGTTCGGGGTGAGTGCGCCGTTCTTCCACGGTGGCCTGAACCAGGAGCAGCGGGCCGACATCGTCCGCCGGTTCCAGTCCGACGACGGTCCGAAGGTGCTCGTCCTCAGCCTGAAAGCAGGGGGCACCGGGCTCACGCTCACGCGCGCGGCCGACGTCATCCACTTCGACCGGTGGTGGAACCCGGCCGTGGAGGCCCAGGCGTCCGACCGGGTCCACCGGATCGGTCAGACCCGCCCGGTCACCGTCACCACCCTGACCACCGGTACCACTGTCGAGGAGCACATCGCGGCCATGCACGACCGCAAGTCCGCGCTGTCGGACATCGCCGACGCGTCCGGCGTCGCCGAGCTGGCCCGACTTGACGACGACCGTCTCATCGAGGTCCTGCGCCGGAAGCGAGTCAACTGACCATGGCCGACCACGACTACGGCTACACGAAGTGGGGCAAGGACTGGGTCCGGTTCGCCGAGTCGTTGCGCCAGACCCGTCCTGATCCCCAGCTGCCGAGCGCACGCCGCACGGCACGCGACGGAAAGGTCCGGATCACGTTCGACGACCGGACCGTGCGTGCCGTCGTGCACCGAGGTCGCGGCACCTCGGTGGTCACGATCGAGGTCGCGCCGATGTCCCCGGAGGCGGCGGCCGAGATCTCCCGTCAGCTGAGCGGCATCCAGCCCCTGCTCACCGACGACCTGTACCGCGCGCTCGCCGACGCGGGCCATCCGCCCGCGCCGGCCCTCGACAGCGTCGACTGCTCCTGCCCGTCCGCCACCCCGCGGTGCGTCCACGAGCTGTCCGTCTACTACGACATGGCGCGGCGCATCGACGACGATCCCCGCATCGCTCTTGACGTGCAGGGCTTCTTCCGCCTCGCTTCGGCGGGCAGCGGCCGGGCGCCCGCCGAAGCGAGGCGCTGGATCGCGCTCAACTCCCTTGATCCGGCCGCCTACTTCACGGCGGCCGATTGACCCGGCCGGCCTGAGGGCGACCTGCCGGTGAGCCGGCGTTCAGCGCCAGGGCGGGCGCCGGAGTCTGGTGGGGAGTCCCGGGCGGGTGGCCAGGAAGCCGGCGAGGGCGGCCGCGGTGCCGACGGCTTCGGCGATCGCGGTGGCGGTCTTCTTCGGGTACCAGGCCGGCTCGTACATGTTCGGCAGCGGGCCGAGCGTGCCCACATCGACGTGGCTGTACAGGAGGACGGCGCCGAGCGCGGAGGCCGACACGAGGAAGGCGAACGCCCACACCGCGCGCCGGCGGGCGGCGAGCAGGAGGAGCAGCGCGGCCAGGCAGGCCACGGCGGCTTCGGCCCGGAACAGCGTGCCCTGGGAGATGGCCGCGCCGTACGGGTCGTAGTCGGGGGCGAGCTCGGCGTGGATGGCGGCGTCGACGGCGAGCGCCGCGACCGCCACGGCCTTGAGCAGCCAGACGGTCAGCACCCGGGGGCTGAGGGCGGTGCGGCGGGGGAGCGGGGAGATGGCCATGG
Source organism: Kitasatospora sp. NPDC051164 (assembly GCF_044455625.1). Classification (NCBI taxonomy): domain Bacteria; kingdom Bacillati; phylum Actinomycetota; class Actinomycetes; order Kitasatosporales; family Streptomycetaceae; genus Kitasatospora; species Kitasatospora sp. NPDC051164. The sequence continues at coordinate 168,937 of NZ_JBITFB010000017.1, read as the reverse complement.
TCGGCTCCTGTGCTGCTCGGTCGGCTGCTCGGGGTGCTGCGCGGCGCGCTGCTCGGGGTGCTGCGCGGCGCGCTGCTCGGTGTGGCGGCGGGCGGGGAGTGCCGCCGTGTGCACGGTCACGGCACCAGCACCACCAGCACGGGCCCGGTGGCGAAGGGCACGGCGGCGCCGTCGGCCAGGGTGAACGACGTGCCCGCCGCAGGGTCCGGCCGGCTCCACCGCACGCTCCACACCCGGCCGTCGCGCAGCACCTCGGCCGTCCCGGAGCCGGTGGTGCGGGTGAACACCTCGTTGTCGGGGTGCCCGGCGTTGAAGTCGGTGAACAGGCCGGGAACGATGCCGACGTGCTGGGCGACGACGGTCGCGGTGCCGGACCAGGCCGGGCGGCCGTCCACGGCGACGTCGTACGCGCCGCCGTCGAAGCGCACGCCGATCGACGCGGCGGGCAGGCGCCAGGTCATGGCGGCGAGTTGGCTGCCCCCGGCGGGCGCGGCACCGAACGTGAAGCCGGGGGAGCGGGCGGGCACCGACGGGTGCGCGGTGAGGATCCGGTGCGGGTCGATGAAGGTGGGGTCCACGGCGCGGTCGGTGAACACGGCCGGGTCGGTGAACGGGGTGACGTTGCGCAGGTCGGCCGCGCCGAGGAGCGGGATGAGCCCGCTGATGGCGCCGCTGTAGGCGAAGTCGAGGTGCCCGTACTGCTGGAGCAGCGGGATGTCGGTCTGCCGGGCGGAACGCACCGGGCCGACCAGGGCGGGCAGGTGGTTCGCGTCGTACACGGCGAGGAACCGGGACTGGCCGCCCTCGACCTCGATCCAGTACACGATGTCGGCCTCGGCGAGCCCCTGGTGGATCGCCTGTACCCGGGCGCCGACGTTGTCGATCTTCACGGCGAGGGTGTTGCCCGCCGTGCCGACGTTGTCCAGCGGGTTCGACGGCGGCGGGTTCGGCGGCTGCGTCGGCGGGGGCGGTGTGGGCGAGGGCGTGGGTTGTGCGGGCGCGGGCTGGGTGGGCGCGGGCTGTGCGGGTTTGTGTCCCGGGCTGCCGCAGCCCTGGAGGGCGGCGAGCCCGGCGGCCGTCCCCGCCACCGCGAGCGCCAGCGTGACCTTCGCTCGGGCACGTGGGGCGTTCGCCGGTGCCCGGGTCGTGATGCGGATCTTCACGGGGGCTTCCTTCCCGTGGGCGGGGCGGCTGGCGAGCCCGCTCCCCGAAGCCGTCACTTACCGTTACGTACCGCAGTTCCGGATCGCTCAACCGGAGTTGCCCGAGCAGGTGTACGAGTTCGGGTGCTCCCTCGATCGGGGGAGGTCGGCGTCGGTGGGCACGACAATACTGGCGACCATGATCAACGGAATTCGGCCGCTGCTGCGCGGCTCCACCTACACGGGTGTGCTGTTCGCCGTTCTCGGGGCGTTGGCGGGGTTGCCCCTGGCGCTCGTCGCGCTGGTACCCGCTGCCGGGATGCGGTCGGCTCCCTACGTGGTGCAGGCGGGGTCGGCGCTGCTGCTCTGGGCCGTGCTGATCGGGCTGGCCGGGCTGGCCGGGGGCACGCGGCGGGTGCTGGTCCGGGTGGCGCGGCGGCTGCTCCGGGTGGCGGTGCCGGAGCCGGTGAAGGGGCCGCCGGGGGAGCGGTGGCGGACGCCGGTGTTCCTGGTACTGCACGTGGTGTCGGGGTGGGTGGTGCTGTTCGGCGGCGGTGTGCTGCTGGTGATGGCGCTGTTCCTGCCCGGCCGGTACGCGGAGGGCAAGGCGCAGCTGAACCTGTTCGGGTGGTCCAAGGACCTGACGGCCGGCTGGCGTTGGGTGGCGGCGGCGGTCTTTCTGGCGCTGGCGCTGGTGCTGTTCGTGGCGGTGTCGGGGGCGCTGCGGTGGCTGGCGCCGCGGCTGCTCGGGCCGTCGCCGGCGGAGCGGCTGGCGCTGGCCGCCGAGCGGGAGCGGGCGCTGGCCGAACGCAATCGGCTGGCCCACGAGTTGCACGACTCGATCGGGCACACCCTGACCGCCGCCACCATCCAGGCCGCCGTCGCGGGTGAGGTGCTCGCCGCCGACCCGGTGGCCGCCCGGGCCGCCATGCGCAGCATCGAGGAGTCGACCCGCGCGGCGCTGGAGGATCTGGACTACGTGCTGGGGGTGCTGAGGGAGGAAGACTCGGGCACCGCGCCGACCCGGGCCCTCGCCGACCTGCCCGAGCTGCTGGACCGGCTGCGCCACGCGGGCGCGGTCGTGGAGACGCAGACGGTCGGCGACCCGGCCGCCGTGCACGGCACGCTCTCCCGCGCCGCGTACCGGATTGTCCAGGAGGGCCTGACCAACGCGCTGCGGCACGGGGCGGGCGGGCCGATCCGGCTCCGGGTGGCGGTGGCGGCGGACGGGCTGGAGTTGAGCGTCGTCAACGGGATCAAGGCCGGGCCGAGCGGCTTCCCGACCTCCGGCCACGGCCTGACCGGCCTCGCCGAGCGCGTCCGCCTGCTGCACGGCGAGTTCGAGGCCGGCCCGGACGGCGACGGCGACGGCAACGGTGACGCCCCGCGGCGCTGGCGGCTGGCCGTTCGGCTGCCGCTACGGTGGGCGGCGTGAGCAGCCCGCAAGCCCCCGTCACCGTTCTGATCGCAGACGACGACCCCGTGACCCGCAGCGGGCTGAGCACCCTGTTGGGGGCCCAGCCCGGCCTCGCGGTGGTCGGGCATGCGGCGGACGGGGTCGAGGTCATCGAGCAGGTGCGGCGGCTGCGGCCGGACGTGGTGCTGATGGATGTGCGGATGCCGCGCCGCAACGGGATCGAGGCGACCCGCGCACTGCTCGACGACAGCGCCGAGCCGCCGAAGGTCGTCGTGATCACCACCTTCGAGAACGACGACTACGTGACCGCCGCGCTCAGCGCCGGAGCGAGCGGCTTCGTGCTGAAGCGGCGGCCCGTCCCGCAGATCGCCGAGGCGGTGCGGGTCGCGGCGGCCGGGGAGGCGATTCTCTTCCCGGCCGCGCTGCGCCGGATGGTGGCCGCCCGCCCGCTGAACTCGGCCGAGGCGCTGCCCAGGGCGGCGCTGACCGGGCGGGAGGAGGAGGTGCTGCGGCTGATGGCGACCGGGTTGTCGAATCCGGAGATCGCGGAGTCGCTGGCGGTGAGCCTGGAGACGGCGAAGACGCACGTCGGGAACGTGCTGACCAAGCTCGGCGCGCAGAACCGGACCCATGCGGTGGTGATCGCGTACGAGTCCGGGCTGGTCGTGCCCGGCCTGCAGGGCGCGTGAGGCTCGGGCTCTGGGGGCGCTGCCGAGCCCACGGAGTTCGCCCGGCCGTCGTCGTCCGGCCGTGTCGTCCGGGCATCGTCGTCCGGTCGTCGTCCCGTCGTCGTCCGGTCCGTGGATGGTCGGGAACGGCAGGGGGTCGGTGGGGCAGGATCGGGGCCGACGCCGCCGGACCCACCTCGGTCCGGACAACACCTGTGTGGGGAGAGCCTGCCGTGACTGCCGTAGAGATCCCGGGGTCCAAGTCCATCACCGCCCGGGCGCTGTTCCTGGCCGCCGCCGCCGACGGCGTGACCACCCTGCACCGGCCACTGGCCTCGGACGACACCGAAGGCTTCGCGCAGGGACTGGCCGCGCTCGGCTACGAGGTCGAGCGGGCGGCGGACCGGTGGCGGGTCACGGGACGGCCGGCCGGGCCCGCCGCCGAGGCGGCCGACGTGTACTGCCGGGACGGCGCCACCACCGCGCGCTTCCTGCCCGCCCTCGCCGCCGCCGGCCACGGCACCTACCGCTTCGACGCCTCCGCCCAGATGCGCCGCCGCCCGGTCGCCCCGCTGACCCGCGCGCTGCGCGAGCTGGGCGTCGACCTGCGGCACGAGGAAGCCGAGGGGCACCATCCGCTCACCGTCGTCGCCGACGGCGTCCGCGGCGGCGAACTCACCCTGGACGCCGGGGAGTCCTCGCAGTACCTGACCGCACTGCTGCTGCTCGGCCCGCTCACCCGGGACGGGCTGCGGATCACCGTCACCCGGCTGGTCTCGGCCCCGTACATCGGCATCACCCTCGCGATGATGCGGGAGTTCGGGGTCGAGGTGAAGCGGGAGCGGACGCCGCGCGGCGAGGTGTTCGACGTGCCGTCCGGGGGCTACCGGGCCACCGGGTACGCCGTCGAGCCGGACGCCTCCACCGCGAGTTACTTCTTCGCTGCCGCGGCCCTCGCCGGCCGGGAGATCACCGTCCCCGGCCTCGGCCGAGGCGCCCTCCAGGGCGACCTGCGCTTCGTGGACGTGCTGCGGCGGATGGGCGTCCGGGTGGACATCGGGAGCGACCGTACGACGGTGACCGGCGACGGCACGCTCGACGGCCTCACCGTCAACATGCGGGACATCTCCGACACCATGCCCACCCTCGCGGCGATCGCGCCCTTCGCGTCCGGGCCGGTGCGGATCGAGGACGTCCACAACACCCGGGTCAAGGAGTGCGACCGGCTCGAGGCCTGCGCCGCCAACCTGCGCGCGATGGGCATCACGGTGGCGACCGGGGACGACTGGATCGAGATCCACCCCGGCGCGCCCCGCCCGGTCGAGATCGCCACGCACGCCGACCACCGGATCGTGATGTCCTTCGCCGTCACCTCGCTGCGCACGCCCGGGATCACGTTCGACGACCCGGGGTGCGTGCGGAAGACCTTCCCGGGGTTCCACGAAGCCTTCGCGCGGCTGCGGACGGAGTGGGCGGTCTGACCGGGCGGTCTGGCCGGGCGCCGACGGGGCGGAGGGGCGGAGAGGCGAGGGGGCTCGGGCGGGTCCATGGATGTGACCCGGATCACGCTTGAGGTTGACCCTGGGGCGGGGTGGAGGCTCATCGCAGCGGGCCCGGCACCGAGCCGGGCACCACGGATGCGAAGGAGAGCGCCATGTCCACCACCTCTTCCCACCAGGGCCAGGACCGTCCGGAGCTGCGGAAGGCGATCGAGGAGATCGCCGCGTCCGGCTTCGTCGGGGTGCAGCTGCGGGTGAACGACGAACACGGCGAGTGGGCCGGCAGCGCCGGGGTGCGCGAACTGGGCCGGGACGCGGAGGCGTTGGCCGACGGGCACTTCCGCATCGGCAGCTCCACCAAGAGCTTCATCGCGACCACGGTGCTCATGCTGGTGGCCGAGGGCAGGATCGCCCTGGACGCCCCGGCCGCCGACCACCTGCCCGCGTTCGGGCTCGACCGGCGGATCACCGTACGGATGCTGCTGCAGCACACCAGCGGGATCTTCAGCCACACCGGCGAACTCCTCGAGGACGGGACGGTCGTGCCGGGCGTCGCCTGGCGCGGCAAGGAATGGGTGGACCAGCGGTTCCGCGTCTATCCGCCCGAAGAGCTGGTGCGACTGTCGCTGTCCAAGCCGGCCCGGTTCGCGCCGGGCACGGGCTGGAGCTACTCCAACACCAACTACGTGCTGGCCCGGCTGGTGATCGAGGCGGTCACCGGCCGCACGTTCGCCGAGGAACTGCAGCGGCTGATCCTGGGGCCGCTGGGAATGACCGGCACCGTCGCACCCGGCACGTCGCCCGAGATCCCCGAGCCCCACAACCACGGCTACTACCGCTACGAGGAGGACGGGCAGGAGAAGACGGTCGACATCACCCGCCACAACCCCACCTGGGTCGCGGCCGGCGGCGACATGATCTCCACGACCCGGGACCTGCACACGTACTTCTCCGCGCTGATGGGCGGCAGGCTCCTGCCGACCGGGCAGCCGGTCGATCTGCTCGCCGAGATGCGTACCCCGGAGGCGACGGTCGGCTATGGCCTGGGCGTGTTCGCACAGGACCTGGGCCCGGGCGTCGGCACCCTCTACCACCACCACGGCGCCACCATCGGCTCGGCGACGCTGATGTACTCCACCCCCGACGGCCGCACGACCCTGACCGCCGGGCTGAGCTACGTGGACGACGCCGACATGACCCTCGCGGCGGGCTTCCAGAACGTCCAACAGCGCCTCGTCGACGAGGTGTTCCGCGGCGGGCAGGCCGACCCGGCACGGCCGGCTGGCTGAACACCCGCGCCCCGTACGCTTCGGGGAGATCGTTCCCGGCGGTCCCCATCCACCCGCTCGGCGGCAGTGCGCGCAGCCGCCGGGCCCGAGCACGAGGCAGGCAGAGCAGATGGCGAACGGAGTCACGATCGGGCAGGCGGCGTCCTACGTCGGCGTCACGGTGAAGACCGTGCGGCACTACCACCAGCTCGGGCTCGTCGACGAACCGCCACGCGACGCCTCCGGCTACCGGCGGTACGGATCGGCCGAACTGCTACGGCTCGTGCAGGTCCGCACGCTGGCCGCCGCCGGAGTGCCGCTCGCCGAGATCCGGCCCCTCCTCGACGCCGGCACCGAGGAGTTCTCCGCCGCCGTCGCCGATGTCGGACGGCGGCTGACCGAACGGATCGAGGAGCTGAGCGCACGCCGTGACACGCTGCACCGGCTCGCCGACGGCGACCGGGCCCTGCTGCCCGAACGCGCCTGCGCGATCCTGGACCGGATGCCCGGCCTCGGCTTCGGCCCCGACTACGTGGCCGCGCAACGCGAGGCCCTGGTGCTGGCCCGGGTGCTCGTACCGGAGGGCTTCGACGGCTTCCTGGCCCAGCTCGAACACCGCCTCGACGACCCCGCGTTCGTCGACCTGGCCAAGCGCGGCCAGGAAGCCGAGAGCTGGGAACCGGACGACCCCAGGATCGAGGAGCTCGCCACCGCCATGACCGACCACTACCTCGCCAACCCCGCCCTCCTCGGCGACCCCGCCAGCCTGCGGGCCTGGAGCAGGGCCTCCGCCCAGTACCGGCTGATCGACAACCACCGCGGCGACCAGGCACCGGTCGCGGCCCGGCTGACCGCGCTCACCGAGGCCGGACTCCGCTCAGCCGGCGTACCCGCCCCCCGCCGCTGACGGGAGACCCGAGCCCCTTCGGAGTCCCGGGAATCCCGAGAATCCCGGGAATCCCGGTTGCCGGGGAGCGGGCCCAGCGGCGAGGATCCCGTTCGTGTCCGAGACGACGGCGTTCGACGGGTCCGAGCTGCGGCCCTACCCCAAGATCCCCGCGCGCGGCCGCTCCGGCGGACCCGGCAGCCGCGAGTGGACCGCGGCGGAGAAGGTGCACGGTGCGCACTTCGCGATCGTCTGCGAAGGCGACTCCGTGCGGGCCGCGAAACGGCGCGAACTGCTGGACGACGAGGCCCTGGACGACTTCTTCGGGGTGAGCCGCATCTGGCCCCGACTCGCCGTCGCCGCGGCCCGGTTCGCCCGTGCGGTGCGCGAGACCTGGGGCCCCTCGGCGGTGGTGACGATCTACGGCGAACTGGCCGGCGGACGCTACCCCCACCCCGAGGTGCCCGCCGTCGCCGGGGTCGACCCGGTGCAGACCGGCATCTGGTACGACCCCGGCCTGCGCTGGCTGCCCTTCGACGCCACCGTGCAGACACCCGAGGGCCGCTGGTGGATCGCCGACCGTGCCCTGCGCACGACCGCGGCCACCGCCGGGCTCACCTGCGTACCGCTCCTCGCACACGGCCCGCTGAACGCGCTGCACGACCTGCCCGTGCTGTTCCCGAGCCGGGTGCCCGCGCTGAACGGGCTGCCCGAACTGGCGGACAACCTCGCGGAAGGGTACGTCCTCAAACCGGCCGGGCAATGGCAGGAGTTGGGCACGGAGGGGGCGGTGGTGCGGCCGCTGGTGAAGGTCAAACAGCGGGCCTTCGCCGAAGACGAGCGCTACGGCGGCGCCCGCCCCTACCTGCCCCCGCCGGAAGGCGCGGCCGGAGTGCCGGCGTGGCTGCTGGTCCAGGCATCGGCGCTGCTCACCCCCGCCCGGGCGGCCGCCGCCGTCAGCAAACTGGGGCCGCGAACAGCCACGGAGGCGGTGGCGGAGGAGATCGCGCAGGACGTGACGGACGAACTCGCCGAAGCCCTGGGCGGGTTGGAGACGTCCGCCAGGGCGGCGCTGCGGCGGTCGCTGGAACCGGGGGCGCTGGCACTCGCGGCCTTCGACGCGGACGAGCGGCGCAGCACCTGAGCGATGCCGGAACGGGCGCCCGGGCGACGCGACTGCTCAGGGGGCCTGCCGTACCGTGATCATCGGCACCTCCTGGGGGCTTCGGGGGCGCGGAAAAAAGGTCGAGGGTGGGTTCAGGCGGCGTCGAGGGGGCGTCGAGGGGGCTTCCCACGCTGCCGGGGCGGCCCCATCATGGGCTCCCGTTCGGGCAGAACCGTCCCCAGGAGGCAGAAGAGATGACGATCCCACTCCCCGTCCGGATCCAGGCCGCCGTCGTCCGGGGCGCGTACGCCCTGCCGGAGGGGCTGCGGCGGGCGATCGTCGGCAAGCCGGTGGTGCGGGACGGGCAGACGCTCGCGCTGGACGCGCAGTTGATCCTCACGCTGCAGCGGCTGTCGAAGGCGGCCCTGGTGATGCCGGGCGGAGTCGGGCCGTCGCGGGCCGCGATGGAGTACGCGCGGCACCTGGTGGGCGGGCCGACGCTGCGTTCGGTGGCCGCGCGGGCCGTCGGGATCCCGCAGGAGCAGGGGGAGTTGGCGGCGACGCTGTACACGCCGGACGGTCTGGCGGAGGGTTCCGGCCTGCTGGTGTACCTGCACGGCGGGGGCTGGGTGGTCGGCAGCCGGGCCAGTCACGACCACGTCGCCCGGTTCCTGGCGCAGCGGGCGCAGGTGCGGGTGCTGTCGGTGGAGTACCGGCTGGCGCCCGAGCACGTGTTCCCGGCGGCGGCCGAGGACGCGCTGGCCGCGTTCGACTACGCGCACGCCAAGGCGGCCGACCTGGGCGCGGACCCGGAGCGGATCGCGATCGGCGGGGACAGTGCGGGCGGCAACCTGGCCGCCGTCGCGACCCAGGAGGCCGTGCGGCGGGGTGGTCCCGCGCCGGTGTTCCAGCTGCTGCTGTACCCGGCGGCGGACGCCTCGGTCCGCCGCCCGTCGCGCGAGCTGTTCGCCGACGGGTTCTTCCTGACCAGCGCCGACATGGACTGGTTCGCCGACCGGTATGCGCCCGACCACGCCGACCGCACCGACCGGCGCCTGTCGCCGCTGCTCGCCGGGGACCTGTCCGGCCTGCCGCCCGCGTACGTCGGCACCGCGGGCTTCGACCCGCTGCGCGACGAGGGCGAGGCGTACGCGCGGGCGTTGCAGGAGGCGGGAGTGGCGGTGCGGTTGAGCCGGCAGCCGGACCTCATCCACGGCTACGCCAGCTACCTCGGCGTCGGTCACCGTTTCCGGGAGGCGACGGCCGAGGCGGCCGAGGCGCTGCGGAAGGCGCTGGGCGGCGCGGCGTAGCCGACGGGCCGAACAAGGGCCGGCGGGCCGAACGGGGGTCGACGGGCCGAACAGGGGCCGACGGGAACGGAGTGAAGGGCGGGGCCTCGGCGGGCCCCGCCCTTCGCGCGTCCGCCGCCGACCGTGCACCAGTTCACCGCCGCACAGGGGGTTCTCGGCAGTGGGCTCTTATTGTACTGTCCGTCTAATAAGCGGGTCAGCGGGAACCCGCGGCGCAGGCACCTGGAGGCAGCCATGGCTCTCACCCGGCAGACGGAGCACGGCCACACCGCCGCCGACGACGACGTCTCGAAGCGGCTGCTGGAGTCGGCCGCCACCCTCTCCTTCGACCCCTCGACCGAGATCGACTGGGACACCCCGCTCCCCGAGGAGCACTACGGCCTCAACCCCGAGTGGAGCACGCTCTACGGCACCCGGCTGTGGGACGAGATGACCGAGCGGCAGCGGGTCACCCTGACCCGGCACGAGGTCTGCTCGATCATGAACACCGGCATCTGGTTCGAGATGATCCTCCAGCAGATGGTGCTGCGCGACCAGTACCTCAAGAACCCCGCCGGCGCCGCGTTCCAGTTCGCGCTCACCGAGATCGCCGACGAGTGCCGCCACTCGATCATGTTCGCCCGGGCCTGCGAGAAGATGGGCGTTCCCGCCTACCGGCCGAACAAGCTGATCGCCCAGGCCGGGCGCGTGTTCAAGTCGCTCGCCAAGGGGGAACTCGCCTACGGCGGCATCCTGGTGGCCGAAGAGGTCCTCGACGTCATGCAGCGCGACTGGATGCGCGGCGAGAACGTGCTGGAGATCGTCCGCGGCACCTCCCGGATCCACGTGGTCGAGGAGTCGCGGCACATGAAGTTCGCCCGGCAGGAGGTCCGCGAGCGGATGCGCCACGCGAGCCCGGCCCGGCGGCGCGCCTCGGCCACCGGCATCGCCGTGGGCGCGTACGTCATCGTCACCAGCATGGTCCACCCGGGCGTGTACAAGGCCGCCGGGCTCGACGTGCCGCGGGCGATCGCCGAGGCGCGGGCCAACGAGCACCGCAAGGTGATGATGCGCACCAGCTCCCGGCACCTGATGGCCTTCCTCGCCGAAGCCGGGCTGCTCACCAGTCGGTCGGCGGCCGTCTACCGCCGCGTGCACATGCTCTGACGGGCCGTCAGGCACCTCAGGTCACCTCCGCCCATCGCACACAGCGAGGACCCCACTCCGGCCATGGCCTACGCGATCACCCCGACCTGCTGCAACGACGCCTCGTGCGTGTCCGTCTGCCCGGTCAACTGCATCCACCCGACCCCGGACGAGCCGGAGTTCGGCACCACCGACATGCTCTACATCGACCCGCAGGCGTGCATCGACTGCGGCGCCTGCGCCGACGCCTGCCCGGTGGACGCGGTGTTCCCGGTCGACCGGCTGCGCGGTCCGGACACCGTGTTCGGCGACCTCAACCGCGACTGGTTCCGCGACCACCCCAGCGACCACGCCTGGGGTCGGCCCAGCTTCCCGCGCAGCCTGCCGGGCGAACTCGGCGCGCTGCGCATCGCCGTCGTCGGCACCGGGCCGTCCGCCGGGTACACCGCGCAGGAACTGCTGCGCAGCACCAGCGCCGAGATCACCATGATCGACCGGCTGCCGGTCACCGGCGGTCTGCTGCGGCACGGCGTCGCGCCCGACCACCAGTCCACCAAGCGGATCGCGGAGAGCTTCGCGAGCGTCTTCCGCGACCCGCGGCTGCGGATGCACCTCAACGTGGACATCGGCACCGACGTCACCCACCGGGAACTCGCCGCGCACCACCACGCGGTGGTGTACGCGGTCGGCGCGGCCGCCGACCGCCGGCTCGGCATCCCCGGCGAGGACCTGCCCGGCAGCCTGCCCGCGACCGCGTTCGTCGGCTGGTACAACGCCGATCCGACCGTGCCGGCCGACGCCGTGGAACTGTCGGCGGAGCGGGTGGTCGTGGTCGGCAACGGCAACGTGGCCGTGGACATCGCCCGCATCCTGCTCACCGACCCCGACCGGCTCGCCGCCACCGACATCGCCGACCACGCCCTCGCCGCGCTGCGCCGCAGCCGGGTGCGGGAGGTCGTGCTGCTCGCCCGGCGCGGTCCCGAGCAAGCGGCCTGGACGAGGGCGGAGTTCCTGGCGCTGCGGCAGCTGCCGGGCGTCGAGGTGGTGGTCGAGGACCACCCGGAGGTGCGGGCGGCGATCGAGGCGGCGGTGGCGGATCCGCGGACCGCACCGGACTCGCGGACCGCACCGGACTCGCAGGCCGCGCTGCTCGCCGGGCTGCCGCTGGTCCCGTACGACGGGGCCGCCGAGCCGGGCCCGGGGACGGCCGCGGGGCGGCGGATCGTGCTGCGGTTCCTGTCGGCGCCGGTCGAGCTGTCCGGGGACGGGCGGGTCGAGGCCCTGACCGTCGAGCGGACCACGCTGGTGGACGGGGAGCGGGCCGAGGCCACCGGGGAGAAGGAGGTGCTGCGGGCCGGGCTGGTCGTGCGCTCCATCGGGCACCGCGGTGTGCCGGTGCCGGGGCTGCCGTTCGACGAGCGGACGGGGACGGTCGCGCACCGGGGCGGCCGGGTCGTCGACCCGGCGACCGGGCAGCCGCTGCCGGGGACGTACGTCGTGGGGTGGGCCAAGCGCGGGCCGTCCGGCGGGATCGGCGCCAACCGGGCCTGCGCGCGCGAGACCGTGGACGCGCTGCTGGACGACGCGGCCGCCCGCGCGCTGCCCGTACCGGGGGCGGGGCGCAAGGACTTCGACCGGCTGGTGCGGCGTCGACGGCCGGACGCCGTCGGGCTGAGGGAACTGCGGGCGGTGGACCGGGCCGAGCGGGAGCGGGGCGAGGCCGAGGGGCGGCCCCGGGTGAAGCTCGCCACCGTGCCCGAGCTGCTGGCGGCGGGCCGGCGGCGGTAGGCGCGGGACATGTGCAGGAAGTCGACCGGGCCGACTTCCTGCACATCAACCCCGGGCCGGGCCCCGCGAGGGGTTGATGTGCGGGCCTCCGGGTTGACGCGACCGTGTCCCGGCGCGGGTGGGGTGCGTTGGGCCGGTGTGAGTGGATTCGGGGTGATGCCGGTACCGCGTCGGCGGCCGGTCGAAGAAACGATCCTGCATGGGCTGGAGCCACCCGGGGAACCCGATCCGGAGGCGCCCATCTACGCCGAGCTGGCCCGGCGGTGGCAGGCCGAGGGGCGGTCCGTGCCCGGACTGCCCGACCCGGTGTGGGAGACCCTGGCCGCGCCCGGCGGCGGGAGTCAGCCCACGGGATACGCCTCCGGGTAGAACTGCCGGGCCCAGCGTCGGAACAGCCCGAGCGAGCGCTCCCCGGGGACGAGCCGCGGCTGCTCCAGGTACCGCTTGTGAGCCAGCACCGGCCGGTCCTGCTTGATGATCCGCACCGAAGCCTGCAGCGCCAGCCAGGACGCCGCCCGGTCGAGGGCCCTCGCCGACCCGACCCCCGGCACCGGTACCGTGCTGCTCACCGCGAACCGGATCCTGGTCCGCCACGGCGCGACCGGCGTCGCCAGCAACCAGACCCGCAACGTGCTGCGCAGTTCCGGCAGGTCGGCCACCAGGCGCATCATCCCGAGCCCGGCCAGCGTCACCGGCTGCTCCAGACGGACCGCGCCCAGCCCCGGGAAACGGGTCGTGGTGCGCTGGTGGACGGTGAACAGCGGGCCGTCCACCTCCGGCGGGGCGGTCTCCCGGGTGTCCAGGCTGTGCAGCACGCTCACGTGCCGGAAGTCGACGCTGTTCTCCATCACCTCCTGCGGGTGGGACAGCACCTCCCCGCTCCACCAGGCGAGCGGCCGCACCCCGACCGCCGGCGGCAGCTCCCACCCGGGAGCCTCGCCGTCCGCCCCCCGCCAGACGAACAACGCGCCGTCCCGCTCGCAGAGCTGGCGCGTCGTCAGCGACGCCCGGAACCGGGTGCCGTCCGGCGCTCCGGTGCACGAGCCGTCCGGGCCGAAGGCGAAACCGTGGAACGGGCAGACCAGTTCCTCGCCCCGGACCGTCCCGCCCGCCCCGAAGTGCGCGCCCAGGTGCGGACAGTGCGGCCCCACCGCACGCACCGCGCCCCGACGGGTCCGGTACAGCACCACGTCCTCGCCCATCAGCCGGGCCGTCCGCACCCGCCCGGGCGGCAGGTCCCGGACCCGGCCGACACAGAACCAGCCGCTCGGGTACGGCAGCGGCGCGCGGCGTTCGTCCATGGCGGAGGTCACCTCGAGGGCTTGACGGCGGTGTGAACGTACCAGGCGACGTACTCGCGGACGGCGTACATCTCCACCGTGGAACGGAGGTTGAGCCACTTCGCCGGATCGCCGAAGCGTCGCAGGACCTCCCACGGCAGCCGGAAGTACGCGTACACCGCCTCCGAGGTGGGCGTGTAGTACGGCGTCGCGTCCAGCGCCTCCTCGACCTCGAAACCGGCCTCGGTGAGCAGCCGCGGCAGGTTGCGGGCGTGGTAGAGCCTCGCGCCGGTCATCGCCATCGCGTCCAGGTACGGTTCGAGCAACGCCCGTGCGCGCGGCTCCAGTTCGTCCAGCGGGACGGTGCTCATCGGGCCGAGCAGGACCAGCCGGCCGCCCGGGCGCAGCACCCGGTGGAACTCGGCCAGGGCCCGGGGCGGATCGTAGGAGTGGACGAGCGTCTCCATCGAGTACGCGCCGTCGAACTCGTCGTCGCCGAACGGGAGTCGGTGGTAGTCGCCCCAGGAGAAGGCGGTCCGTCCGTCCAGCGCGGCGCGGGTGCTGAGCCGGCGGGCCTCCGCGAGGTGGAAGTCCAGGACGTCGACGCCGGTCACCGTCAGCCCGAACCGCGCCGCCATCGCCCGCGCCACCACGCCCGCCCCGCACCCGGCGTCCAGCACCCGGGCCCCCGCCCGCAGTGCCAGCTTGCGTCCCAGCACGTCCTCGAGCTGCCGCTGTGCCCGCCACAGCCGCCACTTCGACTGCCCCGGCTCCGTCCACCCCCAGTGCCGGGCGTTGCGTGCCACCCGGGTGTAGAACCACCGGCTGCCGGCCCGTCCGTACACCCGGCGCAGCCCGGCCAGATCGAGTTGCTCAGCGCCCATGCGGACACGCTAACCGCGGGCCCGGCCTCCTCCCGGCGGCGCCACGGGCGGTTGCCCCGCTGGGAGGGGTTGTACGGTCATCGGACTTGAGTGACTGAATGACATGAGTGATCAGCTGAACAGCGCCTCCCGCAGGCGCCCGAAGCCACCCCCGAAGCCCACCCCGAAGCCCACCCCGAAGCCCACCCCGGTGCCCCCCGGATGCCCCCCTGATGCGACCCGAGGCCTCAGCCCGCCCCGCCGGCCCCGCTCAGGATGTCCCGGCCGTCCCGCCCCCGCAGCGCCAGCGCGGCCGGGAGGACCGCCGCCGTGAGGGCGATGGCCGCGCAGCAGCCGGCGAGCGTGCCCAGCTCGCCCCAGGGCACGACCGCGGGGGTCGGGCCGACCAGGTTGGTCAGGGCGGCCCAGGAGCCGCCGACGCTGACGGCCGTGCCGAGCGCGCCGAGCAGGGTGCCCGCCGCCACGCAGATCAGGGTCTCGACGGCGACGGCGCGCAGCACCTGGGCCTTGGTGGCGCCGGCCAGGCGCAGCAGGGACAGCTCCCGCTTGCGGTCGGTGACCGTCATCACCAGCGAGTTGGCCAGCGCGACGGCCGCGTAGCAGATCGCCAGGCCGAGGATCATCAGCAGGGCGTTCCAGGTGGCCTTCTCGTTGCCGTCGGCGTTCGCCGCCCCGATCTCCTCCGGGGTGGCGAGCCGGGCGCCCAGCCCGTCGACGGCGGTCCGCAGGGTGGCGACGGTCTGCTGCGGGTCAGCGCCGGGCAGCAGCCGCAGGTGCAACTGGCTCGGCAGGGTCGGGCCGCCGACGCCGGTGGTGACGGCGTTGGCCTCGCTCACCCAGGCCTGGGTGGTCTCGGCGCCGGTGCCGAGGACGGCGGCGACCCGCAGGGTCCTGGGGGTGCCGTCGGCCAGTCGGACCGGCACCCGCTGTCCGACCCGGGGCGAGCCGGGCCAGGTGCGGCTGAGCACGATCGAGTCGGGGCCGAGATCGGCGACCGAGCCCGCGACGACCGGCAGCCGGTCGACCGCTGCCAGCGCGGCCGGGTCCGCCTCGGCGGCCCGGAACGCGACCAGGGACTCGCCGTCCCGGTCCGCCATCACCGAGGTCGGGGTGATCGCCAGGGCCTGCACGCCGGGGACGGCGCGGACGCGGTCCACCACGGCCCGGTTCAGCCCGGGCGTGCCGGCCGGCGTGACGACGTAGTCGGCGGCGGACAGCTGGTTGCGGACCTCGGTGACCAGCGAGCGGTCGATGGTCCGCACGCTGCCGAGCAGGCAGCCCGCGAAGGCGATGATCAGCACCACCGGGGTGACGGTCGCGGCGGTGCGCCGGAAGGCGGTCAGCGCGCCCAGCCGGGCGGTGGACCAGGCGATGCCGCCCGCCTCCTCGACGGGGCGCCCGTGCAGCCGGGCCGGGAGGCCGGGCAGCACCGTCAGCAGCCGGATCACCGGCCCGGCCAGCACCCCCGCCAGCAGCACGCAGCCGGCCACGACCGCCAGCAGCAGGCCGAGCGAGTCCGCGACGTTGGCCGCGGCGTCGGGCCAGCTCCGGGCCGTGATCGCGACGGCCGCGACGGCGCCGCCGAGCACCAGCAGGCCGCCGCCCCAGCGGAACGCCAGCGCGGCGCGCGAGGGCCGGTCGACGTCCGCCTCCGCCAGCGCCTCGCCCGGGCTGATCAGACCGGCCTTCAGCGAGGAGATCAGCACACCGCCGATCGCGGTCAGGAGGCCGATCAGGGCCGCGACGAGCAGCCCCCACCAGGAGACCGGCACGGTGAAACCGGCCGGCACCAGGTCGCGCTCGACCAGCCAGTGGCCGGCCGGCGCCGCCCCGGCCGCGCCGAGCGCGCACCCGGCCGCGGAGGCCAGCACGCCGACCACCAGGGCCTCCCGGTTGACCAGGGTGCGCAGCTGGCGGCGGGTGGCGCCGATCAGCCGCAGCAGCGCGAGCTCGCGGCGCCGCTGGGCGATCGACAGCGCGAAGGTGCCGGCCACCACGAACACGGCGGTGCCGCCGGAGACCGCGGCGGAGAGGCCGAGCGGGGTCTGCACGCCCTCCAAGCGGCTGCTGACCTCGGTGTAGTGCGGGTCAGCCTGGCGGCGCTCGGCGCCGGTGAGCACCCGGGCGACGCTCTCGCCGCCGGCGGCGGCCACCGCCCGGCGCACCGCGTCGGCGTCGCCGAAGGCGGCCAGGACGCCGACGGCGGGGCAGAACCGGGCGGCCTGCGCGTCGGTGAAGAAGACGGCCTGCTCGAACGGCTCGGCCTCCGTCACGCCGGAGACCGTCGCGGTGTGCGGGCCGTCGGCGGTGACGAACCGGACGCGCTGACCGACCTGGTCCGGGCGGCCCCCGCCGATGACGACCTCGTCGTCGGCGGACGGCGCCGAACCGGCGGCCAGCCGGTAGCCGCCCAGCTCCGCGCCGGACCAGGCCCGTCCGACCTGGTCGCTCGGGCCGGTCGCCGTGCGCGGCCCGTCCGCGAGCTGGGCGTAGAAGGTGCGGTCCTCGACGGTGCGCCCGGTCCCGGCCACGGCGGCGATCAGCCCGGCCGACAGGCCCGGCTGGACGGCGACCGGGGTCGGCACGGTCTCGCCGCCGGCGGCGGCGTAGTCGACGCTCAGGTCGGCGGTCACCAGCACCGGGGCGTCGGAGAAGCGCCGGCGGCCCTGGTCGGGGACGCCGGAGGTGGCGGCGATGACCAGGATCGACGTGGCCATCAGGGCGACACCGCAGGCCAGGGCGACGAAGCTGCCGACGAACGAGGCCCAGCGGAGCCGGACGGTGGCGAGGGCGAGGCTCAGCACGCCACGGCCTCCAGCGCGGTCTCCAGCGTGGTCATCCGGGCGGCGACCTGCTCGGCGGTGGGCCGCTCCAGCGTGCCGGCCAGTCGGCCGTCCCGGAGGAACAGCACCCGGTCCGCGTACGAGGCGGCGACCGGGTCGTGGGTGACCATGACCACCGCCCGGCCGGGGTCGTCGGCCGCGCCGCGCAGCAGGGCGAGGACCTCGCGGCCGCTGCGGCTGTCCAGCGCGCCGGTCGGCTCGTCCGCCAGCAGCACCGCCGGGCGGGTGAGCAGTGCCCGGGCGATGGCGACGCGCTGCTGCTGGCCGCCGGAGAGCTCGCCCGGCCGGTGCCCGGCCCGGTCGGCGAGGCCGACCTCGGCCAGCGCGGTGCTCACCTCGGACGGCGTGGGGCGCCGGCCCGCCAGCCGGGCCGGGAGCGCCACGTTCTGCGCCGCGGTCAGGGCGGGCATCAGGTTGAAGGACTGGAAGACGAAGCCGATCCGCTCCCGGCGCAGCACCGTCAGCTGCTTGTCCCGAAGTCCGCCCAGGACGGTGCCGTCGACCCGCACCTCGCCGCCGTCGATCGGCTCCAGCCCGGCGGCCGAGCGCAGCAGGGTCGACTTGCCGGAACCGGAGGGGCCCATGACGGCGGTGAAGGTGCCGAAGGGGAACCCGACACTCACCTCGTCCAGGCCGACGACCGGCTCGGGCCCGCGCCGGTAGGTCCGGCGAACCGATCGGAGTTCGACGGCAAAGTCCGTGACGTTCATGATCACATTCCATCACCCGCGACCGGTGGGTTCCCATGGTCAGGGGTTCAGTCCTGGGGGTGTACCTGGCTACACCCCCGGGGACGCCCGTCAGCCCCGCCAGACGCGCTTCAGCTCCTCCCAGCGCTGCGCCTGCGCCTCCGTCAGCACCCCCCGCAGCTGCGCCAGCTTCAGCAGCTGCGCCTCCGCGTCGGCGCCCAGCGGCTGGGCCTCGGCGCGGTAGTGGTCGGCGAGGAGGGCGTCGAGTTCGGGCCGGGTGAGGGCGGGGTCGAGGCGCTGGGCGAGCTTGGCCATGTTGCGGTACGAGCCCTGGAGTAGGAACGGGGGCTCGGTGCGGGTGCGGTCGTCCTGGGCGGCGGAGTGCAGGTAGGCGCGGTTGACGGCCAGGACGGTGGTGCGCAGGTGGAGCAGGCCGGCGAGGACGGCGGTCATCCGCTCGACCTCGGCGGCGGGCCAGGCGCCGGTCAGGGTGCCGCCGGGGACGCCCGCCGCGCGGGCGAGCAGGGTGTCCAGGTCGGCGCGCTCGGCGGTGGCGAGCGGGGCCAGGTGGGGGTTGGCGGGCAGGGCGTTCTCGACGAAGCTGAGCGCGAAGAGGTCGTCGCGCCCGGCGACGGCGTCGCCGAGGTTCCACACGTCGGCGCGGTTGGCCAGCATGTCGGGCAGCCGGAAGAGCCGGCCCGACTCGGTGTACGGGTTGGCGGCCATCACGACGGCGAAGCGCTTGCCGCGCAGGTCCCACTCGCGGGCCTCGCCGTCCCAGACGCCGTCGATCCGGCGCTGCGCGTCGCACAGCGGGATGAAGCGCTGTAGGAACTCGGGCGAGGTGTGCTGGACGTCGTCCAGGTAGAGCAGCACGTTGTCGCCCGCGTGCAGGGCGAAGTTGAGCTTCTCGACCTCGCGCCGGGAGGTGGCGTCGGGGGCCTCGGCCGGGTCCAGCGAGGTGACCCGGTGGCCGAGTGCGGGGCCGCTGACGGAGACCAGCAGCACGCCGAGCCGCTCGGCGAGGTACTCGACCAGGGTGGTCTTGCCGTAGCCGGGCGGGGAGACCAGCAGCAGCAGGCCGCTGCGGTCGACCGGTCCGCCGGACTGCGCCGTGCCGAGCTGCTTGGCGAGGTTGTCGCCGATCAGCGGCAGGTACACCTGGTCGATCAGCCGGTTGCGGACGAAGCCGTTGAGCGGGGCGGGCCGGTACTGGTCGAGCCGCAGCCGGGCGTGCTCGGCGGCCAGCAGCTCGCCGCGCAGCTTCTGGTAGGCCCGGTAGCCGGGCACCTCGACCTCCTCGAACGTGCGGACCCGGGCGAGCAGTTCGTCCAGCCGCAGGTCGAGTGCGCCGCCCGCGAGCCGCGGGTGGTCGCCGAGCAGACCGGTCAGCCGGGTGCCGACCGCGCCCTCGACCGGCCGGCGCGGCAGCGACGGGCAGAGCAGCACGGCCGCCGCCTCGGCGAGGTCGGCCGGGTCGGCGTCGGCGGCGCCCGCCTCCAGCCAGGCCGCGGCGAGCTGGCGCCGTACGGGCAGCAGCCCGGGCTCGTCGGGCAGTGCGGCCAGCGCCTCGGTGAGGCCGGCCGACTCGGGGGCGGCGCGGAACTTGTCGAGCAGCGCGGCCGCGCCCGCCGAGTAGACGAACGTGGGTGAGTCGGCGGCGAGTTCGGCCACCAGGTACGGTCCGGCGGCGTCCGCGCCGGGGGTGTCCGCTCCGTGGGTGAACCTGGCGACGGCGGCGGAGAGTTCGGCGGCCAGCGCGTCCAGCGCGGGCACGCCGCCGAAGGCCTGCCGGGCGAGGCCGAGCGAGCGGGCCCGGGTGTGCCAGAGCAGCCGCTGCCGCTCGTCCGCGCCGTACGCCCAGTACAGCTGCGCGGCGGCCCGGGCGTCCGCGGGGTGCCGCAACAGTCCGGCGTCGGCGCCGAGTTCGAGCAGGGCGCGGAGCAGTAGCGCCGCGTCGTGGTCGTGCACGCCGCGCTGGTAGCCCTCGTCCGGCCGCTGCTCGGCGGCCCGCCGGACGTACTCCAGCAGGGCCGAGTCCGCAGCGAGCGAGTCGGCGAGCGAGCCCGATTCGGCGGCCGGCAGCAGGCTCGCGGCGAGGTACTCGGCGCGGTACAGCTGCGGGGTCTCCGAGGGCAGCGGGCGGTCCCAGTAGCGTTCGGTGGCGGCGAAGGCCGGGTCGGTGACGGGGGAGCGGTAGTCGGTGCCGGTGAGGGTGAAGGCGGGGCGGCCGCGCCAGGGCACGAGGGCGAGTTCGGGCCGCTGGGTGGTGACGGCGAACAGGTGCCGGCCCAGCCGCAGGGTGCCGGGGCCGTCCCCGGCGAGTTCGGCGCGGTCGCGCAGGGCGCGCTGGGCGCGGCCCCGGGTGGCGCGCAGCCGTCCGGTCAGTTCCTCGGCCCGGACCCGGTCGCCGAGAGTAGTCAACTGGCCGGCCAGGTCGCGGAGTTTGACGGCGGTCGGGTCGGCGGCGAGCGCGGCGTCGATCTCGGCGGCGGTGTCCAGAGCGGCCAGGCGCCGGTGCAGGGTGTCGAGGATGCGTTCGGCGGAGGCGGCGAGCCGGTCGGCGCGGCGGGCCCGCTCCTCCAGCAGGTGCTGGCGGCGGGCGGTGAGCGCGTCGTGGATCTCGGTGCGCCGGTCGGTGAGCTGCTCGCCGAGGGCCGGGTCGGCGTCGGCGAAGCGGGTCTCGAGCTGCTCGATCCGCAGCAGGAGCCGGCCGAGCCGGTCGTCGCAGGCCTCGGGGGTGTCGGCGGCGGCGAGCGCGGCGGTGGTGGCCTGGGCGAGCAGGGCGGTCTCGGCGGCGAACTCGGCGGCGGCCTCGTGGGTGCGTAGCTCCCGGCGGCGCACGGTGAGCGCGGTCCGGGCCCGGTTGAGCAGTCCGAGGACGTCGGCGAGCCGGTCCAGGATCGCGGTGCGGGTGGTGGCGTCGGCCAGGTCGAGGGTGCCGACCAGCTCGGAGACGGTCTGCAGCGCCTCGCTCTGGGTGCTGAGTTCGAGGCCCAGCGGCTCGGCCTCGGCGGCGGTGGCGATGGCGGCGCACTGCTCGGCCAGTTCGGCGGCCCGCTGCCGGTGCGGTTCGAAGGCCGAGGGTTCGGCGAGCTGGACGACGGCGCGGTCGGCGGCCTCGGCCAGGCCCTCGGCGAGGTGCGCGGCGAGCGTGTCGATCCGCTCAGGGTCGGCCCGCGGCAGGTCGCGCAGTGCCTCGACCCGGCCCTGGGCGCGGCGCAGCCCGGCGAGCCGGTCGACCCATTCGGCGGCGTCGGCGAGGGTCTCGCCGCGGGCGGTGCGCAGCAGGCCCTCGACGTGCTCGGCCGCCTCGTCGGTCTGCCGGGCGGCGTGCGCGGTGAGCTGGGCGATCGCGTCGTACTCGGCGATGACCTGCCGGGCGGTGTCGCGGATCTCGGCGAGCGGCGCGGCGAGGTCGCCGAGGCCGCTCTGGCCGAGCCAGTGGTGCCGGTCGGCGGTGCGGGTGCAGGCGGCGAGGACGGCCCGGTGGCCGGCCGGGGTGTCGGCGCCGGCCGCGGCGAGCCGGGCGAGCGCGAGGCAGTCGGCCAGGCCGCGGACCAGGTCGGCGTTGCCGATCCGGGCCAGCGGCCCGGTGCCGGGGGGTTGTTGCGCGGCGAAACGCTCGCTGGTGAACGGGGTCTGCCAGAGCTGGACGGGGTGCAGCCGGGTGGGTCCGTCCTCGGCCGGGCGCAGGGCGATCAGGGTGCCGTCGGCGAGCAGCGCGTAGCCCTGGCAGGGCAGCGGGGCGGCGGCCTCCTGGCGGACGCTGTTGTAGGGCTGCAGCAGGGCGCGGCCGTCGGCGGGGGAGCGGAACTCGTACAGCACGTCCTCGCCGTTGGGCGAGACGACGGTGCGCTCGTACGCCAGGCCGTCCACCGGCTGGTCGAAGGTGCGCACGGTGCCGTCCACCAGGTGGCAGCCGCCGGGGAAGGCCACGCCCTGGTCGGCGGGCAGCCGCAGGCAGGCCTGGCCGAGCGCGTCGATCCGGGTGACCTTGCCGGTGGGCAGGTGCACCACCAGGTGCCGGACGGTCTCCTCCTGGTACGGGCGCACGCGCACCAGCAGCAGGGTGCCGAGCCGGGCGTGGCCGATCTGGGCGTCGGCGAGGGTCTGCAGGGCCTCGGCCAGCGGTTCGCGGTGCAGCTCGCGGCCGTCCGGGGTGGCGAGGGTCAGCCGGCCGCCGTCGACGCCGAGGTGGAGCTCGCCGGCCAGGTCGGCGCGGGGCGGGCGGCCGGGGCCGGCCGGCAGCTGGTCGTCGCGGGTCAGCGCGGTCCAGGCGAGCTGCTGCCCGTCGGCGGGCGTGTGGTCGCGCTCGCCGCGCCCGTCCAGGTAGGCGGGCAGGGCGTCGTCGGCGCTGTCGTCGAGGCGCCAGCGCAGCACCCGGACGTCGGTGGCGGCCGGGCCGGTGCGGAAGACGGCGAGCAGCCGGCCCTCCACCGGGCGCAGCCGCTCCAGGCGGGCGTCGCGGAAGTAGCGCCGCAGGTCGGTGAGGTCCTGGCGCAGCCGGGGGTCGTCCAGCAGGCTGCCCCCGGCGGGGGCAGCGGAGAGGTCGGGGCCGTGGAGGCCGAGGACATCGGCGAAGTCCTCGGCGCCGTCCTCGGCGTCGGTCGGGCGGGTGCCGAGCAGCAGCAGCCCGCCGACGGCGGTGAGGTCCTGCGGGAGGCAGGCCCGGGCGGTGGTGAGCCGCCCGGTGCCGGCCAGCCGCAGCTCCCCGCCGCCGAACTCCTCGACCCGGCGGGCGTTCAACGCCCGGGCGCGGTCGGCGAGTTCGGCGGCGGACCGGGCGAGCCGGTCGCGCAGGACCTCGTAGGTGCCGGCGTCGAGCCGGGCGTCGAGGACGTCCACGGTCAGTTCCTCGGGTGCTCAGTGGGTGACGGCTGACTGCTGGGCGGGTCCGACCGCCGGGTGGGTCCGACCGCCGGGTGACGACGGACTGCCGGGTGGCTACCTGGAGCCGTTCATCGAGGCCAGCGCCCCGATCGGGGTCTCGGCGACGCCCAGCTTCCGCGCCGACTCCAGCAGTTGGCGCAGCTGTCCGGACTGCTCGCCGGCCCCCGAGCCGATCAGGTTCATCAGCAGCGCGGACACCGTCAGGTTCTGCACGTCGGCCGTGGAGACGGAGGACAGCACCCGGGTGAGGTCCTCGGTGAAGCTGGCCCGTCCGTCCAGCCAGGGGCCGGCCAGGGCCTGGGCGGTCTGCGAGTGGCCGACGAAGGCGTCCACGCTCTTGCCGGCTGTCACCGACTGCACCAGCTTGTCGAAGAAGACCGAGTCCCCGCCGACGATGTCGATCTTGGCCTTCTCCAACCCGGCGGCGACCAGCGCGGCCTGCGCCTCGGCGATCTGCCGCTGCGTGTCCAGCCCGGCCAGCCGGACGTCCTTCTCGGCGGCCAGCCGCAGCCGGTACTCCTCGTGCCCGCGCGAGGCCTCGTCCAGCTTGGCCATCGCCGCGGCCTTCTCGGTCAGGCCCTCGGCCTCGGCCTTCAGCTTGGCACCGACCTCCAGCGCGGCGGCCTTGGCCTTCTCCGTCTGGACGACGGCCTCGGCGCGACCCACCTTCTCCACCGCCGCGGCCTCCTGCTCCCGCACCTGGACGCGGGCCAGGCCCTCGGCGGCGGCCTCCGCCCGGACGCCCTCGGCCATCCGGATCTTGGCGGCCGCGTCCAGCTCGGCGGCCCGCTGCCGGGCCTCGGCCAGCACCAGCGCCTCGCGGGCCTTGTGCGCGGCGGCCTGCTCGGCGGCCTCGGCGGCCTTGATGTCCTTGACGAGCTTCTCCTGCGCCTCCGCCTCGGCCTGGATGACGACGGCCTTGCGGACGCGCTCGGCCTCCTCGACGGCGCGCAGCGTCTTGACGGCCTCCTCCTGCTCGGCGACGGTCCGGTCCACCGCGACCCGCTCACGGACCACGTCGGCGACGTCCCGCTTGGCCGACTCGACCTCCTTCACCTTGGCGATCGTGGCGAGTTCGGTCTCCCGCTCGCGGCCGACGACCTCCAGCAGGCGGTCCTTCTCGATCCGCTCGTTCTCCACCGCGATCACCCGCTCGCGGTTCTTCTGCGCCACCGCGACCTCACGGGCCTGGTTCTCCCGCTGCACCCCGAGCACCTCCTCGGTGCGCAGGAAGGCGGTCTGCGCGTTGAGCCGCTCCTCCTCCTGCACCCGGGCGATCACCGCGTCCTCCTTGGCCCGCAGGGTCTCGATCTCGCGCCGCTGGCGGATCTCGGCGTCGGCCTGGCGGCGCTCGAGCTCCAGGACGGTCTCCCGGGCGTCCACGTTCTGCCGGGTGATCTCCTTCTCCTCGGTGCGCTGGTACTCGTTGGTGCGCACGTGCTCGATCGCGGTCAGCTCGGTGATCTTGCGGATGCCCTGGGCGTCCAGGATGTTGTCGCCGTCCAGCTGGCTCATCGGAGTCTGTTCGAGGTGGTCGATGGCCGCGTCCTCGAGCGTGTAGCCGTTGAGGTCGGTGCCGATGACCGCGATGATCTGGTCCCGGAACTCGTGCCGGTGGGTGTACAGGTCGGTGAAGTCCAGCTGCTTGCCGACGGTCTTGAGCGCCTCGGCGAACTTCGCGGCGAAGAAGTCCTGGATCGCCTGCGGGTCGCTGGCCCGGACGGTCCCGATCGACTGCGCCACCTTGACGACATCCTCGACGGTCTTGTTCACCCGGACGAAGAAGGAGATCCGGATGTCCGCGCGGATGTTGTCGCGGCAGATCAGTCCGTCCCGGCCGGCCCGGTGGATCTCCACCGTCTTCGCGGTGATGTCCATCAGCTCGGCCTTGTGCAGGACCGGCAGGACGATCGCGCCGGTGAAGGTGACGTCGACCTTCTTCGTCCGGGAGACGATCAGGGCCTTGCCCTGCTCGACCTTCTGGAACAGGCGGCCCACGAACAGCAGCATGGCGAGCACGATGAGCAGCACGACGGCGACGAGCACGCCGAAACCCACGGCGATGGTGTCCATCACGGAGTCCTTTGACGAGATGGCGAGTTGGTGCGAAGAGGAAAGCGATGGAAGTGAAGTGGCGGGGCGTCAGCTGTGAGGCCCCGGGTGCGGGGTCTCAGGTGAGGCCCGGCGGCGACGGGTCGAAGGGCGCCACCAGGAAGTGCTCGCCCTCGGCGTCGTAGTCGAAGATCAGGGCGGTCCGCCCGACCGTCAGCCCGGGCTCCGGGGTGGCCGTGCGGACCTGGACGGTCGCGGTGGAGCCGTCCTCGGCGGTGACCTCGGCCTGCCCGAAGTCGGCCGTCACCCGGCCGGTCCGGATCACGCAGACCCGGCCGACGAAATCCCCCCGGGTGGTCGGCCGGTCCTGCGGGAAGAGCCGCCTCAGCGGCTTGACGAGCACCCGGGTGCCCGCCCAGGAGGCGACCAGCGCGACGGCGAATACTCCGCCGCGCGCCGGCGCCCCCGAGGTGAGCACGGTGCCGGCCAGGCTGACGAACCAGGCGAGCGCGACCAGCAGCGACACCGCCACCGTCACGGGCACCCCGCCCAGCCCCAGCGCGTCCAGCACGCCCCCGTGGTGGCCGTTTCCCGTGCGGGCGCCCTTGCCCCCGTTCCCCCCGTCGGCCACGTCGTGGCCGCCGGTGCCGTGCCTGCCGGGCGTCCCGTGTGCCACGTTCCCCCCGGCACCGTGTCCCCCGGCACCGTGCCCGACGTGACCCACATGACCGCCGTGCCCGACGTGCCCGACATGGCCGACGTGCCCGGCGTCCAGGTGGTGCCCGCCGCCGTGCCCCCCGTGCACGGCGCCGAACCCCAGTCCGCCGAGCAGCATCAGCAGCCAGTACCCGACGACCACCACCAGCGCGAAGCTGAACAGCGCGGTCGGAAAGGCCAGCGCGGCCGCGAAGAATTCCCCCATCCCGGCCACGCTCCCCCGCCCTCCCCACGGCACCGCGCTTCGGCGCCGGGGAGATCATGGCAGTGGGGGCGCCCGCCGCACATTGCCAGGATCCGGCAATCTTTACGGCTCTTTGACACCCTGGTACGCGCGACCCACGTGACACCGCAACAGCCCGGCAACAGGATGGTTGCCGGGCTGTCGTAACGGGCTCCCGCCGGTTTGCGGCGACGGGGCTAGAGGGGCTGCTCCGGCCAGTTCAGCAGCCGCGCGCCCATCGCCGCCGTCTCCAGCGTGAAGCGCTGCAGCGCGTCCGACGGGTCGTACCCCGTGAGCGCCCTGATCCGCTCCAGCCGGTAGCCCAGCGTGCGCACGCTCAGCCCCAGCCGGCGCGCCGCCTCCGCGTTCACGTACGCGGCCTCCGCCTGCACCGCGATGGTGTCCAGCAGCGGACGGGCGCCGCCGCGCGCCTCGCTCAGCGGGCCGAGCACGCTGCGCACCAGGTCCGCCATGGCCGCCCGGTCGCGCATCAGCACCGGGAAGACCAGCAACTCCTCCGCCTTCAGTTGCTGGGCCGGCAGCCGCAGGCGCTGCGCGTAGTCCAGCGCGTCCAGTGCCTCCTCGTAACTGCGCAGCACCCCGCTCGGCCCCGAGTGCCGGCGGCCGGTGGCCACCCGCAGCACCGGGCGGTACCCCGAGCCGGGGCGCAGCGTCAGGTCGGCGAAGGCCTCCAGCACCGCCCGCTCGGAGTCCGGGGCGATGCAGACCAGCCGGCCGTCCTTGCCGGCCAGCAGCACGTCCCGCTCGCCGAACCGCCCGGCCAGCTCCCGCTCCACCCGGTGCACCAGCGGATGCACGTCCGCGAACGCCTCGTCGCCCACCGCGACCGCCACCGTGTACGCGCCCGCCAGCCGCAGCCCGAACCGCTCCGCGCGCTCGGCGAGCAGACCGAGGTCGCTGCGACCGAACAGCAGGTCGTCGATGAACTCCCGCCTGGCCGCCTCCTCCTGACGGACAGCCAGGCGCTGCGCGCGCTCGTGCCCCTCGCCGAGTGCCGCCAGTGCGGTGTCGGTGGCGACGAGGACGGCGTCGCCCATCCGGCGCAGCTCGTTGACGCTGCTCGCGGCGGTCGTCCCGGGCAGCGTCTGCCAGGCTCGGCGGGCCGCCGCCAGACAGTGCGCCACCACCTCGCGCAGCCCGTACCCGGCCTCCGCGCAGTGCTCGCCGAGCTTGCGCAGACCCTCCAGCTCGTCGCGGCGCAGCAGCCGGCCGGTGCGGGAGACGTCGGCGAGCAGGTCGAGGTACGCCTCGGCCAGCTCGGTGGGTATGTCGTGCTCGATCCCCTCGGTCACCGTGTCCTGCCATCCCCCGTACGACCTGGTATTTCGGCGCTGAACATTAGCAGGATCGATACGGCCCGGGGCCGGCGCGACCGGTCCCGGACACCCGGCGCCACCGGTCGCGGAGCCCGGGCGCTACCGGTCGCGGAAGTGCAGGACGAACCGCGCGCTGCTGCCGTCGATCCGCCGCCGCACGTACAGGGCCGGCGCGCCGTCCGGCGTGCAGCTGACCCCCTCGCGGACCAGCAGCGCGGTGCCCGGCGGGACGCCCAGCAGCTCGGCGTCCGCGAGATCCGCGCCGACCGCGCCGAACGCCCGCCAGTCGTACTCCAGCTCCACCCCGGCGGCCCGCGCCAGATCCAGCACCAGGTTCCCGGGACGGCCCGGCCGGACGAGCTCGGCGGGCAGCGGGCCGAACGGCACCCAGTAGCTGCAGGCCGCCCGGGCCCGCCCGCCCAGCCGGATCACCGAGTCCACCCGGGACAGCTCCCGGAGCTCACGGCCCAGCTGGCGGGCCGCTTCCGCGTCGTCCGCCGAGCCGGTCACGGGCGGTGCGGCGACGACGAACTCGCCGTCGCCCCGACCGCCGTCCGAACCGTCCGAACCGTCCGGGCCGTCCGGGCCGCCGTAGGGCAGTGCGGCGTGCACGCTGCCGAGGTCGAAGCGCTGGCTGCGCGGGTCGACGGCGATCGACACGCGGACGGCGGGCGGGCGGACGAAGGTGCCCACGCCCCGGCGGATCTCCACCACGGCCGCCCGCTCCAGCTCCGCCACCGCCTGCCGCACGGTCAGCCGGTTCACACCGAACTCGGCGCTCAGCTCCGGCTCGCTCGGCAGCCGGGCGCCCGCCGGGTACGCGCCGGCGTCGATGCGCTCCTGGAGCCGGCGCGCCAGGCGGCGGTACAGCGGGGTGCTCGGGGTGCTCGGGGTGCCAGGAGGGTTCGTCGCCACACGCTCGATCCTACGAAGCCCGCCGCCCCGAGCCCGCCGCCTCGCTGGGGTCGCGCCGAGCCCGCCGCCTCGCTGGGGACGCCGCGCTCGGCTCGCCCCGGCCCTCGGACGGGAGTGGGATGGAGGGAGCGCCCGTCGGCCGCCGCTTGCCCGGCGACCCCCGGAGGGGCTAATTAGACATCTAGACGTCTGGATGTTCGCCTGGACGTCCCACCCCTTCCGAGCGCGGCTCCACCGAAAGGCCTCCCGCATGTCCCTGGTCAACTTCCGAGACGCCGCCGTCCTCGGCGACCCCGAGGGCCGTCGGGTCCGCCCCGGCGTGCTGTACCGCTCCGCCCAGCCGTTCCCGGCCGCCGACGAGGCCACCGTCGCCCAGCTGCGCGCCTGCGACATCCGCACCATCGTGGACCTGCGCGACCCGCGCGAGACCGACCCCGCCGACTGGGCCGCCGCCGAGGCCGCCGGGATAGCCGTCGTCGCGGCCCCGGTGAACCCCGCCACCGACGCGCTCACCGCGCGGATGAGCACCATGGTCACGCCCGCCGACCTCGGCGACTTCTACGTGCTGCTGGCCGAGTCCGCCCCCGGGGCGGTCGCCGCCGCCGTCGAGGCCACCGTCCGTCCCGGCGCCGTGCTGCTGCACTGCGCGGCCGGCAAGGACCGCACCGGCCTGCTGACCGCGCTCCTCCTCGACCTCCTCGGCGTCCCCGCCGACCGCATCGTCGCCGACTACGCCCGCACCACCGACGCCCTCCCGCAGATCTTCGCCGGCCTCGCCGAACGCCACCGCACGGCCCTCAACGAGCGCTCCACCTCCCGCGTCACCGACTCCCAGGGCCGCCACCTCACCATCCCCGCGCCCCTCCTGGAAGCCCCGGCCGAGGCCATGTCCGTCTTCCTCGACCGCGTCCGCACCCACCACGGCGGCGCCGCCTCCTTCCTCCCCACCTGCGGCGTCCCGGCCGCCACCCTCGCCGCCTTCCGCGGCAAGGCCGGCGCGGCGACGGCCTGACCCGTCCGGCGGCCGGCGCCCCGCCCCGTTCCGCGGCCGTGGCGGAATCCCGTTGCGCCGGCCCCGCCCGGCCTGGCAGCGTGCCGGGCCAGGGGGTACGGAGACCATCAGGGGGTGTGCGATGACCGCGCTGCGCGAGATCCGCGCCGACCACGACGACCGGACGATCGTGCTCTACCAGGCCTACCCGCCCGCCGTCGCGGACGCCGCGCTGGCGGCGGGCCGGTTCGTGCCGCCGTTCAGCTTCGGCCGTATGACCTGGATCAAGCCCTCGTTCCGCTGGCTGATGCACCGCAGCAACTGGGCGCAGAAGCCGGGGCAGACCCGGGTGCTGGCGGTGCGGATCACCCGGGCCGGCTGGGAGGAGGCGCTCGGTCGCGCCGTGCTGACCACGGCCCACCCGGACGAGGTGGCCCGGGCGGAGGTCCATGTGCAGTGGGATCCCGAGCGGACGCTGCGCGGGGCGGCGCTGAACCACTACAGCATCCAGGTGGGCGTCGGCCGGTCGCTGATCCGGACCTTCGCCGAGGAGTGGGTCACCGGGCTCACCGACCTCACCCCGCAGGTACAGCGGATCGCCGCGCTGGTGCGGGGTGGGCAGGCGGCGAAGGCGCAGCGGCTGCTGCCGCCGGAGCGCCCGTACCCGCTGCCCGCCGCGACCGCGCGGCGTCTCGACATCCGGTGATCGTGCGGGACTTCACACGTCCCGCCGCCGCACCACGACCATCGTCACCGCCACCGCGACGGCGGCCCACACGCCCATGGTGATCCAGGAGTCCAGCACGCTCGGCGCCCACTTGCTGATCGTGGTCAAGGAGTCGGGGTTGTAGGTGAGCCGGTTGACGGTGGACAGCGGCAGGTGGCTGCCGATCTCGTGCAACCACCGGTAGCGGTCCCCGGCGAACATCAGCGGCAGGATGAACATCAGCAGCACCAGCGACACGATCGAGGCGGTGGCGTGCCGCAGTACCGCGCCCAGCGCCATCCCGATCAGCGCGCAGACCGGCACGATCGCCGCGTAGGCGAGGACGGCCTGCAGGCTGACGCCTTCGGTGATGGAGAGCCCGACGTGCCGGGAGGCCAGCATGGCGTTGGTGGTGAAGAAGGACACCGTCGACACCACGGCTCCCGCCAGCGCGGTGATCCCGCCGATCAGCAGCACCTTGGCGGCGATCACCCCACGCCGCTCGGGCACGGCGGCGAAGGTGGTGCGGATCATGCCGGTGGTGTACTCGCCGAACACGGTGATCGCCCCGAGGCTGCCGGCGGCGATCGCCATCACGTAGCCGGCGATGTTGCTCAGGCCGTGGTACAGCGGGTCGTACTTGTACGGTGGCAGGCCGGGTATCGGCGCCGGCGGGTGGTCGATGTACGTCAGGTCGCTGTGCACGGCGTTGATGTTGATCACGATCGCCACCAGCGAGGCGAGCGCCAGCACCCAGTACGTCGACCGCAGCGAGCGCAGTTTGATCCACTCGGCGGCGAGCAGGTCGGTGAACCGGGGCGTCGGTTCGGCGAGGCCCAGGGCAAGGACGGTACTCATCGGGCCTCTCCAGCCAGGTATTCGACGCTGTCGGCGGTCAGGGACATGAACGCGGATTCCAGGGAGGACGTGCGGGTGGCGAGCTCGGCCAGCACCACGCCGTGTTGCAGGGCGAGTTCGCCGATCCGCTCGGCGGGCATGCCGGTGACGATTCCGAACTGCGGCTCGACCTCCTGTACTTCGGCCCCCTCCGCGCGCAAGGACGCTGCCAGCAGCGCGAGTTCGGGCGTGCGCACGGCCACCGAGGTCGCCGCGTTGCGGGCCGAGAACTCCGCCAGGCTCTCGTCGGCGATCAGCCGGCCGCGTCCGATCACCACCAGGCGGTCGGCGGTGTGCTCCATCTCAGCCATCATGTGGCTGGAGACGAACACCGTCCGCCCCTCGTCCGCGAGCCGCCGGAACAGCCCGCGCACCCACAGCACGCCCTCCGGGTCCAGCCCGTTCAGCGGCTCGTCGAAGAGCAGCACCGGCGGGTCGCCGAGCAGCGCGCCCGCGATGCCGAGCCGCTGCTTCATGCCCAGCGAGTAGCCGCCGATCCGCCGCCCGGCGGCCTTGCCGAGCCCGACCTCCGCCAGCACCTCGTCCACCCGCCCGAGCGGGACGCGGTTGCTGCGGGCCAGGGCCGACAGGTGCGCCCGGGCGGTGCGCCCGCCGTGCACGTCGCCCGCGTCCAGCAGCGCGCCGACGTGCCGCAGCCCGCGCGGCCGGCTCGCGAAGCGCACGCCCGCCACGGTGACGGTGCCCTCGGTGGGGGTGTTGAGGCCCAGGATCATCCGCAGTGTGGTGGACTTGCCGGCGCCGTTGGGGCCGAGGAAGCCGGTGACGGTGCCCGGCCGGACGGTGAAGGTCAACTGGTCGACGGCCGTGGTGGCGCCGTACCGCTTGGTCAGTCGCTCGATCTCGATCACGGGGACAACGCTGCCGGTCGGCGCCCGGGTGCGGCATCGGGCGGCGGGCCACAACCGGCCGCCGCCGCACTGGCCCCGGGGATTACGCCCCCGGGCCGATGTGCCGTCGGACGGGCCGCGGCTACCATCGCGTCATGATCACCGAAGCCCGTCCGCCGCTGCTCAGGCGCCTGCCCGCCGGGGTGTGGGTGGGGGCGTTCTGGATGTTCGTCGTGGTGTTCCGGCTGTTCACCCGCCGGGACGAGCTGCGCCTCCTCTTCGAGTACGACGGCAACCCGGAGGACATGCCGCTGGTGGTCACCGCGGTCGTCACCACCCTGGTCGCGACGCTGCTCGTCAGGCTGCCGCTGGCCGCCGTCGCGGTGGCGCTGGCGGGCAGCGTCTACTCGCTCGGGATGACGCGGGTCCCGGAGACCCCCGTGCTCCAGTTCCTGATCGCCGACGCGGTGGTCGGCTACTGCGCAGCCACCCGCTCCCGCCGCGTCTCGCTGAGCTCCCTGGGACTGCCGCTCGCCACGCTCGCCGGGTTGTTCCTCCGGGGTCTGGCCGCCGGCTTCCCCGTCAACCCGTTCGCCTTCGGCGGCCTCGCCGCGACCGCGCTGATCGCCTGGCTGGTCGGCAACACCGTCCACCAGGGCCGTACCCACACCGAGGCCCTGCGCGGCCGCGCCACCGAGCAGGCCGTCACCGCCGAACGGCTGCGGATCGCCCGCGAGTTGCACGACATGGTCGCGCACAACATCGGCATCATCGCGATCCAGGCCGGCATGGGCAGCCGGGTCATGGACACCCAGCCCGCCGAGACCCGCAACGCGCTGAACGCGATCGAGGCCACCAGCCGGGAGACCCTGGCCGGGCTGCGCCGGATGCTCGGCGCGCTCCGGGCCGGCGAGAACGAGTCCGCGCCGCTCGAAGTCGCCCCGGGGCTGGCCGAGTTGGACCGGCTGGTGGAGAAGGGCGCGGGCGCCGGCGTCCGGGTCGCGGTGACCCGCGGCGGCGAGCCGCGCGCACTGCCCGCCGACGTCGACCTCGCCGCGTTCCGGATCGTCCAGGAAGCGGTGACCAACGTGGTCAAGCACTCCGGCACCCGCGACTGCCACGTCACCGTCGACTACCGGCCGGACGAACTGGCCGTCGCCGTCGTCGACCTGGGCGCCGGAGCGGCGACGGCCACCCCCGGCGCCGGCTACGGCATCGCCGGCATGCGCGAGCGGGTCGCCCTGCTGCACGGCGAGTTCAGTGCCGGCCCGCGCCCCGAAGGCGGCTTCCGGGTCGCCGCCCGACTGCCGATCCCCCTGGAGGTGGGACCGTGATCCGTGTCGTTCTGGTGGACGACCAGCCGCTCATCCGCACCGGCCTGCGCGTGCTCATCGCCGACGCCCCGGACCTGGAGGTGGTCGGCGAGGCCGGCGACGGCGCCGAGGCCGTCGACCTGGTGGCCCGGCTGCGCCCCGACGTCGCGGTGATGGACATCCGGATGCCCGGCACGGACGGCATCGAGGCCACCCGCCGGATCACCGCCGACCCGGACCTGCCCACTCACGTCCTCGTCCTCACCACCTTCGACGACGACGACTACGTGTACGGCGCGCTGCGGGCCGGCGCGAGCGGCTTCCTGGTCAAGGACCTCGCCCTGGAGACCATCCTGGACGGCGTCCGGGTCGTCGCCGCCGGGGACGCGCTGATCGCCCCCGGCGTCACCCGCCGGCTGATCGGCGAGTTCGCCGCCCGCCCGGACGCCGCCGCCGGACGGCAGCCCAGGCGGGCCGTCACCGGGGGCGTCACCGAGCGCGAACGCGAGGTGCTCACCCTGGTCGGCCGCGGTCTGTCCAACACCGAGATAGCCCAGGAGCTCACCATCAGCGTGGCCACCGCCAAGGCCCACGTCGCCCGGCTCTTCACCAAGCTCGACGCCCGCGACCGGGTCCACCTGGTCATCCAGGCCTACGAGTTCGGGCTGGTCAGCCCGTAGGCCGGCCCGGGAACGCGAGAGCGCCGAGCCGGCCCGGGAACGCGAGAGCGCCGGGGTGGGCCCGCACAGCCCACCCCGGCGCCGTTCCCCGCGTCAGACCGTCACGGGGCGTCCGATCGTCACGGGACGATCGCGTGCGAGATCTGGCAGCCGCTGACCGCGTTCGACCAGGTGCCCTGCATGGCGAACGAGCCCGTCGCGAAGTTCACGTTCTGCGAGCCGCCGGTGCCGCCGACGCCCTTCCAGGCGCACTTGTCGGCGTTCTCGGCGCCGGACGAGTCCGTCCAGCCGCCGGCCGGGAACTGGTCGGTGACGGTCTCCGAGTACTCGTGGCCGTACACCATGGTCACGCCGTCCAGCAGGCCCGCGCTGCCGCTGTTGACGTAGTTCTGGCCGCAGGAGCTGCCCATGTCGGTCACGTACGGGTCGTTGGTGAACGCCAGGTTGCCGTACGGGGAGGAGGCGGCGCCGCCGCTCAGCGTGGTGTCGCCGTTCCAGTCGTGCCAGGCGCAGAACTGGCCCGTGGAGGTGTTGAAGCCGTCCGGGTGGGTGCCGGTGGGGGAGAGCACCACGTACTGCACGTTGCGGTTGGAGGCCGCCGTGGTGTTGCCGAAGTGCGCGGCGCCCGCGATGGCTTCCTTGGCGATCTGGTTGCCGGTGGCCTGGCCGGGGGCGGCGGCCGACGAGTCCACCCAGACGCCGGCCAGCGCGCCGCCGGTCGGGTAGCCGACGTGCGCGGCGGTCGACGGGCAGCTGGTGGCGCCCTTGGCGACGCCCTCGCAGTACTGGGTCATGACGCCGGACCAGGTCTCGTTGTTGGTGCCCAGACCCTTGAACAGCTGCTGCGCGCGGACGGCCTCGCCCGACGGGTCACCGGAGAGGGTGGTGTACCCGTTGGAGTCGGTGCCCTGGGTGCCCCACTGGGAGCCCCAGAAGATCAGGTACACCTGCGGCGCGCCGGTGGTGACACCGACGCCGCTGACACTGCCGCCGAACTTCAGGTTGGAGGTGCGGGCCGCGGCCGCGGAGGAGGCGTTGGCGTGCTCGGCACCCTCCTTGGTGGGGACGGCGCCGTGCCGGTACGGGTGGCTGTTCCCGGCGAACTCACTGGTCGGCTGGTCGGCCTGGGCGGCCGGGGCGGCGGCGAAGCCGGCGGCGGCGAGCGCCAGCGCGCTGAGCCCGGTCAGGGCCCGGGTCCGCGTCCGGCGGGAGGTGGGGGACATGCCCATCGTGAGGGTTCCTCTCTCATGTGCCGACCGCACGCCGGTAGGGCGCGGCGGCACCGTGGGGGGACGAAGGGGAGTACGACGACGGCAGCACGGAACGGCGGACCGCTCGTCACGAGCAGTCGGCGAAGTGGGGATGGGGGACCGTTCCGCCGTCGACGGCCCGAAGCAAAGCAGAGCCGCTGAAACCGGGTCAACGACGTCGAGCGCAAAGAAAACCCACACGTACCGCCTCGAACATCAAAAGCCCGCAGGTGGCAGGGCGTTGATGCGCGTAGCGCAGCGGACTATCAACAGTTGAGGGGAGCCTCTACACCGTATGGGCCGGGCAGCTCACCCTCGTCCGGGAGCGCGGTTCCCTCCCCCGCCGGACGTGCGGATCCGGCGGGGGAGGGAAGTCGTCGAGCGGGCGTCAGGCCGCGGCCCGCCGCGGCCCCTCGTAGGCCTCGCGCAGCCGCGTCTGCGCCTGCGCGCCGGCCTTCAGATGGTCGAGCCCGAGCAGTGCTGCGCCCAGCACCGGCGGCGCGACGACCACCCGGGGCTCGGCCAGCGGCGCGGCCTGCGCGAGGCGCGCCTTCAGGTTGTCGAGCAGCAGCGGGTGTTCGGAGGCGAGCACGCCGCCGCCCAGCACGACCGGCGTGGGGGTGTCCAGCAGTTCGAGGCGTCCGAGCGCGACCACCGCGAGCCGGACGATCTCGTCGGCCTGGCGGTCGATCAGCTTCAGGGCGATGGCGTCCCCGTCGCCCGCGACCGCGAACAGCACCCGCGCGATCTCGTGCAGCCGCGCGCTCGGCAGCTGCCCGAGGTGGACGGCCTCGGCGACGGCGCCGGCGCTGGGCAGGCCGAAGTGCTCGGCGATGGCGCGGGCGAGCGCGGTGGGCCCGCCGCGGCCGTCCTCGGACCGTACGGCGTGCCACATGCTGGTGATGGCGAGGCCGGAGCCGCCGCCCCAGTCGCCGGTGAGTTCGCCGAGGGCGGGGAAGCGGGCGGTGCGGCCGTCCGGCAGCAGGCCGACGCAGTTGATCCCGGCACCGCAGACGACGGCGACGCCGCGCGGGCCGTCGGTGCCGGCCCGGAGCAGGCCGAAGGTGTCGTTGACGACGGTGTTGCTGACGCCCCACGGGTGGGCTTCGAGGGCGTCGCGCAGGCCCTGCTCCTCGACCGGCAGGTCGGCGTTGGCGAGGCAGGCACTGACGTGGCTGGTGAGCACGCCGCGCCAGCCCGGGTGGCCGGCCTGGGCCGCGGCCTGTTCGACGAGCGGGGTGAGGCCGGCGACGGCTGCGGCGCCGCCGATCTTCTGGGGTTCGAAGCCGCCGCCGCGGGCGGTGCCGAGGATGCTGCCGTCGGCGCCGATCAGGGCGACGTCGGTCTTGGAGTTCCCCGCGTCGATGGCGAGGACGCCGGGCAGGAGTGGTTCGGGCTGGTGGGTCATCAAGTCCCCGCGGCTCGTACGTGGCCCGGCCGGGAAGTCGTCGGCCGGGGGTGCCCGGCCGGGGGTGTCGTCGGCCGGGGGTGGACGGTTTCGCCGGGTCAGGCCCAGGCGAGGTGCTCGCGGTTGTGGGCGAGCAGCCGGTCCGTGAGCCGGTCGGCCTGTTCGATCTGGCCGACCAGCGGGTGGGCGAGCAGCGCGTCGAAGACCCGGTCGCGCCCGCCGCGCAGGGCGGCGTCGAGGGCGAGGTGCTCGTACGCGGTGACGGCGGCTACGAGGCCGGCGTACAGCGGCTCCAGCGGGCGCTGCGGCAGCGGGCGCACGCCCGCCGCGTCGACCTCGGCCGGCACCTCGATGACGGCGTCGTCCGGCAGGAAGGGCAGGACGCCGTCGTTGCGGGTGTTGACCACCTGGACGGAGGTCCCGCCGCCGGTGCCGAGCAGCGCGGCGATCAGCTGGACGGCGGCCTCCGAGTAGAAGGCGCCGCCGCGCTTGCCGAGCAGTTCGGGCTTGGTGTCCAGGGTGGGGTCGGCGTACATCTCCAGCAGCTGCCGCTCGATCTCGGCGACCTGCGCGGCCCGCGAGCCCTGTTCCTTCAGCTCGGCGACCACCGCGTCGTGCTGGTAGAAGTACCGCAGGTAGTAGGACGGTACGACGCCGAGCCGCGCGATGACGGCCTGCGGCAGGTGCAGGTCCTCGGCGATCTCCTTGCCGAAGTCGCCGAGCAGCGTGGGCAGCACCTCCCGCCCGCCGGAGGCGCCCGGCGCGTCCAGCAGG
This sequence comes from Kitasatospora sp. NPDC051164, assembly GCF_044455625.1. Lineage (NCBI taxonomy): Bacteria > Bacillati > Actinomycetota > Actinomycetes > Kitasatosporales > Streptomycetaceae > Kitasatospora > Kitasatospora sp. NPDC051164. The sequence continues at coordinate 132,029 of NZ_JBITFB010000017.1, read as the reverse complement.
GTCACCCCGCGCTCCCAGGTGAGGTGGTTGAGCCCGACGTGGTCGAGCCGGATCAGCTCCGGGTCCACCCCGAGGTGCCCGGCGAACTTGCGCTGGAAGCCGATGGCGACGTTGCACAGCCCGACGGCCTTGTGACCGGCGGTCTGCAGCGCCCGGGTGACGATGCCGACCGGGTTGGTGAAGTCGACGATCCAGGCGTCCGGGTTGGTCCGGCGCACCTGCTCGGCGATGTCCAGCACCACCGGGACGGTGCGCAGCGCCTTGGCGAGCCCGCCGGCGCCGGTGGTCTCCTGCCCGACGCAACCGCACTCCAGCGGCCAGGTCTCGTCCTGGTTGCGCGCCGCCTGCCCGCCGACGCGCAGCTGCAGCAGGACGGCGTCGGCGTCCGCGACGCCCGCCGCCAGGTCCGTGGTCACCGTGACGACCGCGGCGTGCCCCTGCTTGGCGAAGATCCGCCGGGCGAGCCCGCCGATCAGCTCCAGCCGCTCGGCGGCCGGGTCGATCAGCACCAGCTCGCCGACCGGCAGGGTGTCGCGCAGCCGGGCGAAGCCGTCGATCAGTTCCGGGGTGTACGTGGAACCACCGCCGACGATGGCCAGCTTGAGCGAGGAAGCTCCGGACGTCTTCGGTGCGGACATCAGCCCTTGACCCCTGTCAGTGTCACGCCTTCGATGAAGGCCTTCTGAGCGAAGAAGAAGAGGATGATCACCGGCGCCATCACCAGCAGCGTGGCGGCCATGGTGAGGTTCCAGTTGGTGTGGTGGGCGGCCTTGAAGGACTCCAGTCCGTAACTGAGGGTCCAGGCCTCGCGCTCGTTGCTGGCGTAGATCTGCGGGCCGAAGTAGTCGTTCCAGCAGTAGAAGAACTGGAACAGCGCGACCGCCGCGATGGCGGGCCTGGCCATCGGCAGGACCACCCGCAGCAGGGTGCGCAGGTCGCCGCAGCCGTCGATCCGGGCCGCCTCGATGTACTCGTTGGGGATGGTCATCAGGAACTGGCGCAGCAGGAAGATGGAGAACGCGTCCCCGAAGGCCATCGGGATGATCAGCGGCCAGAGCGAGCCGCTCAGGCCCATCTGCTTGGCCCAGAACAGGTACATCGGGATGACCGTGACCTGTGGCGGCAGCATCATCATCGCGATGACCGCCATCAGCGCCAGGTTGCGGCCGCGGAAGCGGAACTTGGCGAGCGCGTAGGCGACCGGCAGGCTGGAGACGATGGTCAGCAGCGTGCCCACCCCGGCGTAGAGCAGGGTGTTGCGCCACCAGGTGAGGAAGCCGGGGGTGTCCCACACCTTGCTGTAGTTGCCCCACTCCCAGTGGGTGGGCCAGTAGTCGGTGGTGAGTGCCTGCCGGTCGTCCATCACCGAGGTGAGGAAGACGAAGACGAAGGGCAGCAGGAAGAACAGCGCGGCGGCGATGGCCAACGAGTGGACGGCCACCCAGTTGAGCAGCGCGCGGCGCCGGGCGGCCCGGGCGGCGGGGCTGCCGGGGCCGCGGGGGCGGGTGGAGCCGGCCGTGGCCGGCGCCTCGGTGAGTGTGTTGCCAAGAGTCATGATCAGGTCCTCACTGGCCCGCTAGTCGTCGCTCGCCATGAAGCCGGACTTGCGGCGGAGCAGGATCGAGGTGACGGCCATCGAGATGGCGAACAGCACCAGGGCGACGACGCAGGCCGCGCCGTAGTTGAAGTGCTGGAAGCCGAGGTTGTAGACCATCTGCGGCAGGGTCCAGGTGGAGCCGCCCGGGTAGCCGGGCTCGAACTGCTGGCCGGAGTTGCCCGCGATGCCGCTGGCGACCTTCCCGGCGACGATCGCCTGGGTGTAGTACTGCATGGTCTGGATCACCCCGGTGACCACCGCGAACATGATGATCGGCGAGATGTTCGGCAGGGTGACGTACCGGAACCGCTGGAACGGGCCGGCGCCGTCCAGCGCGGCCGCCTCGTACTGCTCCTTGGGGACGTCCAGCAGCGAGGCCATGAAGATGACCATCAGGTCGCCGACGCCCCACATGGCGAGCAGGGTGAGCGCGGGCTTGGACCAGTCCGGGTCGGCGAACCAGCCGGGCTGCGGCAGGCCGAGCTCGCCGAGCAGGTGGTTGACCGGACCGGTGCCGGGGTTGAACAGGAAGGCGAAGGCGACGGTCGCGGCCACCGGCGGGGCCAGGTACGGCAGGTAGAAGACGGTGCGGAAGAAGCCGGCACCGGTCTTGACCTTGGTGATGAGCATCCCGACACCGAGGCCGAAGGCGACCCGCAGGCTCACCATGACGACGACCAGCCACAGGGTGTTGCGCAGGCCCTGCCAGAAGGTCGGAAGCTGGTTGAAGACGTAGTCCCAGTTCTTGAGGCCGTTGAAGGTCGGCTGGCCGAAGCCGTTGTACTGGGTGAAGGAGAAGTAGGCGGTGGAGACCAGCGGGTAGACGAAGAAGACGCTGAACCCGATCAGCCAGGGGGAGAGGAAGGCGAGGGTGCGGGCCGCCTCCCGGCGGCGCTTCCGGCGCAGCAGGTGCTGCGTGGAGGGCGCCGCCGGGTCGGTCGGTCCGGCGCCGGCCTTGCCGCCGCTTCCCTTGCGGGTGCCGAACGCAAGTGACATGGGAGCTCCGTGGGCCGTTCGCGGCGCTTACTTGGCCTGGGCGATGTCGGTGTCGATCTGCTTGGCGGTGGCGCTCAGGCCGACCTGGAGGTCGGTCTGCTTGCCGGACTCGTAGTCGTAGCCCAGGTTCTGCAGGGACACGATGTAGGCGCTGCCGTTGACGGCCGGCGGGGTGGTGCCGGAGTGCGCGTTCTTGGCGATGTCCAGGAAGGTCCTGACGTTGTCGTCGCTCACCAGCTTCGGCGAGTCGAGCGCCTCGAAGGTGCTGGGCACGTTGTGGATCGCGTTGGCGAAGCCGACGACCGCGTCGGTGTCGGTGGTCAGGTACTTGACGAACTCCCAGGCCGCGGCCTGCTTCTTGCTGGTGCCGGCGATGCCGACGATGGTGCCGGTCTGGTAGCCGCGGCCGTAGGTGTCGGCCTGGTCGTCCGGGACGGGGAACGCGGCGGTGCCCCACTCGAAGTCGGGCTTGTTGTCGGCGAGCGCGGCGGTGCGCCACTCGCCGTCCATGGCCATCGCGACCTGGCCGGTGAGGAAGGGGTTCTTGGCGCTGAACTCCTCGCCGAAGGTCGAGCGGAACTTCTCCAGCTTGGCGTAGCCGCCGAGCTGGTCGACCAGGCCCTTCTGCCACTTGAGCATCGCGGCGACCTTCGGGTCGGTGGCGATGGTCGACTTGCCGTCGGCGCCGAAGTAGGTCGGGCCGTACTGGCCGAGGAAGTGCTCGGTGGTGGACTCGTAGCCGTGGTACAGCGGCATGAAGCCGAGCTGCTTGTACGAGTCGCCGTCGGGGACGGTCAGCCTGGCGGCGTCCGCGGCGAACTCGCTGAAGGTCTTCGGCGGGTTGGCGATGCCCGCGTCGGCGAAGGCCTTCTTGTTGTAGAACAGGCCGTACGCGTCGCCGAGCAGCGGCAGCGAGCACTGGTCGCCCTGGAACTGGGTGTAGTTGAGCATCGCGGCCGGGAAGGTCTTGGCCGCGTCGATGCCGCTCTTCTGGAGCAGCGGCTTGAGGTCGATGAAGGCCTTGGTCGAGCAGAACATGCCGACGTTGTTGGTGGTGAAGGAGGAGACCACGTCGGGTGCGTCGTCGCCGCCGGCCCGCAGGGCCTGGTTGACCTTGTCGTCCGGGATGTTGCCCACGGCCTTGACGTGGATGTTGGGGTGGGTCTTCTCGAAGGCGGCGATGTTGTCGTTGATCGCCTTAGTCTCGTTGTCCTGGCTCCAGCCGTGCCAGAAGGTGATGGTGACGTCCTTGCCGCTGGCCGAGTCGTCGCTGCCGCCCGAGTCGCTGGAACCGGTGCAGGCGGTGGCGAGCAGGGCCAGGACGGCGCTGCCGGCGACGGCGACGATCGCGCGGTGGCCTCGGCGGGAGGTGGTGGCGTGCACTACGAGGTCCTCCTGGGAGTGCGCGGGCAGGCGGCGTCGCCTCGGGTCCCGCGTTCGGGGGTGGGGAGAGGTGGGTGCGGGGAGCGTCGGTGGGTGGGAGCCTCGGTGGGTGGCGGTGGCGGTGGCGGTGGCGGTGTCGGTCGGCGGTGTCGGTCGGCGGTGTCGGTCGGCGGCGTCGGTGGGTGGCGGCGTCAGTGGGTGGAGAAGACCGCCTCGCGGGCGTCCGACAGGGCGCGTTGCAGGGCGCCGAGCAGCACCGGGGAGCCGGGCAGGGCGCTGCTCCGCACCTCCGGCCGGGCGATGGAGAGCTTGGCCAGTTCGTCCTCGACCAGCGCGCGCAGGCGTTCGCCGCCCGCGGTCGGCACCGCGCCGGAGAGGACCACCAGCTGGGGGTCGACCACGGCGACGATCACGGTCAGCCCGACAGCGAGCCGCCCGGCCAGTTCGGCGAGGAAGACGTCGCCGGCGCCCGGGGTGGCCAGCGCCTTGGCGATCGACTCCTCGGCGGTGGGCGCGCCGAGCCCGTGCTCGCGGGCCAGCGCCCGGACGGCGGGTGCGCCGACCAGGGCCTGGAACCCGCCGAACTTGCGGCGACGGGAGTCCCACTCGACGGGTGAGTCGGGCACCGGCATGTAGCCGACCTCCCCGGCGCCGCCGGTGAAGCCGCGGTGCAGCCGACCGGCGATCACGATCGCGGCGCCGACGCCCGCCTCGGCCCAGAGCAGCACGAAGTCCTCGAAGCCCGCCGCCGCGCCGGAGGCCTGCTCGGCGACGGCGGCCAGGTTCACGTCGTTCTCGATCGACACCGGCGCGCCGATCGCCTCGGACAACTCCTCGACCAGCCGCGGCGAGTGCCACCCGGGCAGGTGGGAGGCGTAGCGCAGCTTGCCGGTGACCGGGTCGGGGGCGCCGCCGACGCCGATCGCCACGGTGCGCAGGCTGCCCTCGGCGAGCCCGGCGGCCCGGACCGCCTCGGCCACCGCGGCCGCGACCCGGGGAACGGTCTCGGCGGCCGGCACGCCCTTGGTGGTGACGGTGTGTTCGGCCAGCGTGGTGCCGGTGATGTCGGCGACCGCGACCCGGATCCCGCTGTTGGTTACGTCCAGCCCGGCGACGTACCCGGCGGCCGGATTCACCTGGTACAGCTGCGCGTTGGGCCCAGGACCACCCGCCGTGGTGCCGACCGGCAGGACCAGCCCGGCCGCCTCCAGCCGGGCCAGCAGCTGGGAGGCGGTGGGCTTGGACAGCCCGGTCAGCGTGCCGATCTGGGTGCGGGAGAGCGGGCCGTTCTCCAGCAGCAGTTCGAGGGCGGCGCGGTCGTTGATGGCCCGCAGCAGGCTCGGCGTGCCGGCGAGGGGGACCCTGGCGGTGCTCCTGGTCATGCCCGGAATCCTCCTCCTTCGGTTCGTCCGAGAGAACTGTTAGGAAACTTTCCAGTCGCTTGGGTAGGACCGTAAGGGCCGCGTCAGCGGGGTGTCAATGGCCGGTGCAGCGGAGGATGCCGAAGCGTCACCGGACGGCGCACGGCCCCGCCCCCCACAGCAGTGGGTGCGGGCGAAATTATTAGAGAAGGTGGGAATTGTGATGTCGCCCCTCGGTGCACCGAGGGGCGACATCAATAGAAGCAGCCGGCGAAGCGAAATGATCGCAAGCCCTATCTCGGGCGCTCACCAGACTGTTGAGGGTTGCCCTTGACATGCTTCCGATTCCACTTCCCCGGTAGGCCGATGGGAGAATCTCCGCCAAAACCCGATTGGATAACCCGAGGCTAGTAGAGGGGGTCGTGGGAACTCGATCGCAGCCTCGCCTACGGTGGCAAGGCGGGCGATCGTGAGAGAAAAGGTAAAGAGAGAGAAGAAGGGTTCCGGCCTCCTCCAGTGAGGAGGCCGGCGCCGGAAAACAGCAGGTGGGCCACCCCGTGCGGAGGGTGCCCCGTCGCCGCTTCGGCGCGGCCGAAGCGGCGACGGCCGTGTTCGGCCCTCTGCGCAGGAAGTCGGCCGGATCGACTTCCTGCTCGCCGTTCCGCCGCGATCGTGATCGCGGCGGAACGTAGCGCAATGCAGGCGAACAGGGAACGGATGAGAAGGGTGGGCGCCTCATCCACCCACCCGCCCCAGCGAGCGAGCGAGCTTGCCGGGCCGTTGCCCCGCCGCTGGGCACAGCGGGTTGACGAGCAAGTGGTCGTCGCAGCGGAAGGCCCCGCCTTCTGGAAACCACTGATGGGGCGACGGGGCACGCGGGAAAGGCCGGAGATCCGCGGCGGACGCATCCGTCCTGAGCCGGTAGCGGGCTATCGGACCATGTAGCGGTACGCCGGGGCCCCTTCCCCGGCCGGGGTCTTGTTGCCCAGGTCCCGATAACCGAGGGCTTCGTACATCTTCATTGCTGCCTGTGCCTCGGGTCGGACTGCAAGCGTGACGCGCTCCACCTGGGCCCCTTCGAGTACGGCCGCGTGAAGCTCCCGGCCCAACCCCTGTCGGCGCTGATCCGGGGCCACGGCGATCTCCCGGATCACGAACGTCCGGTGCCCGTCCTCGCGGGTGAAGCCCTCGTCCAAGCCGAGGCCGTTCCACCAACGGCTGTCCGCCTGGAGCAGGACGCCAAAAGCGAACCCGACCAGGGCAGCACCTGAGCGAGCCAGAACCAGTCGGAAGCCAGGCATGGTCCGGAAGGCCTCGTAGCCCTCCAGGAACCCGGCCAGGTCGCGGGGCCCCTCGAAGTACGGTGGCTCCGCGAACACCTGCTCGTACAGCGGTGTTATCTCGCCCAGCACCCGGGCAGCGGCATCCGGATCCGTGAAGGTCTCGAAGACGGGCGTCTGCACGATTCTCCTTTTAGGCCATCAGGTGGGCGGTGCTGGCACCGGCCAGGGAGGGGTTCAATAGCTTCAGGTGGGAGTGTGCTTCCTCCATCGACGTGCGAGCCCGGCCGGACGACACCTCGGTCAGCAGGACGGCTCCCGAGGTGAGTTCGTGGGCCGACTCCTCGGCCTCACCTGCCTGCGCAAGCGCTCCGGCGAGGCTGAACCGCACCAGTGCCTCGTTCCGCGCGTAGTTCGTCTCCTGGTGTCGGAGCGAGCGCCGCAGCCAGTCCACTGCCGCCTTGTGGTGCCCCGCCTCCGTGAAGAGGGATGCCTGCGCCAGCGCCAACTCCGCCGGCCCGTGGAACACCGCCCAGTCGGGGACCGGTCGCTCGTTGCGTTCTTGCTCGAAGGTGCGGGCCGCCTGCGCCAGGGTCGATCGGGCCCTGACGGGCTCCCCCATCATCGCGTGGGCGCGGGCCTCCCGGGTCATCAGGATGGACATTAGCGAGGGGGGCGCCCACGACGCGGCCTTCGACTGTGCGGCGCGGGCGAGATCGAGTGCGGTACCAGGCTCGCGTTCTCGAAGACTCATCAGCGCCATGGACGCCATCACCACTACGGCGAGCGAGTTGTCCTGCAGCTCCTCGGCTCGGGTGAGTGCGTGCTTCCAATGCTTCTTGGCCCGGACGTTGTCGCCGGCGTCGAAGGCCAGCCACGCCACGTGTTCCGCAGTCTCTCCCGCGATCAGTCGGAGCTGACGGCCGATCGAACCCGGGTAACTCCTGGTGGCGATCAGCCGTTCGACCCGAGCGAGGTGAGCTTGCGCGAGAGGCCCGACTGTCGCACCGCCGAACCGGTCGTCCAGCCCGTACAGGGACGTGAGCCCGGCCCGCAGGTCCAGGACGGTCTCGGTCCCGATTCGCGGCGGCGTCAGCGTGGCGGACACGGCGGCACCCCCGGCCATGGCGATGAAGGATCGACGGTTCACGTCCTCTGGCTCTTTCCGTGGCGCGGGTGGTGGCCCTGATCGACGGTGTGGCGGAACGGTGAAACCCGCCTGCTTCAACGGGATACCCAACATCGCTTCGAGAACCCGCTGGCGTGCCGGATGAGGGCATGGTGGTAACGGCTGACGCCAGCGGTGGTACTGGCGGCTGCTGACCTCTTTTTCCTCTCCGAGCTTGCGCGCCGTCGCGGCGTACACCTGTCTGAACCGGGCAGGGCTACTCCAGCCGAACTCGGTGCACAAGCGGGTGAATTGGGTCTCCACATCGCAGACGGTAACCCCAGGCTGCTGGCCGTGCAGCGGCCCGCGCATGAAAAAGTCCGTCGAAAAGTCCGCCGATTGTCAGCCGTTGATCTTGCCGTGGCGGTCAACTGGTCCCCGCCCCGTCGGAGTGACGGTGTGACTACTCGCTGTTGCGTAGGGCCGGCTGCGTCTTGGGGGTTTCCTGGCTGTGCACGCCGGCCGTCGGCAGCCCACCACCCCCGCGCTTCTCGGCGGGTGAATCGGAAGGAGTGCACGGCATGGACGACAAGAACGGCACCGGCAACGGGTCGGGCGACCACAACGGCGACAAGCCGAAGAGCGAGTAAGCCAGTAGGGGCAACGGCGCTCATTTCCTTCGGCCGCGTCCAGCAACACTCGCGACCCTGGGAGCCCCACAAAACCCCGGTTCGTCGGACAGGGTCTGACGGGCCGGGTCGCACCACCCCGCAAGACTGCACACCCGCACCCGGGCGAGCAGAGCCAACCCGATTGGAGAGCCCCGTGAGCACCGTCACCATCGAGCCGGACCCGGAGGTCACCAACCTGACCCGCCGCCTGGACCACTCGGTCCCGGACGGGGACTTCACCCCGGAGACGTCCGTCGAGTCCCTGACCCGGCGCCTGGACCACAAGGTCCCCGACGGCGACTTCGCCCCGCTGGGTACCGAGGTCTGACCGCAGTTCCGAACTGATGCCGATTAGTTGGCGGCATGGGCGGGTCGACGCGGGTGATCATCCGAGCCGACCCGCCGCTCGGCCGCGCACACACCCCAACCAAGGAGAGTCCGCATTGAAGACCGCCCCACCCGTGTCCCCCTCGGCTCCTTCTTCGACCTCGATCGGAATGACCCGGTGCTGACCCGGCTCCGCGAGGAGGGTGCCGAGTCGGCGTTGCCGTTCGCCCTGATGGAGCGCTTGGTGAAGTCGGGCACCCCCTACGCGGAGCACGCCCGTTCTCTTCGCAGTGAACCCGTGACCGTGGCCGGGGCCACCTTTGGCTGGTTCGACGCCGAGCTTCCCGGCGAGATCGCCGACGAGATCAATCTGGCGGGCTACGAAATCGTCCAGCACACCGACGAGCGCCGCGCGACGCTGACCCAGGCCCTGGACCGGTTGTCGCTGGTCCACCCCGAGGGGTTCGCCCACGTGCGCGAATTCGTCCGGGGGCTGCTGTGGGTCGGCCTCAAGCCGGGCGTCCACACGTCCTCGCTGACCAGCTCCAGCGACCCGGCGCTCCCGTACGTCATCACATTCTCTGACAAGGCGTGCCGCCACATTCCGCCGAACACGGTCAGCGAGCAGCCTTCCCCCCTCTTCTTGGCGGAGAACGTGCTGCACGAAGGAGTGCACCAGTCGATCAGCTTCCACGTCCTCCAGCGCCAGGTCTTCGCCGACGGGTACTCGTCCAAGAGTTCTCCCAAGATCGAGATCAAGTGGCGGGCCGGGCAAGGAGAGGACCGCAACCACTACTGGGAGATCGACAGGGGCTTCCACGCGACCAGCGTGTACAACCAGCTACTGCGGTTCCGCCAGTCCGAACTGCGCCGCGACGACCTGACGCCCACCGAGCGTGCGACCTTCCAGAGCGCCTACGACGAGGGCCTGCCGGCCGTCCGCTACCTCATGCGCGAACTCGAACTCCTCCGGGAGCACTTCACCTCCCACGGAGTGGATCTGCTGGCCGACCTGCGCCACCAGATCGAGCAGCTGTAATACCACTCTGGGCAGAACCGAACCACGGAGAGTCACGTGCTGGATCACCTCATCACTCACGACGACAACCTGCGTATGGTCCCCACGGACCGGAACGAGCTGACCACTGCGGTCAGCCGACTCCGCGAGGAACTGCGGGCCTTGCCGGAGGAGAGCGACCCGGCGCGTACTCGGGTCCTGACCAGGTGGATCGGCATCGGCCAGATGTGCCTGGGTCGCCACGCGGAGGCGCGTGCGTTCCTCCGGCAGTCGCTCGACTTGGCCGCGGCGATTGGCAACACCCAGGCGCTCGTAGCCACCGGGCTCAACCTCGGCGACGCGCACCGCTACGCCGGTGACTTGCAGAAGGCGGACGCGCTCTATCGCAGCGCCCTGAACACCGCGCGAAGCCGGCACCCGGAACTTGTCGACTTCGCGCTTCAGCACACCGGCAAGCACTTGATGGAGCGTGGCGACCTCGCGGGTGCCCAGGCCCATCTTCAAGAAGCGATGCGGCTGCGGATCGCCAAGGGGAACACCGAACTGGTCGAGTCCACGCAGGCCGCACTCGACCGGGTCGAGCTGATGCTCGGCGACGTCGCCGGATCAGTTGCAGACATTGCGGCACCGAGCCGGTGGAGCGGTCAGTGGACCTCGTGGCTCCAGTCCCGCACCACGGCCAAGACGCCGGTTCGGTGGGCAGAGGACTTCCCTGCTCTCCGGGACGCTGTGCGCGGGCTCACCGCACACCAGCGCGTGCCCCCGCACCACCTGCGTGATCAGTCGTTTCCCGCCGAGTTGATCGCCGCTATGGCGGAGGAGGCCGAGAAGGCCGTCGCTGCTGGCGGATACCTGCACAACGGCAAGTGGAACGCGCCGGTCGGCGACGCCGCGAACCGCTTCGCCGAACAAGTCGATCTCGCCGCAGTCGTAGGGCGGTCCACCGGCCTGGACGTCGAGCAGCCGCACACCGGCGTTTACATCGGCTACGAGGAAGGGCAGTTCCTCGACTTCCATGTTGACGAGTCCGGCTTCGGTGAGGCCAACCTGATCCTCTGCCTCAAGCATGCTCGCCTTGCCGGTGCGCCCAGGGCCAGCACCACCGTCTTCATCAACGCCAACGGCTACCTCGAGTGCGACCTCGCCGCGGGTGACTGTGTCGTATTCGATGGCGCGCTCACGCCGCACGGCCGGACGCCGCTCAGTGCTGGGGAGAGCGTCACCCTCATCAGCATCGGTTTCCGCGCGCGTGATCGGGCTCTGCGCACGCTTACGAACCTTCCGCCGGTTCCTCGGTAGGGAAGGTGGGAGCGGGGCTCTGGTCCGCTTTGCGGGGGCTGTTTCGGCTCCGGGGTCGACTACGGCTCCGACTTCGGTACCGGGATGGGCTCGCTGGCCCGGAAGCGGGCCGAGTTCGGGTCGGCGAGCGCGGACGGCGCTGCCTGCTCGATCGCCGGGGCCGGGGCGGGCGCGATCACCACTCCGGTCGCCGCGCCCGCCGCCGTCGCTGCTGCTGCCGCCGCCGGGGTCTCCTCCTTGACCTTGATCCCGGCCCGGTCGAAGGCCACCTTCAGCCGCTGCCGCAGCGCCCGGGAGACCGCCGGGGCCTTGCCGGGCGCGGTCCGTGCCTCGACCCGCACCATCACCGAGTCCGCCGCGACCGATTCGAGGCCCAGGATCGACACCGGCGCCCAGACCAGTTCGTCGTACGGTGCCTCCTTGGCCAGCTCCTCGGCGGTCCGCAGGATGAGGTCCTCGACCCGCAGCAGGTCCTCCTTGTAGCCGATCTGGACGTCCACCGAGGCGGTCGCCCAGCCCTGGCTCATGTTGGCGATCCGCTTCACCTCGCCGTTGCGGATGTACCAGATCTCGCCGTTCGCGCCGCGCAGCTTGGTCACCCGCAGGCCGACCTCCAGCACTGTGCCGCTGGCCACCCCGGTGTCGATCTCGTCGCCGACGCCGTACTGGTCCTCCATGATCATGAAGACCCCGGAGAGGAAGTCCGTGACCAGGTTGCGGGCGCCGAAACCGATCGCCACACCGGCCACACCGGCGCTCGCCAGCAGTGGCGCCAGATTCACGCCCAGTGCGGAGAGCACCATCAGCGCCGCCGTGCCCAGGATGGTGAAGGAGGCCACGCTGCGCAGCACCGAACCGATCGCCTCCGAGCGCTGCTGGCGCCGCTCCGGGTTCACGACCCCGGTGTTGGCCAGCAGTCCGCCCAGCCGGCTCTCCTCCTGGTGTTCGGGGGTGCGCGCCATCCGCCCTATGAGCTGGGTGATCAGCTTGCGCAGCATGGCCCGCAGCACCAGCGCCAGCAGCACGATGAAGACGATCCGCAGGCCCGAGGCCAGCCAGCTCTGCCAGTGGGTGTCGAACCAGCTGGCGGCCTGCTTGGTGGTGTCCGAGACCTCCTGCGCGCTGGTCGGGATCCGCAGGTCCAGGTTCGGCAGCTGCGCGGTGGGGCTGGGGACCGGCGTCGGAGCGGAGGGCGTCGAGGACGCGTCGGACAGACCGGTGGCACCGGAGCTGAACACGTGCGGACCTTCCTTGCTGAGTGGCGTGTCGGGTCCGCACCGCCGGCGAGCGGCCCGCGGACCGTGCGCCTTAGCCTATCCGGCGCCGAACGCCCGCCCGGACACGCCGAAGATCGTCCGCCGCCTCGCGGGAAGCCGCCGGAGGGCGTACGGAACGGCCCGGACGCCCCGTCAACGCCCCGGTGCGCTCCCCCCGTACCCCGCCCCGGACGCCGCCCCGACCCGGCCGGACACTGCTCCGACCGGCCGAGTCGTCGCCCGGGAGGGCCACCGGGCGGCACCCGCGCGGTGCTCGGCCGGCACCCGGGTGCCAACCCGACCTTCCCCGGGCATACCGGCTATGACAGAGACCACACCCGGAGTTCACGTCAGCTCCGTTACACAGGAGTGGTGGCGCCGTACAAAGGCGTAAGGCGACACTGGGGGAGATCGCGTACTTGTTGCGCGATCCAACCGCTCGTCCCGGCGCGAGCCACGCGCCGCAGGCGTCCAAGGAGGCATCCGTGCCGCATGTCCTGGTCCTCAACGCGTCCTACGAGCCACTCGGCGTCGTATCGATGCGCCGCGCACTCATCCTGGTCCTCAACCACAAGGCGGTCAGCCTGGAGGACTCGGAAGTCACTCTGCACAGCGCCACCAGCGCCCTTCCGGCGCCGTCCGTCGTCCGTCTGACCCGCTTCGTCCGGGTCCCGTTCTGCGGGCCCGTCCCGCTCACCCGCCGGGCGCTGTTCGCCCGCGACCACGGCCGCTGCGTCTACTGCGGGGCCGCCGCCACCAGCGTCGACCACGTCATCCCGCGAAGCCGGGGCGGCCAGCACCGGTGGGACAACGTGGTGGCAGCCTGCCGCCGCTGCAACCACACCAAGGCCGACCGCCACCTCACCGAACTCGGGTGGCGGATGAAGCGCCCACCCGCACCGCCCAGCGGACTCGCCTGGCGGATCATCGGCACCGGCATCAAGGACCCGCGCTGGCGTCCTTACCTGGAGCCCTACGGCGGCGCGGACCAACTGCGCGCCCCGCAGTGGGGCGAGTACGAGCACCTCGACCATACCGAGCCGAACCACTCGGTCCCGATCGGCCGGGTGCACGGCGCCCACCCCACCCCCATCCGCCGCGGCGAGCAGCCCGAACCGCTCTCCGCCTGACCGAAGCGACACACGGGCTCGCCCGTCACACCGTCGGTACGCGCCTCATGGGCCGCCGCGCCCCCGCACCGGGGAGCACGGCGGCCCGCCGCGTTTCTCCTGCCGACCTGCCGACCTGCCGCGTTTTTCCTGCCAGACCGGGCTTCTCGTGCCCGACCCGCCGGACTACGGCTACGGCTACGGCTATGGCTTCGGCGGCGCCGCCGGAGGAGTCGCGGGGGCGCTCGGCGCACCGCCCGGCTGCCCGGGCTGGCCGGCCGGCGGCTGCGGCGCGGCCGGCGGGGTCACCGCGTACAGCTCGACCCCGTACAGCGAGTAGCCGTACTTGGTCGCCCGCGCCACGCCCTGGACCCGGACGAACCGGACCCCGGGCGCGTCGAAGCGCACCGTCTCGTCGCCGCCCTTGCCGTTGTCCACCGTGGCCGCGTCCGTCCAGGAGTTCCCGTCCGCCGAGACCTGGATCTTGTACGAGCTCGCGTACGCGGCCTGCCAGTGCAGCACCGCCGAGCCCAGCCGGGTCGCCTGCGGCAGCTCCAGCCGCACCCAGGCGTCGTCCTTGGCCGGTGAGGACCAGCGGCTCTTCGGATCGCCGTCGGCGACCGCCGAGGCCGGGAAGTTCGCCGTCTCGTCGCCCGAGGAGGTGGCCTTCGCGCCGAGCGCGAGGTCCGGCCCGCCGGTCGGCGGGACCACGTGCACCTGGAGGACCTGCTGGACGGTGGTCGCCCCGGCCACGAACCGCACCGGCACCTGGTACGTCCCGGACGGCGTGCCCGGCGCGGCGGCGACCAGCAGCGGCACGCCCACCCGGCCGCCGCGCGGCACGGTCACCGGGCCGGCCGGGGTCACGGTCAGGCCCTTGGCGGTGGCCGGCACCTCGGCGCGCAGCTCGCCGGTGGTGCCCTCGGGGCGCCCGGCCTCCACGGTGGCCCGGGTCTGGGCGGGCGAGCCCGCGCCGGTGACCACGTCCAGGGCCGGGTCGGACAGGGTGAGCCGGGCCGCCGGGGCGTCCGCGTACCAGGGGATGACCTGGTTGACGACCGGCGGGTCGCCGCCGGGCTTCCAGGTCAGCCGGAACGCGTCCGCCACCTGCCCGCCGGCCGGCAGCTCGTTGTAGCCGGGCTGCACGGTGCCGATGTCCGCCCAGGTGCCGTCGGCCCGGCGCACCGCGACGGTGGCGGTGGCGCGCACGCCCGGGTCGGTCAGCACGGTGAGCCGGTCCAGCGGACGGGCGGCGCCGAGCTCGACGATGAGCGGGTCGTCCTGCGCGGTCGGGGCCTTGGCGGCCCGGTACGCGGTGTCCGGGTTGCCGTCCAGCACGGCGGCGGCGGAGGAGCCGGGCAGCGCGTCGGGCCCGCCGGTGACGCTCGCCGGGGACTCGTCCGGGGCGGTGACGGTGAACTCGCGCACCGCGACGGCGGTCTTCTGCGCCGCGGTGGCCCGCAGCCGCACCGCCCGGACGACGGTGCCCGGCGGGAGCTGGGCACTGACCGTCTTCTGGTTCTTGACGACGGCGAGCTGCTTCCAGCCGCCCTCGCCGGTGGAGTACTCCAGTACGCCGTCGCGGATGTAGTCGTCCACGGCGGTCGCGGCGTCCGCGCCGTTGCCCCAGCTGCCCATCAGCACGGTCACGCCGCTGACCGGGCGGCCCGCGCCGAGGTCGAGGCCGACCGCGTCGCCCGGCTGCGGGGGAGCGGAGCTCCAGTAGAAGGTGTTCGCCACGCCGTCGGTCATCAGCCCGGGCAGGTGGTCCTGCGCGGTGCCCAGGGTGGTGGTCGCGGTGACCCCGCCGCCGACCACGCCCGCCCAGTTGTCGGCGGCCCGGACGGCGCGCTCCAGGAACGGGCCGAGCACCCCGGCGCCGATGGTGGCCGGGGCCCGGTCGAGCTGCTCGCGCAGCCGGTTGAGCTCCACCCGGGCCTTCCAGGCCGCCGCGCCGTCGCCGCCGTGCTGGGCCAGCAGCATGTTCAGCGCGGCCTGCCCGGCCAGCCCGTAGTCGCGCAGCGGGCCCAGCCAGGGCGCGGCCTCGCCGGCCAGCTGGGCGGTGGCCGGGGTGCCCGCCAGGGTCTGCTGGGCGGTGGCCATCGCGGCGAACGCCTCCCGCAGCGGGCCGGCGGCCTCTATCAGCTTGGCGAGGTCGGGCGCCGTGCCCGAGGTCGGCTCGGCGGCGGCCCAGAAGCGGTCGAGCAGCGGCGTCAGGTAGCCGGACTCCTGCTTGGACAGCGGCGAGGAGGTGCTGTTGCCGGCCAGGGCGGTGACCGCGGGCAGTGCCGTCCCGGCGGGCGTCGCGGCTGCGCCGGTCGGCCCGGCCAGCGAGCGCAGGGCGGCCTGCCAGGACTCGTCCGGCTTGTAGCCGACCGGGTTCCAGGCGTAGTCGCCGGCCGTGGCGAGGGCTATCCGGGAGGCCACCGGCTGCTGCATGGCGCCGGTCAGCATCACCGCCGAGCGGGTGGCCACGCCCGGGTCGCGCCCGGTGTAGGCGCCGAGGAAGAGCCGGTCCGGGCTGGCGTCGTTGACCGGGTAGTTGTCCATGGTGACCAGCGGGTGCCCGTACAGGTCGGTGGTGTCGGAGGCCTGTGCGGTGGTGATCTTCTCCGGGATCACCCCGACCCCGCTCCACGCCACCTGCACGCCCGCCGGCAGCGCCGCGGCCAGCGCCTTGCGGTACGGCGTGGCGCCCTGCTGGTGGTACTCGGTCGGGACGACGGACAGTGGCGCCAGGCCCGGGTTCTTGGCGATCAGCCGGTCGTTGACCTTCTTCACCAGCTCGGCCTGCGCCTTGGCGGCCGCGGCGGGCCCGGTGCCGTACTCGTCTCGGTCGGCTCCGCAGTGCCACTCGTCGTAGCTGACGTCCAGGAACTGCAGCTGGAAGGCGGTGAAGCCGAGCGCCCGCAGCCCGTCCAGCTTGGCCACCAGCGCGTCCACGTCCTTGCCGGAGCTGAAGCAGAGGGACTGCCCCGGGTCGATCGCGTAGCCGAGCGTGACGTGGTTGCGCCGCGCCCGGGTGGCCAGGTCGCGCAGTTCGTCCGCCTGCGCGGCCGGATAGGCGTTGCGCCAGCGGGACAGCCGGTACGGGTCGTCACCGGGGGCGAAGAGGTAGAAGTTCTGCTTGGAGCGGCCCAGGAAGTCGATCTGGTCCAGCCGTTGCTGCGCGGTCCACGGGGTGCCGTAGAACGCCTCCGCGGTGCCGCGCACCGGCGCGCCGCTCGGCCAGTCCCGCAGCGTGATCCCCGGCAGGCCGAGCCCGTTCGCGCCCGCCGCCTGCCCCTGCCCGGCCGGCACGGCGGCCAGCAGCTGGCGCAGGCTCTGCGCGGCGTAGAACGTCCCGGTGGCGTCCACGCCCGCCAGCACCACCGCGCCGTACGTCCCGCCGCCCTGGGCGGGCAACTGACCGGCCGACAGCACGTACCCGCCGGCCGGCAGGTTCGCGGTCGAGGGCGCGGTGCCCTCCTTGCCGCCCGCCGCGGCGGTCAGCTGCCGCAGCACCCGGTCCACCTCGCCGCCGGCACCCTCCGCGGGCCCGCCGACGTACACCACCAGCGACCCGGCCACCGGCGTCCCGCCGTCCGGCCGCGACGTCACGTCGGTCGCCCCGGCGATGTCCAGCACCTCACGGACGGCCAGCACCGCCCCGGGGTCCGTCTTCGGCGTGGTCACCAGCGTCACGGCACCCGGCACCACGACCGCCCTGCCCGCCACCGCCTGCTCCTGCGGCCGCGGGAACACCTGAGGATCGGTCACGCTCCCCAGCGGCGTCTGCGGCGCGGTGCTCACCACGTCCGGCCCCGGCGTCGCCGCGTACGCCGACGGCAACGGCCCGGCCAACAGCCCGCCGACCACCGCCGCGGCCGCCACGCCGGCCGCGATCTGCATCGCCCGCCGCCCCGGCCGCCCCGTCGCACGCTCCGCCCGCACGGACGCCAACAGCGGCTCCGTGCCCTTGAGATCGGCGATCAGCCGGTCCGCCGTCCGGGGCGCCAACTGACGGCACGTCCGCGCCGTCGCCCGCCGCGCCACCAACGCCGCCGGATGCTGCAACACGTCCCGCAACGCCGGACTCTGCTCCAACTGCAACCGCAGCCGCCGCCCGGCCACAACGGACACTCGGGCTTGCACAGGAGCCTCCTAGCCAGGCCGGAACCACAACGCCCGCAACCCCACCAGCTACCCAACCCGGTGTCAACGCCACCGACGGCTATGCCTGTCTTGCCCCTTTTCTTCCTCTCCCCGAACCCGCCCCCGATACCACGTCGGGCCCGCCCCGCCGACCGGCGAAGCGGGCCCGTGTGTCCGGCTCAGGACGCGGACGTCAGGAACGCGGCGCCGCAGGCAGCACGGCCGTCCGCACCATCGGGACGCTCCACTGCTCGTTCGCCGCGTAGGTGCAGTCCCACAGGTCGAGCCGGGCGCCGTCGACCGCCTTCCACTCCGGAAGGTCGAGGCACCGGCCCGAGGCCGGGTGGTACAGCACGTTGTTCGCGAACGGCACCCACTGCTGCGCCGCCGTGCCGTCGCAGGTGCGGTACTCCAGCGGAGTGCCGTTGCCCGCACCCGCGTTCACCGGAGCGATGCACCCGCCGAGGACGCGCAGAGTGCCGTCGTTGCCGAGCGACAACTGCTGCGAGGCCCCGCCGTGGCAGTCGTAGAGCTGGATCGCGGTGCCGTTGGCGGTGCCGGCACCAGTGTCGTCGACGCACATGTCGCCGTTGACGGCCGAGCGGACCACCCCGGTGACGCTCGGTGCGGTGGGTGCCACCGCGAAGGGGTAGACGGCGGTGCTGCTGATGCCGCCGTCGAAGCTCGGGCTCGGCTTCGACTGGTACCGGTAGCGGCCGAGTTCGAACGGCCCCGAGGACGGCGGGCTGGTGCTCGCCCTGTGGACCGCGGTGCCGGCGAGGACGCCGTCGACGTACAGTGCCATCATGCCGGTGTTCGCGTCGTAGGAGGCGGTCAGCCGGGTCCAGACACCGGGGCGGGTCTGGGCACTGGCGTTCACCACGCGGGTGAAGTCGTACGACCAGTTGTCGTCGTCCGCGTACGCCAGGGCGAAGCTCCAGTTCCGCCCGGGGCCGTCGGTGTACAGCAGGAAGTTGCTGCCGTGTCCGGTCTCCTGACTGGCGACCACGCCGCCGCCCGGTCCGGACTTGGCCCAGGTGGAGAGGGTGAAGCTCCTGCGGGTGTCGACCACCGGACCCGACATGGTGATGTTCGATCCCGCGTCGGGACTGAAGGCACCCACGGTGACCGCCCGGCCGTCCACGGTGTCCCCGACCCAGCTCACGCCCGAGGCCGTACCGTTGGCGCGCTTCTGCCCGTCGCCGACGGCGTTGCCGCCGTCGGGCGCGGCCAGCCAGTTGCCGATCGGCCGGTTGAGGTTGCCGAGGGCGACCGGGCTCTGCTCCAGGCCGGTCACCGTCGGGCCGCTGTTGACATCGGCCGTCTTGGTGCCGACGCCGGCCCAGGCGACCAGCTGATTGTCGGTGTCGACCGCCCAGAGGTCCGGGACACCGTCACCGGTGACGTCGCCGTTGGAGCCGACCTTCGGGTAGAGCTTGGCGTCGACGCCGTTGGCCAGCCAGCCCTTGGTGGGGTCGGCGAAGCCGGAGGCGTCGAAGGTCCCGGGGGCGCTGCCCTTGGCCAACTGGTAGGCGTGGATGGTTCCGTCACCCTTGGACCGGCCCCAGACGGTGGGGATGTTGGTGCCCTTGGTCGGGCCGGGGGTGATCAGGTCGTAGTAGTCCCAGGCTTGACTTTGCGACAGCAGGATGGCGGGTCCGTCGAGGTGCTTCACAGTGCCCTGCAGGTTGAGCCACAGTCGGCCGCGTTCGACGACGAGCAGTGAGGAGTGCGGCAGACCGGCCATGGCGGTCCCGACGTTCTTGGGCGTGTCTCCCATGGGGGATCCGAACGCCGCGATCTGGGTGACCGCAGACCAGTCGCTGCCGTTGCCGTAGGCCGCGCAGTCGATCGGTGTGGCATCGGGCAGCGCGCACGTGCGGCTCTTGGCCAGCTCGTTCGCGGCCTGACCGTCGAGGTGCCCCGCCCTGTCGTCATTGGCGTAGAGGTACAACTCGGCGGCGCCGGGCGCATGTGCGATCAGGTCATCCACGTTCCGCTCGGTGAACGAGCCCCGGTGGGTGATCTGGACGGTGCTCCAGTCCTGGTTGTCCGCCGCACCGGGAGCCGAGGCCGGCCTGGTGTTCGGGGCCGCGTACGGGTCGGCGTTGCCGCCCACCAGGCGCAGTGAGCCGGTGCCGTCAGGCAGGAGGACATCGCTCTTCCGGTCGCCGTCGATGTCGCCCATGACCGGATCGCCGGCGGCGGGGTTGCTCGGCACGAAGTAGGTGTACGCGACCGGCTGCGACATGTTGCCGGCGTTGTCCTGGGTCTGCAGGTAGAGGAAGTTGGTCCCCCAGTGCCAGGGGGTGTACTTCAGCTGGAAGCTGCCGTCGCCGTCCATCTTGACGATGTTGCCGCCGTCGGTGCAGTTCCATCCGGTGGCGGCGGCCTGGACGGGGTCCGTGGTCCATCGGGCGCAGGCCAGGCCCGAGGAGCGGCCGCCCGTGGCCGGAGCCGGGTCGGTGCCGGTCAGGGTGAAGACGCCCTCCTGGCCCACGAGCTTCGGGTGTCCGCCCAGAGTGCCCGACTCAGGGAAGTCCGTCGAGGTGATGCGGGCGGTCGGCGGGGTGCGGTCGACGCGCAGGTAGCACATCGGGGAGTTTCCGCTGTGGAGCGTGCCGTCGTCGGTGACGGCGTACCAGCCGTACTGGTGTCCGTCGATCAGCGGGCCGACGCTCACGTTCTTGCGGCCCGAACTCGCCGCCCAGTCGGTGTCGGAGACCTTCGAGGAACCGTTGTCGTCGTCGTCCCAGATCTTGAACGTGGTCCAGAGCTGCTCACCGGTCGGCGACCAGGTGTCGACGCTCAGGTTGACGTCGGTGTTGATCCCGACCCAGCCCGGAGTGTCCCACGGGTTGCCGGTTCCGGGAGTCTGGCAGGGGCTGTAGGCAGCGTCACGGGCGAAGCCGGGTGTCGGGCTGGTGGCGGGGCTGCCGATGGCGGGTGCGACGTCGTAGGTGACGACGATGTGCGGGCTCTTGTCGAACCGTTGGTGGTAGTACTTGTTGGTCTCGTCGTCGGGGGCGAACATGAAGGTCCAGCCGCCCCAGTGCTCGCGCGCCGCCCAGATCATCTGGGTGAGGACGTCGAACTCCTTGCCGCCCGCTCCCATGATCCAGTTCGTGCCGACCTTGGCGCAGCTCGAAAGCTCCGGGCAGGGCTGGGCTTCCCAGCGCGTCCACTGGTTGATCGGGTTGCTGTTGCCCGCACCGGTCGAGTACAGGCCCATCGGCGTGGACGTCGAGGGGCTGGACGACTCCGCGATGGTGGCGTAGAGCTTGGCACTCAGCACGGCCGAGTCCCAGAACGTCGGGTTCAGACCGACCTGGAAGTAGGCGCGCTCCTTCCCTTCCTTCTGGCAGCGGTTGTTGGTGTCGATGTAGCCGCAGTAGCCGGAACCCGGCTTGTCCTGGCCGTACTGGGTGCCGTTGTACTCCGGGGTGGCGGGGTAGGCCGACTGGACCTGCGCCCAGGCCTGGGTGCCGTTGTCGGCGCTGGGGTTCCAACCCGGGTCGATGTACCAGGGGCCGGTGCCCTGCGCGAGCAACGAGGGGTCCGGCACCAGGTCGATGCCACTGGCGCTGACGGTGGTGGTGATCGGAGCGGTCCTGGCGCCAGGCCCGGGGGCTTTGCTGTCGGAGCCGACCGAGGTCGGGGTGCCGTCCGTCGGGGCGGCTGCGGCGGCCTTGGCCACCGACTTGGGCTGGGATCCGGCCGGGGCGGAGTCCCACATGACCGGGGCCGGAGCGGTGAATCGGGCCTTGCCGGCCGTGTCCTCGGCCGTCAGGTTGCCGTTGGCGTCCGCCTTGACGGTCAGCCCGTCGGCGACGGTGTCGAGGTGCAGATTCTTGATCTTCGGATCCGCGGCCGCCTGTGCGGTGCGGACGATCAGGACTTGGCGCCAGCCGCCCGCGGTGGTGGCGCTCAGCTCCAGGTCGACGCCGGGCAGGACGGACCGGTAGAGCGCGCTGCTGCCGGTGAGTTCGGGCTTCGGCAGGTCGAACGGTGCCTTGATCGACAGCTTCTTGCCGTCCGCCGTCGCCATGGTGGCGAGTGGCCCGCTGCCCCCGCCGGAGAACGTGAGCGCGGACGGGACGGCGGTCGGTGTGACGGTGCCGTCAGGGTTGGTTCGGAGGGTCGCGTCCACGGCGCGCCAGGTGCCGTCGGCGTTCTTGACCCGCTCCGCCACCGGTGTGGAGTCGTTGGTCACCGTGCCGTCCGGATTGGCCGTGGTCCGGCTGTTCCCCGTGGTCAAGGCATCGACGACGACGGGCTTTCCGGTGCTCTTGGCCTTCGCCTGGGCGGTGCGTATCGCCTCGGTCTGCGCCGAGCGGGCGTCGGACCGTCCCTTGGCCGGAGGCGGTGGAGGCGTCGGCCAGGAGGTGTCGGCAGGGCCGTGGTTGCGGTCGGCGGTCGCCGCCGCGGCGATGCCGGGCACCGCCAACAGCCCCGCGCCGAGGGAGAGGACGGCCGTGCAGGCGAGTGGCAGGAGCGCCGCGCCGAATGTCCGGCTTCTCGTGCTCCGTCCGGGAGTTGGAAGAGATGGAGGTTTTGCCCTCGACATGAAGACCCCGTCGTCAAAGGTGATGTGAGCAGAAGTCAGCGGCACGCTGCCTTCACAATTGCTTCGCTGTCAAAGCGTTTTGTCGACAGGGTGTCCGAGTTGTCGCGGGTGGTGGCACATTGCTCTCCGGGTGACATTCCTCACACTGCGTGATCATGAAGTCTTCCTGTTCCGGATAGGTCGTGTGCCCCTAAGGTGCCGGGAGCCTGGGCTGGTGGGGTCGGCCCGATTCAAGCTTTCGTGATCTGTGGGGGGATCAGTTGTCTCGTCGTGTCCGCGTGTTCACACGTCCGCGCAGCCTGAAGGTGGCTGTCGCGGCCGCGCTGGCTGTCTGTATGTCGGTGGTGACGATCCCCTCGGTCGAGGCGGTCGCCCACGCGGCCACTCCGCCGAAGGTCTGGGTGCCGCCGAACACGCCGGTGCCGGAAACCCATCCGGTGAAGGGCACGAACGGCAAGGCTGCCGGCTACCACCCCGATCCCGGAAAGAAGTGGTCGCCACCGACCGATTCCAGTCCACCGTCCGGCAGGGCCACCGCGGTCCTCGGCGGTGTCGGCGCCAAGGCGGCGCCGGCGCCGACCGCATCCGACGCGGCACCGGCAGCCACACCCTCGCAGCCGGTTCAGGCCGGCTCGTTGCCGGTCTGGATCGCCCCGGCCCCGGGTGGGAAATCGGCCGCTCGAACCGCACCGGCGACCCCGTCAGCCAAGGACGACCCCTCGGCCTTGCAGGTCGATCTGGCCGATCAGGGCCAAGCGAAGGCCGCCGGAGTGAACGGTGCCCTGGTCGCTCTCACCGACACCGGTGTGGGCAACCAGGCCGGTCGGGTCCAGGTCGGGATCGACGTCCGGGCCTGGGCGAAGAACGCCGGTGCCAACTGGGCCTCGCGGGCGAGGATCGTCCAGCTGCCCGGTTGCGCGCTGACGACGCCGGGCGCCGCAGGCTGCACGGCGCGCACCCCGGTGCCGTCCCACCGGGACGCTTCCACCGGCCGGCTGGTGGCCGAGGTCGACGTTCCGCAGCAGACCTCCGCCGCCGCCAAGTCCTTCACCTCGGGGGTCTTCGCGAGCCCGGCCGCCGCCGCCCCCACGGTGGCGCTCGCCGTCGAGGCCGACGCCAAGGGCAGCAGCGGCGACTTCACCGCTTCCCCGATCACCCCGTCCGCCTCCTGGCAGGCCGGCGCCAACGCGGGCAACTTCACCTACGGCTACACCGTCGAGCTGCCCTCCGCGCTGGCCGGACCCGCCCCCGACGTCTCGCTCGGCTACGATTCCTCCGCCGTGGACGGCAAGACCGCCTCCACCAACGCCCAGCCGTCCTGGGTCGGCGAGGGCTGGGAGTGGCAGCCGGGTTCCATCGTCCGCGGCTACAAGGGCTGCAAGGACGCCGGCATCGACAAGTCGGGCGACCAGTGCTGGGGCGGCGACCTGCTCCAGCTCTCGCTCGCCGGCCACGCGGGCCAGCTCGTCAAGGACGACAAGTCCTGCGAGTGGCACCTGCAGGGCGAGGACGGCACCAAGGTCGAGCGGCTGACCGGCCAGAACAACGGTGCCTGGAACGGCGAGGCCTGGCGGATCACCACCGTCGACGGCACGCAGTACTACTTCGGTGCCAACCACCTGCCCGGAGGCGACGGCACCGACCAGGCCGCCAACTCGGTCTCCACACTCCCGGTCTACTGGCCCGGCGGCCAGGACCCGTGCCTGAAGAGCGGCTCCCCGGCCACCAACACCTGGAACCAGATGGGCTGGCAGTGGTCGCTGGACTACGTCGTCGACCCGCACCAGAACCTGATCACCTACCGGTACGAGCAGGAGCAGAACCGCTACGTCCAGGGCGGTGGCCAGAACAACGGCAACGGCCCCCGGACCCAGTACCAGCGCGCCAGCTACCCGACCTGGGTGGGCTACGGCCAGCGCCTGCCCGACCAGATCGCCGCCAAGGGCAAGGCCAACCCGGCCGCCCAGGTGTGGTTCCGCACTGCCGAGCGCTGCCTGCCGGACAGTGATTTCACCTGTGACCCGTCCCAGCGGACCAAGGCCAACGCCAAGCGCTGGCCGGATACCCCGGTCGACCAGAACTGCGACGCGACCGGCGACTGCACCGTCTACTCGCCGACCTTCTGGACCACCAAGCGCCTCACGAAGATCGACACCGAGGTCTGGGACGGCGCTACGTACCGCCCGGTCGACTCCTTCGCCCTCAACCAGTCTTTCCAGGACCCGGGTGACGGCACCTCGCCGTCACTGTGGCTGGACTCGGTCCAGCACACCGGCAGCAACAATCGCACGCCGATCACCCTGCCGGCGGTGTCCTTCCAGCCGCTTCAGATCGCCAACCGCGTCCAGGGCCAGATCGTCGCGCCGGACGGCACCTCGGCCTCGATCGAGCCGTACAACCGCCCGCGCATCCAGAAGATCACCACCGAGACCGGCGGCCTGATCAACGTCGTCTACCGGCCGGCAGAGTGCTCGCGCGAGGCCGGCGGGACGATGCCGGCGTCCGAGGACAGCAACACGATGGCCTGCATGCCGGTCAAGTGGTACCTGCCCGGGCAGAGTGCGCCGGATCCGGTGAACGACTGGTTCAACAAGATCATCGTGCAGTCCGTCACCCAGGAGGACTCGGTCGCCGGTGGCCAGCCCGCGGTCGTCACCAACTACGTGTACGGCGGCGGCGCGGCCTGGCACCGCAACGACTCCGAGATGGCCGACTCCAAGAGCCGGACCTGGGACCAGTTCCGCGGCTACGCGACGGTCACGACCCTCACCGGCAGCGGCAACGATGTCGAGGCGCCGCGCACCAAGTCGGTCGCCACGTTCCTGCGCGGCATGGACGGCGACGTCCTCGCCAACGGAACCACCCGCCAGGTGACCGTGACCGACGTCCACGGCGGCGCCATCAAGGACGAGAACGCCCTGGTCGGTTTCATCCGGGACTCCGCCAACTACAACGGCGAGAACGGCGAGCTCCTCTCCACCGTGGTCTCCGACCCGTGGATCGGCCCGATCACGGCGACTCGCGGCCAGTCCGGCGGCATGCCGGCGATCACGGCCCGAGCCGTCAACGTCCTCAAGGTGACCAACCACGACAAGCTGGCCGACGGCTGGCGCACCCGCGAGCGTTCCACCTCGTACGACTCGACGCCGTTCGCCCGTCCGCTGACCGTCTACGACAACGGCGACCCGACCCACCCGGAGCAACTGCTCTGCACCTCGTTCGAGTACGCCGCCGGCCCCGGTGGCGCACCCACGCAGTTGGCCTCGCGCACTCTGGTCCTCAAGGGCGCCTGCGGCCAGACCGCGACCAAGGACAACACGGTCGCCGACACCCGGGCGTACTTCGACGGCCTGCCTCTCGGCCAGTCCGGCGCCAAGGCCGAGCAGACCTCGACCGAGGTCCTGGAGCGCTACGACACCGCGGGCAAGCCGGTCTACCGGACCACCGCCCGCGCGAGCTTCGACGCCTACGGCCGAGTCGTCAGCACCATCGACCCGACCCGCACCGACGACACCCACCCGACCGGCGCCGAGACCAAGACCGCGTACTCCCCGGCCACCGGCCAGCTGCCCACGGAGGTCACCCACACCAACCCGGTGGGTTGGCAGACCGTCAGCACGCTGGACGTCGGCCGCGGCTCACCGCTCAAGATCAAGGACGAGAACGGCCGGATCAGCGAGCAGGACTTCGACGCCCTCGGGCGTGCGATGGCCAGCTGGAGCCCCGACAACGACCGGACCAAGAACCCGAACCGGCCGAACCGCAAGATCTCCTACTCGGTCAACGGCACCAACGCGCCCTCGCAGGTGCTCAGCCAGGCGCTGATGGGTGACCTGAAGACCTACACCTCCAGCTTCACCATCTACGACGGCCTCGGCCGCGTCCGGCAGACCCAGGCCAGCACGCCCTCGGGCGCCACCGGCCGTATGGTCACCGACGCGCTGTTCGACTCGCACGGCTGGCAGACCAAGACCAGCGCCGCCTACTACAACGACCAGGCGCAGCCCAGCGGCCAGCTCTTCCTGCCCAACGGCGGCGTGGAGCCGGACAGCAAGATCCCCTCCCAGACCGTTCAGAAGCTCGACGGGATGGGCCGGGTCGTCGACTCGATCTTCCAGTCCTATGGCATCGAACAGTGGCGCACCCACACCGACTTCGTCGGTGCCGACGAGGTCCGCACCACCCCGCCGGCCGGGGGCTACGCCTCCGCGACCATCACCGATGCCCGCGGCAACACCGTTGCCCTGCGCCAGTACAAGGGCAATACCCCGACCGGCCCGTACGACGAGACCACCTACAGCTACACGCCGGACGGCAAGGAGGTCTGGCGCAAGGACGCGGCCGGCAACCAGTGGACGTACGAGTACGACCTGCTCGGCCGCCCGGTGAAGACCACCGACCCGGATTCGGGCATCGGAACGACGTCGTACGACGACAGCAAGAACCTCGTCACAGCCACGGATTCGCGCGGCAAGAGCGCGACCAGCGTCACCGACCTGCTCGGCCGCACCGTCGCGGCCTACGAGGGCACGGCGGTCGACCCGGCCAGGCAGGTCGCCGCGTGGACCTTCGACACCCTCGCCAAGGGCAAGCCGACCTCCTCCACCCGCTACGTCGGCGGCGTGAGCGGGGCCGCGTACACGTCGGAAGTCACCGGCTACGACATCGGGTATCGCGAGACCGGTGCGAAGACGACGATTCCCGCTGCCGAGGGCAAGCTCGCCGGCGTCTACCAGACCGACAACACCTATGACGCCGCAGGCCGTCTGGCGACGACGACGATGCCCGCGGTGGCCGGTATGGGCCGGGAGACGTTGAGCTTCGCCACCGATGTCGTCGGCCAGTTCGGAGGCCTCTCCAGCACCATCGGCTTCGAGACCACGACCTTCGTTGCCGACGTCCGCTACGACCCGTACGGCCGGCCGTACCGCACCACGGTGGGCGGCGCAGGCGCTCAGGTGGTCGCCACGCTGGACATCGACAACGCCACCGGCCGGGTCGCGCGCTCGATCCTGGACAAGCAGACCGCCGAGACCGCCCACGTCGACTCGGTCGACTACACCTACAACCCCCTCGGCCAGGTGACGTCGGCCCGCAACGCGCAGGACGGCGAGATCGCCGACCTGCAGTGCTTCACCCACGACTACCTCGGGCGCCTTACGCAGGCCTGGACCGACACCGGGACCCAGACCACCAGGCCCCAACCCAGCGTCCCCGGCGTCGGTGCCTGCGCCAACACCGACGGACCGTCGATGGACGCCGACAAGCCGAGCGTCGGCGGACCGGCCCCGTACTGGCAGCAGTACGAGTACGACCTCATCGGCAACCGCACCAAGCTGGTCCAGAAGGACGTCACCGGCGACACCACCAAGGACGTCACCACCACCCAGACCTTCGGCACCGGCCCCAACACCCCGTCCACCGACCCGAAGACGGGCGGCGGCACCGGCGGTCCGCACGCGCTGATGAAGTCCACCCAGACCGGCCCGGCCGGCACCGCGGTGACCTCCTACACCTACGACGCCACGGGTAACACCACCTCGATCACCGACACCCCGGGCACCCGGACACTGGCCTGGAACGCCCAGGGCAAGCTCGACCAGATCACCGGCACTGGCCAGAGCGGCGCCACCAGCTACCTGTACGACGTGTCAGGCAACCAGCTGATCCGCCGTGACCCCGGCAAGGTCACCCTCAACC
The DNA here is from genome assembly GCF_044455625.1 of Kitasatospora sp. NPDC051164. Taxonomy (NCBI): domain Bacteria; kingdom Bacillati; phylum Actinomycetota; class Actinomycetes; order Kitasatosporales; family Streptomycetaceae; genus Kitasatospora; species Kitasatospora sp. NPDC051164. The sequence goes on along the minus strand of NZ_JBITFB010000017.1, from coordinate 104,223 downwards.
TGGGTGCCGACCAGATCACCCTGGACACCAACACCAAGGTCGTCACCGACGTCCGCTCCTACGCGGCGTCCACCGGCCTCTCCATCACCCGCACCACCACCAACGGCACCTCCACGCTCGCCTACCAGGGCGCGGACCCGCACGGCACCAACGGCGTCCAGTTCGACGCCGCGACGCTCACTCACGTCCGCCGCCCCACAGACCCCTTCGGCAACGAGCGCGGCACCCAGCCCGAGGCGGGCGTCTGGGCCGGTGACAAGGGCTTCGTCGGCGGTACCAAGGAGAAGTCAACCGGCTTCACCCTCCTCGGCGCCCGCGAGTACGACTCCACAACGGGCCGCTTCATCAGCCCCGACCCCATCACCGACCCCGGCGACCCCCAGCAATGGAACGCCTACGCCTACGCCAACAACAGCCCGATCAACAAGTCCGACGCCAACGGCCTGCGGCCCACCTGCGACACCACGGCCGAGTGCGATGGCCTCGCGACTGAAAGGGACAACGGTCACGGCTACTCCTACATCACCCCGGCGGGCGGGAACTCCCCGACCCTGGCTTCGGTGCCGAATAAGACGCCGGAGGAGCAGGATGCAGGGAACCGTAAGGATGCTGCCGACAAGGTCGTAAACGAGGCGAAGCACAAGCGCGAAGAGCTCGTGCACAAGGTTGTCGACATCATCGGCGATCTGATCGGCTTCAACGACGCCCGCGACTGCTTCACCAAGGGCGACGTGATGGGCTGCATCAACACCGCCCTCAACGTGGTCCCCTGGGGCAAGATCTTCAAGGCCATCAAAGTCGGCATCCAGGCACTCAAGATCTACAAGGAGATCGAGAAGGCCTACACCGCCATCAGGTCCGGCGAACGCGCCGCAAAGGAAGCCGAAGCCGCCCTGGTCACCGCCAAGACGGCAGCTTCGGAGGCCCGAGCAGCTGAAGCGGCGGCCGCCAAGGCCGCAGAAGAAAAAGCAGCAAAGGAAACAGCAGCAGACGCAGCCGGCACCGAGCCCAAGGCCGTGGCCAAGGAAGCAGACGACTCTGTCGGCGGCAGCTGCCCGATTGGCCGACCCAACAGCTTCCCGACCGGCACCCAGGTCCTGATGGGGGACGGCACCCTCAAGCCGATCGAGGACATCCACGAGGGCGACGTCGTCATGGCGACCGACCCCCAGACCGGCGAGACCCACCCCGAACCCGTCACCGCGACCATCACCACCCCCGACGACAAGGACTTCACTGACCTCACCCTCACCGACGACGCCAGTCGCCGCGGGCCGCCCGCGGCTGATCAGGCGAAGATCACCTCCACCCACCACCATCCCTACTGGAGCGAGACCCGCCAGCAGTGGGTGGATGCCGGTGAACTCACCCCCGGCGAACACCTCCGCAAGCCCGACGGCACCACCCTCACCATCCAGTCCGTCCGCAACTACCCCTACGCCGTCACCACCCACAACCTCACCGTCAACCTGCTCCACACGTACTATGTGCTGGCTGGCACCTCCCCGGTCCTGGTTCACAACTGCGGCGACGGGACGATCACCCTGCACAGCTGGGAGCCCGATGCGGCGGGCGATGCCCCCCACTACAGCGTTGAGGTCTCGAATGGTTCGGTCTCTCGGCACACCGAACAGATCCATTCCGAGGACAAGCTGACAACTGAGATCGACGATTTCGAGAAGGCGACGCCCAAGCGCCGCTCAATCACCATTCCCCTGCCCAACCCGCAGGCGGCGCTGGCTCTGCAACATAGGCTGGTCAACAGCTCGAGAAGCCTTGGCGCATATGATCAAATTACGAATAGTTGCCTCACTCACTGTAGGGCAGTAGCTGCAGCTGGGGGCTTGCCAACTGCGGGCGTTCGAGAGTTCGGGGCGCTGTTCGGGCTCTCGGTCAGGGATCTCATGGGAAGATGAGGGGAGCTGCTCCGATGTCGCGTTGGAACCACAGCGAGTCCGCGGCGCCCACTGGGGCGGCTGCCTTGGGCGACATGCTTGCGAGCGGGCATGCCGACCATGAGGTCGAGTACCAGCTCGGGCGGCTGCTGGTCAGCTCAAACACCTCGTATCTCAACCGGGCCGGGTCGTTCGCCACAGATGACGACGAGGGGTTCGTCGAAGCGTGGGCCGATGCGGTCGACGGTTGGGAAGTGGTCAAAGGAGCGTGCTGCCGGCTCATGGCAGCAGGGGAGGCCCTGGACAAGGAGCGCCACGCTCTCCGGGAGCAGGCTGCTGCGGCAGGCCGACCGAAGCGGGAGGCTCTCGGGGAAGTCCAAGTTGGCCAACCGCGGCGCGATGCCCAGGCGGCGCTGGCCAAGGCATTGGGTGAACTGGCAGACCTGTACGCCAGGTACCCGCGGCCCCGGGGCGGACAGGACTGAGAACGTCCCCTGCCGTGGCGGCAGCCTGCTCGGGCGGTTGCCGTGGCGCTTCCCTCGTGGCCATGTCGCCTGTGCCGCAAGCAGATTGTGCAGTCGCTCGGCGGGGCCCCAAGTCACGTGCTTAGCGTCGTCGCAGAGGGGATGCGGCCCACGCTCGTGTCGCGCTGGGTGATCGAGGTGTCACCCGGGTAGGACTTGGGGAGTCCTACCCGGGTGTTGCCGAGACATCGCAGGAGCCGCGAGTGGCCGCTTACCACGACAGTGACGGAGCCGAGCAGGTGCCGGCGCAGGATGCTCCGCCGCCGCCTGCCGAACTGGTGGCGTTGGCGCAGGCGTACGGGGTGGATGCCCGGTATCCGGGCCCTGGCGGGCAGGGGGTGGGGGCGCGGACGCTGGTGGCGGTCCTCGCGGCGTTGGGGGTGGCGGCCGGGACGCCGGGGGAGGTGCGGGAGGCGCTGGAGCGTCACCGGGCGGAGCAGCAGGCCCGGTTGCTGCCGCCGTGTGTGGTGGTCCGGCAGGGGCGGCGTACCGCGCTGGACGTGCCGGCGGATGCCCGGCTGCGGGTGGAGTTGGAGGGCGGGGGGAGTTGGGAGCTGCCGCGCGGGCACTCGCACTGGCTGCCCGCCGATCTGCCCCTCGGACGGCACACGCTCAAGGCGGAGACCAGTGAAGGAAAGGCCCAGGCACGGCTGATCGTCGCCCCGCAGCAGGTCCCCCAACGCCCGGGCCGCAGCTGGGGGTTCCTCGCCCAGCTGTACTCCGTCCTGTCCGACCGTTCCTGGGGCATGGGTGACCTCGGCGACCTCGCCGAGCTGGCGCAGTGGGCGGGTGCCGACCTCGGTGCGGGCTTCGTGCAGATCAACCCGCTGCATCAGGGACTGCCCGGCGCCCCGTCCGATCCGTCCCCCTACCGCCCGTCCTCCCGCCGCTTCGCCGACCCGGTGCATCTGCGGATCGAGGCAGTCCCCGAGTACGCGTACCTGACTGCGGAGCAACGACAAAGGGCCGAGGAGCTGACCCGCCGGGCCGTCCGCCTGCGCGAGGAGGTCCTCGGGCACGATGGCCTGATCGACCGCGACGCCGTCTGGGCGCTCAAGCGCGAGGCCCTGGAGCTGCTGCACGAGGTGCCGCGCGGGCCCGGCCGGCAGGCCGCGTACGAGGCGTTCCGGCGACGCGAGGGCGAGTGGCTGCGTCGGCACGCGCTGTGGATTGCCCTGGCCGAGGTGCACGGCGCGGACTGGCACCACTGGCCGAAGGGCCTGCGTCACCCGGACGGCCCACAGATCGAGCAGGCGGAGAAGGAACTCCTGGAGCGGGTGGAGTTCCACCGATGGCTCGCCTGGCAGGTCGACCAGCAGCTCGCCGACGCCCAGCGCGCCGCTCGCGAGGCCGGGATGCCGGTCGGCCTGATCCACGACCTCGCGGTCGGCGTCCACCCGGACGGCGCGGACGCCTGGGCGCTGCAGGACGTCCTCGCCGGGGGCATCTCGGTGGGCGCCCCGCCGGACGCCTTCAACGCGCACGGCCAGGACTGGGGCCTGCCGCCCTGGCGCCCGGACGCGCTCGCCGAGGCCGGCTACGCCCCGTACGCGGAGCTGCTGCGGGCGACGACACGGCACGCGGGTGCCCTGCGCATCGACCACGTCATGGGCCTCTTCCGCCTCTGGTGGGTACCGGCAGGGCACCCGCCCACCGAGGGCGCCTACGTCCGCTACGACGCGGAGGCGATGCTCGGGGTGCTGGCCCTGGAGGCGCACCGGGCCGGGACGGCGGTGATCGGCGAGGACCTGGGGACGGTCGAGCCGGGTGTACGGGAGGAGCTGGCGGCGCGCGGTGTGCTCGGCACCTCGGTCCTCTGGTTCGAGCGGGACTGGCAGGCCTGCGGCGGCATCCTGGCCCCGGAGCGCTGGCGGCCGGGCTGTCTGGCCACTCTCACCACCCATGACCTGCCGAGTACCGCGGCCCGGCTCTCCGGTGAGCACGTCGAGCTGCGTCACCGGCTGGGCCTGCTGGCCCGCCCGCTGGGGGAGGAACAGGAGGAGGCGGCCGGGGAGCTGGCGGACTGGCGGGCGGAGCTGGCCGAGCTGGGGCTGATCACCCCGGGCGAGCCGCTGTCGATGCCCGTGCTGTACCGCTTCCTGCGGGCGACTCCGGCGGAGCTGGTCGGCGTCTGGCTGCCGGACCTGGTCGGGGACCCGCGCCCGCAGAACCTGCCGGGCACCTGGGACCAGTACCCGAACTGGCGCCTCCCGGTCGCGGACGACGCGGGCGACCCGGTCACCCTCGACCGCCTCGCCACCACCCCCACGGCCCGCCTCCTAGCCCACCTCCTCGCCCCGCCCAGGCCCCACGACCCGTCCCGTTGACCGCCGGAGCCCGACGCCGGTCGGCCCCCACGCCACCAGGCCGACCCCGACGCGCGCCCTCCCATAAGCGGCGGGTAAGTTGGAAACGTGGACAAGAGGAACGCTTTGCGAGCCGGCGCGGTCTCCGCAACGGTCACGCTGATGATGCTGCTGTCGTCGCCCGCCATGGCCTTGACCAGGGACGACGGCGATGACCCCGGTTCCGGCCTGAGCGTCGGCCAGACCCTCGGCCTGTACGTGTTTCTCCCGCTCGTCGCCTTCGCGGTGATCGCTGCTCTGGCCGGTATGCCGTACGGCAAGGGCAAGAAGAAGTAACCACCCCGCGCACGAAGACCCACCCGGACGCCTCGCACGACGGGCGTCCCTCAGGACCCGCACGGCGTCCGTCAGGACCCGCACGGCGTCCATAGGACCTGCACGACCCGCACAACCCCCGAAGGGGCGCCGGACGATCCCGTCCGACGCCCCTTCGCGGTCTCAGCGGTCTCAGCGGCTTGCTGGCGGCCTACCGGCGGCTTACCCGGCGGCCTACCGGCGACCTACCCGGCGCTTCGTCAGCGCGAGCCCGCCGCACGGTCGGCCGCCTGGGCCTTGAGCGCGCGCTCGACCCCGGCCCGCGACTCGACGACCTGGCGTCGCAGCGCCGGCGCCGGCTCGGCCGAGGCCAGCCAGGCGTCCGTGGTCTCCAGCGTCGCGGTCGTGACCTGCAGCGCCGGGTACAGCCCGACGATGATCTGCTGCGAGATCTCGTGGCTGCGGGTCTCCCAGATGCCCTTCACCGCCGCGAAGTACTTCTCCGCGTACGGCGCGAGCAGCTCGCGCTGGTCGGACTGCTGGAAGCCGGCGATGACGGCCTCCTGCACGTAGTTGGTCAGCGTGTCGGACTCCACCACCGACGCCCAGGCCTGCGCCTTGGCCTCGGCGGTCGGCCGGGCGGCGCGGCAGGTGGCCGCGTGCTCCTGGCCGGCCGCGGTGTTGTCGCGCTCCAGCTCGGCGGCGATGAGGGCCTCGTCCGCGCGGCCGGTGGCCGCGAGGCGGGTGAGCAGCGTCCAGCGCAGCTCGGTGTCGACCGCGAGGCCCTTGATCTCGACGGAGCCGTCCAGCAGCCCGGCGAGCAGCTCGAGCTGACCGTCCGTGCGGGCGACCGAGGCGAGGGCGCGGGCCCAGGCCAGCTGGTGGTCGCTGCCGGGCTCGGCGGCGCGCAGGTGTTCCTCGGCGGCGGCGGCCCAGCGGGAGAGGCCTTCCTCGCGCCAGTCCGGGTCGGTGTACCCGTCGAGGGCGAGCTTGACCTGGCGGTGCACGGACTGCACGACGCCGATGTCGGACTCGCGGCCGATGCCGGACAGCGCGAGCGACAGGTAGTCGCGGGCGGCGAGTTCGCCGTCGCGGGTCATGTCCCAGGCGGAGGCCCAGCACAGCGCGCGGGGGAGCGAGTCGGTGAAGCCGCCGAGGTGCTCGGTGACGACGGCCAGCGAGTCCTCGTCGAGCCGGATCTTGGCGTACGAGAGGTCGTCGTCGTTCAGCAGGACGACGGCCGGGCGGTGACGCCCGACCAGCTCGGGCACCTCGGTGCGCGGGCCGTCGACGTCCAGCTCGATCCGGTCGGTGCGCACCAGCGCGTCGCCGTTCAGCTCGTACAGGCCGACCGCGATGCGGTGCGGCCGCAGCACGGCCTCGCCCTTGGCGCCGGCGGGCAGCGCGGGGGCTTCCTGCAGCACGGCGAAGGACTCGATCTCGCCGTCGGTGTTCAGCGTGATGGCGGGGCGCAGCACGTTGATGCCGGCGGTCTCCAGCCAGGACTTGGACCAGGCCTTGAGGTCGCGGCCGCTGGCCTCCTCGAGGGCACCGAGCAGGTCGCTGAGCCGGGTGTTGCCCCAGGCGTGGCGCTTGAAGTAGGCCTGCACGCCCTGGAAGAAGGCGTCCTGGCCGACGTAGGCCACCAGCTGCTTGAGCACCGAGGCGCCCTTGGCGTAGGTGATGCCGTCGAAGTTGACCTGGACGTCCTCCAGGTCGTTGATGTCGGCCATGATCGGGTGGGTGGACGGCAGCTGGTCCTGCCGGTAGGCCCAGGTCTTCATCTGGTTGGCGAAGGTGGTCCAGGAGTTCGGCCACTTGGAGCCGGGGGCCTCGGCCTGGCAGACGGCCTCGGCGAAGGTGGCGAAGGACTCGTTCAGCCAGAGGTCGTTCCACCACTCCATGGTGACGAGGTCGCCGAACCACATGTGGGCGAGCTCGTGCAGGATCGTCGCGGCGCGGGACTCGTACGCGGCGTCGGTGACCTTGGAGCGGAACACGTACTGGTCGCGCAGGGTGACGGCGCCCGCGTTCTCCATCGCGCCGGCGTTGAACTCCGGGACGAACAGCTGGTCGTACTTCGCGAACGGGTACGGGAAGTCGAACTTCTTCTGGAAGTAGTCGAAGCCCTGCTTGGTGACCTCGAAGATGGCCTCCGGGTCCAGGAACTCGCGCAGCGAGGGCCGGCAGTAGATGCCCAGCGGCACCTTCTGCTCACCGTTCTCGTAGCTGTCGAAGACGCCGACGTACGGGCCGGCGACCAGTGCGGTGATGTAGCTGGAGATCCGGCCGGTGGGCTCGAACGTCCAGACCTGGGTGTCGCCGTCGCCGACCGGGGTCGGGGTCGGCGAGTTGGAGACCACGACCCAGCCCTTGGGAGCGGTCACGGTGAACGCGAACGTGGCCTTCAGGTCGGGCTGTTCGAAGGTGGCGAAGACCCGGCGGGCGTCCGGCACCTCGAACTGGGTGTACAGGTAGGTCTCGCCGTCGACCGGGTCGACGAACCGGTGCAGGCCCTCACCGGTGTTGGTGTACGCGCAGTCGGCGACGATCCGCAGCTCGTTCTCGGCGGCCAGGTTCGGCAGCGGGATGCGGCTGTCGGCGAAGCTCGCCGGCTCGAGCGAGACGCCGTTGAGGGTGATCTCCTCGACGCTCGGGGCGACGAGGTCGATGAAGGTGTCCGCGCCGGGCGTGGTGGCGGTGAACCGGACCACGGTGGTGGACCGGAAGGTGCCACCGTCGCGGGCCGAGCCCAGGTCGAGCTCGATGTCGTACGCGTCCACGCGGAGCAGATCGGCCCGGGTGCGGGCCTCGTCGCGGGTCAGGTTTGTGCCGGGCACTCGCTGCACTCCTTTGTCAGGCTGATGGTCCGAATCCTCGCATGTCCAACGCATCGGACCGCCGAAAATTCACGGGCGGGACGGGCTCGGGCTGTTCGCCCGTGCCCGCCCCGCCCGTGTGCGGTCGCGGCCTCATCGGTCACTACGTCATCGGCCGCGCCCGCGTCGGCCACGTCCGCGTCAGTCGCGCCCGCGTGGGCCGCGACGAGGGGTCATGCCCCCGGCGTCACTTCTTCCACTTGGTCAGCGGACCGTCGGTGGCGCTGTAGCGACGGAAGGCGTACACCGCGCTGCCGTCGTCCGAGATGAGGTACTCGGAGGTGCTGGTGCCGATGTCCAGGCCGTTCGGCATCGCGATGGTGCCGATGTCGGTCATCGAGCCGTCGGTCGGGGAGAGCGTCACCAGGCGGGCCGGCTTGTCGTAGCCCTGCTCGACGACGGCGCGGACCTTGCCGTCCTTGTCGGTGCCGGAGACCAGGCGCATGTCGTTGCTGGCCGAGGCGGCGGCGGCCGCCCACAGGCGCTTGCCGGTGTTCAGGTCGTAGGCGTTGATGCCCGGCTTGGTGCCGCTGACCTGGACGTACAGCGTGGAACCGCTGACCACGTTCCGGGTGAGGGCCTCGCCCTGGCCGGACAGGCGCAGGCTGTCCGAGCCGGGCTCCTTCACGGACATCTGGTTGCCCGGCTTGTTGTCCTTGTCGAACGGCAGGATGTAGTCGCCCTGCGGGCCGCTGGACATCAGCAGGACGAGCGGCTTGTCCTGGACGACCTGGTCGACCTCTTCGATGCTGCCGGTCAGGGTGATCGGCGTGCTGGCCGCCTTGCCCGTCTCGGCGTTCACGATGACGAGCTGGGACTTCGGGCCGCTGCCGCCGTAGCAGCGGTCGCTGACCGCGATCTGGGCGCCGGCTGCCCGGCCGTGCAGGCTGCAGTCCTTGTCACGCGGCTGGAACTGCCAGGCCGCCAGGCCGTTGGCGATGTTCAGGGCGCCGACCGTGCTGCCGCCGATGGCGACGACGTTGTCGGTGACGCTCAGGGTCGGCGAGGACATCCGGTCGGCCGAGGCCTTGACGCTCCAGAGCAGCTTGCCCTGGTTGAGGTCGACGGCGCCGATGGTGGAGCAGTCGCTGTCACCGGTGTTGAAGGCGATGGCGGCGATGCCCTTGGAGTTGGCCCCGTACGAGGCGGTGCAGATCTCCTTGCTGCCGGCCGGGACGGGGATGGTCCAGGCCTCCTTGCCGTCCGTCAGGTTGTAGGCCTTGACGCCGCTGCTGTCGACGCGGATGGCGAGCTTGTCGGTGCCCCAGACGCCGAGCATCTGGTTCGAGCTGTCCGTGTTGGCGCCCTTGGGGGCGCTCCAGGCGACGTTGAAGGTGGCGCCCTTGACGACGGGACCGGGGCTGGTGCCACCGGAGCCGCCGTCGGTGGTGCCGCCGTCGGCGACGGGGCCCGGGTTCGGGCCCGGCGTGGGGGTGGGGTCGTCCTTGAGCAGGACGACCAGGGCGGCCACGATCGCGATCGCCAGCACACCGCCGATGATCCCGCCCCACAGCATCACGGGGTTGCGCTGCTTGGGCGCGGTGGGAGCGGCGGGAGCGCCGGGGTAGGTGTACCCGGGCTGCTGCTGCGGGAAGGCGTAGCCGCCGGTGGTGTAGCCCTGCCCGCCGTCCTGGCCGTACGGGGCACCGGCCACCGGGTCGTACGGACCGACCGGCGGGTCGTACGGACCGACCGGCGCACCGGCCGGCGGCGGGGCCTGCGCGGGGAAGCCGCCGGCCGCGGTCGGCGCGTACGCCGCGTAGTCGGCGCCACCGACGGGCGGCTGCGCGGGCGGTGCCGGCGGCTGTGCGGGCGGCGGCCCGGCGGGCGCGGCCGGGCCCGGGATGGCCGAGCCGTCGAGCTGAGTCATCTGGTCCGCGACGGCGGCAGGATCGACGCCACCGCCTGGCGGGCGTCCGAACGAGACGCCCCGGTTGTCCTGCGGACCGTTGCCGGGCGTTTCGCCTGCCCCCGGCGTAGGGTGATCCCCTGCCATCTGATTCCCCGTCATGTCTGGAAGCGTCCCCGTGCCGGTACCGTTCCCGGTTCCGGTGGGACGGGTGAGAATTGGGCACCATGCTAGTGGTGTGTGGTTTTCGGCCGCCGCCAGGACCGCCGAACCCCGTCCTCGCAGGTCCCGGCCGTGCAACACCTTCACCCCCCGATCACCCGGCCCCCACCCCCGACACCGCGGCGTGACCCCGTGCCCCTCCCCCCACGGCCCGGCCCCCACTCCCCGGCACCACCCGGCCGAACGCCCGGCCCCACCCCGCGCCCCCACCCGGCTCCCCGGGCTGTCACTTCCCGCACACGACCGTCCCCGTCGACACCCCCACCCCCGCCCCTGGGCCGTACCCTTCAGGAGTTGAAGGGGACACCCGGCGGAGGGTTCCCCGCCCTGGGAGGGTGGATCATGTCGACGGACACACCGGGCTCGCAGTCATCCCTGCACCGGGCGAACCTGGAGCGGGTGCTGCGCGCGGTGCGGATGGCCGGCTCGCTGACCCAGGCCGAGATCGCCCGCAGCACCGGCCTCTCCGCGGCCACCGTGTCCAACATCGTGCGGGAACTGAAGGCGAGCGGCACCGTCGTGGTCGCCGACACCTCCTCCGGCGGCCGCCGGGCCCGCAGTGTCTCGCTCAGCGGCGACGCCGGCATCGTGGTCGGCATCGACTTCGGCCACACCCACCTGCGGGTCGCGGTCGGCAACCTGGCGCACCGGGTGCTGGCCGAGGAGAGCGCCCCGATCGACGTGGACGTCTCCGCCCAGCAGGGCTTCGACCGGGCCGAGGCGATGGTCGAGCGGCTGCTGGCGCAGGCCGGGTTCCGTCCGGACAAGGTGATCGGTGTCGGCCTCGGCGTGCCCGGCCCGATCGACGTGGAGACCGGCGCGCTCGGCTCCACCGCGATCCTGCCCGGCTGGACGGGCATCGCCCCCGGCCGGGAGCTGGGCGAGCGGCTCGGCATGCCGGTGCACGTGGACAACGACGCCAACCTCGGTGCGCTCGGCGAGCTGGTCTGGGGGGCCGGCCGCGGGCTGAGCGACCTCGCCTACATCAAGATCGCCAGCGGTGTCGGCGCCGGCCTGGTGGTGAACGGCCAGATCTACCGCGGCCCGGGCGGTACGGCGGGTGAGATCGGGCACATCACCCTGGACGAGGCCGGGCCGGTCTGCCGCTGCGGCAACCGGGGCTGCCTGGAGACCTTCGTCGGCTCCCGCTACCTGCTCTCCCTGCTCGCCTCCACCCTCGGCCCGGACCTCTCGCTGCCCCGGGTGGTCGAGCTGGCTCACCAGGGCGACCTCGGCTGCCGCCGGGTGATCGCCGACGCCGGCCGGCAGATCGGCACGGGCGTCGCGACCCTGTGCAACCTGCTCAACCCGCGCCGGGTGATCCTCGGCGGCGACCTCGCCGAGGCCGGTGAGCTGGTGCTCGCCCCGATCCGGGACTCGGTGGCCCGCTACGCCATCCCCAGCGCCGCCCGGCAGCTGTCGGTAGTCCCCGGCACCCTCGGCGGCCGGGCCGAGGTGCTCGGCGCGCTGGCGCTGGTGATGAGCGAGATGGGCGAGTCCGGAGCCCTGGGCCGCGCCTAGCGCTGCCGGTCACCGCCCCGAAACCGACCTGAAGGCGGACCCCAAGGCGACCGCCCCGAAACCGACCCGAAGGCGACCGACATAAAGGCGATCGAACGCCCGTCCGTCAATGCGGCGTGACCCGCACCCCCCGGCCGACCTCCCGGAATGGCGATAACCGAACGGTGGCACCGGGCGCGCCGCTCGGTGTCCGGCAAGCGGACATTAGACTCGACCGGTCGGTACCGGCCGCGACCGCCGGCCTGCCGCCGGACCGGGCAGCGACGCCCGTCGGACCGCCCGCGGTCCGCGAACACTGAACGAGGAGGAACGGGTGGCCCTGCTGACCCGCATTCGGGGACCGCGCGATCTCGACCGGCTCACGCCCGGACAGCTGGCCGCACTGGCCCAGGAGATCCGGACCTTCCTGGTGACCGAGGTCTCCAAGACGGGCGGACACCTCGGGCCCAACCTCGGCGTGGTGGAGCTCACCATCGCGCTGCACCGGGTCTTCGACTCGCCGCGCGACCGCATCCTCTTCGACACCGGCCACCAGAGCTACGTCCACAAGCTGCTCACCGGCCGCCAGGACTTCTCCCGGCTGAAGATGAGCGGCGGCCTGTCCGGCTACCCCTCGCGCGCCGAGTCCGAGCACGACGTGATCGAGAACTCGCACGCCTCCACGGTCCTCTCGTACGCCGACGGCCTGGCCAAGGCCAACAAGATCCAGGGCAAGGCGGACCCGGTCGTCGCCGTCATCGGTGACGGCGCGCTCACCGGCGGCATGGCCTGGGAGGCGCTCAACAACATCGCCGACGCCAAGGACCTGCCGGTCGTCATCGTCGTCAACGACAACGAGCGCTCGTACTCGCCGACCATCGGCGGCCTCGCCAACCACCTCGCCACGCTGCGCACCACCCAGGGCTACGAGCGCTTCCTCTCCTGGGGCAAGGACGCCCTGCAGCGCACCCCGGTGGTCGGCCAGCAGCTCTTCGAGACGCTGCACGGCGCCAAGAAGGGCCTCAAGGACTTCATCGCCCCGCAGGGCATGTTCGAAGACCTCGGCCTCAAGTACATCGGCCCGATCGACGGCCACGACCTGACCGCCCTGGAGTCCGCGCTGACCAAGGCGCGCGGCTTCGGCGGCCCGGTCATCGTGCACTGCCTCACCGAGAAGGGCCGCGGCTACCACGCCGCCGAGAACAACGACGAGGACCGCTTCCACGCCGTCGGCGTGATCCACCCGGACACCGGCCTGCCGGTCAAGAACTCGGGCAAGGACTGGACCTCGGTCTTCGGCGAGGAGATGGTCGCGCTCGGCCACGAGCGCGAGGACATCGTCGGCATCACCGCCGCCATGCTGCACCCGGTGGGCCTGGCCCCGTTCGCGGAGGCCTTCCCGGACCGGACCTTCGACGTCGGCATCGCCGAGCAGCACGCCGTGACCAGCGCGGCCGGCCTGGCCACCAACGGGCTGCACCCGGTCTTCGCGGTCTACGCGACCTTCCTGAACCGGGCCTTCGACCAGGTCCTGATGGACGTCGCCCTGCACAAGCTGGGCGTCACCTTCGTGCTGGACCGGGCCGGGGTCACCGGCACCGACGGCGCCTCGCACAACGGCATGTGGGACATGTCGATCCTGCAGGTCATCCCGACCCTGCGGATGGCCGCCCCGCGCGACGCCGACCAGCTGCGCGCCCAGCTGCGCGAGGCCGTCGAGGTCAAGGACGCCCCGACGGTCGTCCGCTACTCCAAGGGCACGGTCGGTGCGCCCGTCGCCGCGGTCGGCCGGATCGGCGGCATGGACGTGCTGCGCGCCGCCGAGGAGCCTTCGGGCACCCACCGCGCCGACGTGCTGATCGTCTCGGTCGGCGCGATGGCCCCCACCAGCCTGGAGGTCGCCGACCTGCTGGCAGCCCAGGGCGTCACCGCCACCGTGGTGGACCCGCGCTGGGTCAAGCCCGTGGACCGGGCCCTGCCGGGCCTGGCCGCCGAGCACCGGGTGGTCGTCACGATCGAGGACAACGGCCGGGTCGGCGGCGTCGGCGCCGCCGTGTCGCAGGCGCTGCGGGACGCGGACGTGGATCTGCCGGTGCGCGACTTCGGCATTCCGCAGGAGTTCCTGGACCACGCGAGCCGGAACGAGATCCTGGCCGAGATCGGCCTGAACGCCCCGGATATCGCCCGCAAGGTGACCGCCCTGGTCGCCAGCCTGGACGCGGCGCCGGTCGACGCCTGACCGGAGGTCGTCACAAGGAACGACCGCGTGATTCCGACAGGTGATGGGCCGTTCCGGCGACGACTGTTCGTCCTAACTCTGTAACAGTTCGTCACGGAACAAGCTGACAATCGTACTGAAAGGCGGGACCGGCGCCGCCCGCGCCGATCCCGCCCGGTAGGTTGTCAACCGTGCCGACCCCCACCCGCCTCCGCCCCGCCGGACTGGCCGAGCGCCTGCCCGAGCGCGTCCGTACCCACGTCCGAACCGGGTACTGGACCAGGCTGGTGCCGGTTCTCACGCTGGTCGCGCTGGTCACCCACATCCCCTCCTTCGCCCGGCCCGTCTGGAGCCCGGACGAGGGCTTCCTGGCCACCCAGGCCCGGATGCTGGCGGACGGCGGAGTGCTGTACGACACCGTGGTGGACCGCAAGCCCCCGCTGCTGCCCTGGCTCTACCAGGCCTGCTTCGCGGTCTTCGGCTCCGCCTCGCTCTGGCCGCAGCGCACCCTGGCCGTGGTGGCCCACCTGGTCACCGCGATCCTGCTGGCCTCGATCGCCCGCGGCCGCTGGGGCAACCGGGCCGGCGCCGGCGCGGGCCTGCTCTACCTGCTGGTCTCCATCGGGCTCTCCCCGGAGGACACCCAGGCGGCGACCTTCGAGGTCTTCATGCTGCCCGCCATGGTGGCCGCCTTCCGGTACGCCGAGCGGCGCCGCTGGCTGGCCGCGGGCATCGCGGTGGCGCTCTGCTCGCTGACCAAGCAGACCGGCGGCGCGGTGCTGCTGCCGGTGCTCTGGATGCTCTTCCAGGACACCCGCCGGCGCGGGGTGCGCTGGCCGCCCGCGCTGTTCAAGATCGGGTTCGGTTTCATCCTGCCGATAGCGCTGGTCGCGGTGATCCTCACCAAGCCCAAGGGCTTCCTCTTCTGGGTGGTCACCGGCAGCGGCGACTACGCCTCCTTCGGAGGCGCCTGGCTGCAGATGGCCGGCCGCGCGCTCGGCAACTCGGCCATCCTGGCCGTGGCCGGCCTGGGCTTCCTGCTCCCGGTCGGGCGCCGGCTCTGGCTCAAGTACCGCCACCGCCCGCTGCCGGTGGCCGGCGAGGAGCACGGCTCGACCACCGACCTGTGGGTCTGGCTGGTCTCCTCGGTCGTCGCGGTCAGCGTGGGCTTCCACTTCTTCGGCCACTACTACCTGCAGCTGATCCCGCCGCTGGTGCTGCTGGGCACCGGGGCGGTCGCCACCTCGGCGATCCGCTGGAAGCCCGTCCTGCTGTACACCACGGTCGCCGCCACGGTGTTCTGGGGCCTCGCGCTGGCCTGGCCCGGGGAGCGGCTCAACCGCACCACCGAGGTCGCCACCGCCGTCGCCGCCCAGACCACCCCCAAGGACACCGTGCTGGTCTGGGGCATGCACCCCGAGCTGTACTGGCTGGCCGACCGCAAGCCCGCCAGCCGCTACCTGACCGCCGGCTTCCTCACCAACTACAGCGGCGGCAAGGACGGCAGCGCCAACGTCGGCGAGCAGTTCAGCGTCTCCAACGCCTGGCAGACCTTCGACAAGGAGCTTGCCAACGGCCTGCCCGAGGTCGTGGTCGACGACTCCGGCATCGCCCCGTACCAGCCGGTCATGGTCCCGCGGATCGAGAACCTGCTGGACACCCACTACGAGATGGTCGGCGTCTTCGCCGACACCGTGGTCTACCGCCTCAAGCACTGAGCCCGCAGCCCCTGCACACAACGGCTGAGCCCGCACACGACGACGGAGCCGCACACGACGACGGAGCCCCGGTGACCACCAGGTCACCGGGGCTCCGTCGTACCGCCGGGCCTTACGCGGGCACCGAGGCCACGCCGGGGGCCAGGAACGGCTTGCCGTTCACGCGCTCCGAGATGCCCTCACGGTCCAGGTACGGGGTGATCCCGCCCAGGTGGAAGGGCCAGCCGGCGCCGGTGATCATGCAGAGGTCGATGTCCTGCGCCTCGGCGACGACACCTTCCTCCAGCATCAGGCCGATCTCCTGGGCCACGGCCTCCAGGGCGCGGGCGCGGACCTGCTCCTCGGTGAGCACCGAGTCGCCGAAGGTCAGCAGCTCCAGCACCTCGGGGTCGAGGACCTGCTGGCCGTCCGTCCAGGTGTAGAAGCCGCGCTTGCCGGCCTTGACGACCTTGGCGAGGTTCTCGGAGACGGTGAACCGCTCCGGGAAGGCCCCGCGCAGGGTCTCCGAGACGTGCAGGGCGATGGCCGGGCCGACCAGCTCCAGCAGCACGATCGGGGACATCGGCAGGCCGAGCGGCTCGACGGCCTTCTCGACGTCGGCGATCGGGGTGCCCTCGTCGATGATGCTCTGGATCTCGCCCATGAAGCGGGTGAGGATCCGGTTCACCACGAACGCCGGGGCGTCCTTGCACAGCACCGAGGTCTTCTTCAGCTTCTTCGACACGGCGAAGGCGGTGGCCAGCGACGCGTCGTCGGTGTTGTCGCCGCGGACGATCTCCAGCAGCGGCAGGATCGCGACCGGGTTGAAGAAGTGGAAGCCGACGACCCGCTCGGGGTGCTTCAGCTTCGAGGCCATCTCGGTGACCGACAGCGAGGAGGTGTTGGTCGCCAGCACACAGGTCGGCGAGACCACGTTCTCCAGGTCCGCGAAGACGGTCTGCTTGACGCCCATCTCCTCGAACACGGCCTCGATGACGAAGTCCGCGTCGCCGAAGGCGGCGGCCTTGTCGAGCGAGCCGGAGACCAGGCCCTTGAGGCGGTTGGCCTTGTCCTGGCCGATGCGGCCCTTGGAGAGCAGCTTGTCGATCTCGGCGTGGACGTAGCCGACGCCCTTGTCGACGCGCTCCTGGTCGATGTCGGTGAGGACCACCGGCACCTCCAGACGGCGGGCGAACAGCAGCGCCAGCTGCGAGGCCATCAGGCCGGCGCCGACGACGCCCACCTTGGAGACCGGGCGGGCCAGCGACTTGTCCGGCGCGCCGACCGGGCGCTTGGCCCGGCGCTGCACCAGGTTGAAGGCGTAGATGCCGCTGCGCAGCTCGCCGCTCATGATGAGGTCGGCCAGGGCCGCGTCCTCGGCGTCGAAGCCCGCCTGCAGGTCGGCGTCCTTGACCTGGGCGATGATGTCCAGCGCCTTGTAGGCGGCCGGCGCGGCGCCGTGCACCTTGGCGTCGGCGACCAGACGGCCCCAGGCGACGGCGTCGTCCCAGGCCTTGCCGCGGTCGATCTCCTCGCGGGCGACGACGACCTCGCCCTTGAGGACCTTGGCGGCCCACAGCAGCGACTGCTCCAGGAAGTCGGCCGGCTCGAAGATCGCGTCGGCGATCCCCAGCTCGAACACGTCCTTGCCCTTGAGCTGCTTGTTCTGGTTCATCGAGTTCTCGATGATGACCTTGATCGCCTTCGAGGGGCCGATCAGGTTCGGCAGGATGCTGCAGCCGCCCCAGCCCGGGACGAGGCCCAGGAAGACCTCCGGCAGCGAGAACGCCGGGACGCCCGCGCTGACCGTGCGGTAGGTGGCGTGCAGGCCGACCTCGACGCCGCCGCCCATCGCCGCGCCGTTGTAGAAGGCGAAGGTGGGGACGGGCAGCGCGGCGATCCGCTTGAAGACCTCGTGGCCGCCCTTGCCGATGGCCAGCGCGTCCGCGTGCTCCTTGAGCAGCTCGACGCCCTTGAGGTCGGCGCCGACCGCGAAGATGAACGGCTTGCCGGTGATCGCGGCGCCGACGATCTTGCCCTCGGCGGCCTCGGCCTCGACCTGGTCCAGCGCGGCGGACAGCTTGAGCAGCGAGCCCGGGCCGAAGGTGGTCGGCTTGGTGTGGTCGAAGCCGTTGTCCAGGGTGATCAGGGCCAGCTTGCCGGCCTGCAGCGGCAGGTCCAGGTGGCGCACGTGGGCGGTCGTGACGACCTCGCCCGGGAACAGCTCGGCGCCGTGCTGGAGCAGCTCAGTGGTGTTGCTCATGCTCACTTACCACCCTCGAAGTGGGGGTTCTCCCAGATGATGGTGCCGCCCATGCCGAACCCGATGCACATCGTGGTGAGGCCGTAGCGGACGTCCGGGCGCTGCTCGAAGCGGCGGGCCAGCTGGTTCATCAGGCGCACGCCGGAGGAGGCCAGGGGGTGGCCGAAGGCGATCGCGCCGCCGAACGGGTTGACCCGCTCGTCGTCGTCCGCGATGCCGTAGTGGTCGAGGAAGGACAGCACCTGGACGGCGAAGGCCTCGTTGACCTCGAAGGCCTGGATGTCGTCGATGGTCAGACCGGCCTTGGCCAGGGCCTTCTCGGTGGCCGGGACCGGGCCGATGCCCATGACCTCGGGCTCGACGCCGGCGAAGGCGTAGGAGACCATGCGCATCTTGACCGGGAGGCCGAGCTCCTCGGCGACGTCCTCGGCGGCCAGCAGCGAGGCGGTGGCGCCGTCGTTCAGACCGGCCGAGTTGCCCGCGGTGATGTTGCCGTGCGGGCGGAACGGGGTCTTGAGGTTCGCCAGCGACTCCATCGTGGTGCCCGGGCGCATCGGCTCGTCCACGGTGGCCAGGCCCCAGCCGGTCTCGCCGACCTCGGGGTTGGTGTTGCGGATCGAGATCGGCACCAGGTCCGGCTGGATGTCGCCGTTGGCGTACGCCTTGGCGGCCTTCTCCTGGGAGCGCACGGCGTAGGCGTCGCAGCGCTCCTTGGTGATGTGCGGGAAGCGGTCGTGCAGGTTCTCCGCGGTCATGCCCATGAACAGGGCGGACTCGTCGACCAGCTTCTCGGAGACGAAGCGCGGGTTCGGGTCGACGCCCTCGCCCATCGGGTGGCGGCCCATGTGCTCGACGCCGCCGGCCACGACCACGTCGTAGGCGCCGAAGGCGATGCCGCCGGCCGTGGCGGTCACCGCGGTCAGCGCGCCGGCGCACATGCGGTCGATCGAGTAGCCCGGGACGGACTTCGGCAGGCCGGCCAGCAGGGCGGCGGTGCGCCCGATGGTCAGACCCTGGTCGCCGATCTGCGTGGTGGCCGCCACGGCGACCTCGTCGATGCGCTCGACGGGCAGGTTCGGGTTACGGCGCACGAGCTCCCGGATGCACTTGACGACGAGATCGTCGGCGCGCGTCTCGTGGTAGATGCCCTTCGGGCCGGCCTTGCCGAACGGGGTGCGGACGCCATCGACGAAGACGACGTCCCTCGCGGTACGAGGCACGGGGGCTCTCCTCCCAGGGACCAACATTTGAGGTGGGCAGGCTGCCGCCGGCGAAAGACCCGAGCGGCGCCGCTTCACGGTCATGCTACCCGTCGGTAACCAACCTGCCCAGGCCCCTCGGACGGTTCTGACGGTGTGTCCCGCGACACGTCCGACCAGGAACGCTGCCCCGGGTACAACGAGCGGGCGCGCGAGCGGGGACGACGAAGGGGATGCCGCCCGTACGGACGGCATCCCCTTCGGGGTCCTGCCGGGGTCAGGCCTCGGCTGCCGAGGTCGCCGCCGAGGCGAAGGCGGCGGCCATCGCAGGCGCCACCAGGTCCACCTGCCACTGCCGGGCACCGAGCCGGCGCAGCGCGGCGGCCACACCCTCGGGGCCGCGGTCGGCCGGCGGCTCCCAGGAGACCCGCCGGACCAGGTCCGGGGTGATCAGGTTCTCGGCCGGCAGGTGGTGCCGCTCGGCCAGCTCGCTGACCGCGCTGCGCGCACCGGAGAGCCGGGCGGCGGCCACCGGGTCCTTCTCCGCCCAGGCGCGCGGCGGCGGCGGTCCGTCGTGCGGCGCGGCGGCCGGCGGCAGCTGGCCCTCCGGGATCTCCCGGCCGCGCTGCACGGCCGCCAGCCACTGCTCCAGCTGGCGCCGGTGCACCCGCGGCCCGAAACCCTGGACGGCCTGCAGCGAGGCGATGTTCAGCGGCATGGCCAGCGCGGCGTTGACGATCGCGGCGTCCGAGAGCACTCGGCCGGGGGAGACGTCGCGCTCCTGCGCCATCCGGTCGCGCGCCAGCCACAGCTCGCGCACCACGGCCAGCTGGCGGCGCCGCCGGACCTTGTGCAACTGCGAGGTGCGCCGCCACGGGTCGGTGCGCGGGGCCGGGCGGGGCGCGGCGGCGATCGCCGCGAACTCCTCCAGGGCCCAGTCGAGCTTGCCCTGGGCGTCCAGCTCCTGTTCGAGTGCGTCGCGCAGCTCGACCAGCACCTCGACGTCCAGAGCGGCGTAACGAAGCCACGGCTCGGGCAGCGGGCGGGTGGACCAGTCGACCGCCGAGTGCTCCTTGGCCAGGCTCAGGCCGAGCACGTTCTCGGTCATCGGTCCGAGGCCGACCCGGGCGAAGCCGGCGATCCGCCCGGCCAGCTCGGTGTCGAAGAGACGCCGGGGTCTCATGCCGACCTCGGCCAGGCAGGGCAGGTCCTGGGTGGCGGCGTGCACCACCCATTCGGCGTCCTCGAGGGCGGCGTTGAGCGCGCTGAGGTCGGGGCAGGCGATCGGGTCGATCAGGGCGGAGCCGGAGCCCGCGCGGCGCAGCTGGATGAGGTACGCGCGCTGCCCGTAGCGGTAGCCGGAGGCGCGCTCGGCGTCGACGGCGACAGGCCCGGTGCCCGCGGCGAAGGCCGCGATCGTGGCGGCCAGCGCCTGCTCGTCCGCCACGACGGGCGGGATCCCCTCCTTCGGCTCGAGGAGCGGGACCGGGGCTGCTTCTTCTGGGATGGCTGCTACGGCGTCGGTCACCCCCCAAGGGTACGACGGACCTCGCGACCGGGAGTGTTGTCGGACTGGTCAGACGGATACTCACCCCCTAGTCGCCCGCTCGCCTCCGGGGCGCCAGTTACTCGCCCGCTCGCCTCCGGGGCGCTCTGGCCCGGTGTCGACGGTCGGCGCTCCAAGGCCCTCGTTCCTCGGGCCTCCTCGCTTCTCCCTTTCGGCACCGGCGCGCCCCTTCGGCTCGGGGCGGGGACTCGCCCGCTCGCCTCCGGGGCGCTCTGGCCCGGTGCCGACGGTCGGCGCTCCAAGGCCCTCGTTCCTCAGGCCTCCTCGCTTCTCCCTTTCGGCACCGGCGCGCCCCTTCGGCTCGGGGCGGGGACTCGCCCGCTCGCCTCAAGGGTGTCTCGGGGCGGGGACTCACCCGCTCGCGCCGGGTGCTCGCCCGCTTGCTGAGGGGGCCCAGGCAACGGCGCGGCGGCCGAGGAGGAAACGTTCCTCCTTGGCCGCCGCGGCGGTCCGGAGCGCTCGGCTCAGTGGATGATCCCGGTGCGCAGCGCGACGGCGACCATGCCGGCGCGGTCGCCGGTGCCCAGCTTGCGGGCGATCCGGGCGAGGTGGCTCTTCACCGTGAGCGCCGACAGGCCCATTGCCACGCCGATCGCCTTGTTCGACTGCCCCTCGGCGACCAGCCGCAGCACCTCGACCTCGCGGCCGGACAGTTCGCGGTAGGCGGCCTGCTGGGGGCCCGGGGCACCGGGCGCACCGGGAGCTCCGGGGGCTCCCGGTGCACCGGTGGCACCCGGCATGCCCGGCATCCCGGGGCGGCGCATCCGGCCGGCCAGCCCGGCGGCGCCGAGCGGCATGCCCGGGCGGCCCGGCATCGCGACGTTCGTCCGGGTGCCGGTGACCACGTAGCCCTTGACGCCGCCGGCCAGCGCGCTGCGGACCGCGCCGATGTCGTCGGCGGCGGACAGTGCCAGGCCGTTGGGCCAGCCCGCGGCGCGGGTCTCGGCGAGGATGGTCAGCCCGGAGCCGTCGGGCAGGTGTACGTCGGCGACGCAGATGTCGCGTGGGGTGGAGACCCGGGGGCGGGCCTCGGCGATCGAGGACACCTCGATCACGTCTCGGACGCCGAGCGCCCACAGGTGACGGGTGACGGTGTTTCGGACGCGGGGATCGGCGATGACCACCATGGCGGTGGGCTTGGTCGGGCGGTAGGCGACCACGTTTGCGGGGTGCTCAAGAAGGACCGACACCAGGCCTCCTGCGGGGAGTGGCGGACGGAACCCCGATGGGGGCGGTCGGAGTGTTCCGCGTTCGGAAAGGGTCACAGTCTGCTTCGGCAGCAACCGTGCCCGGCTTTAGCAAAAGATCACGATCTAGTGAGTAACAATACGGACAAATCGCGCAAATGATTGATGCGACATGCTTGGTATTCGCACAAAATCGATCAGATTCGATGCCGATCGGTCGGTATCGACCGGTTAATTGACGCAGAGCGGGTCTGAAGTCACACTCCGTCAGTCCTGGGAGTGGCGTCCGGCCGCCCGCAGTCGACGAGCCCCGACGCCACCCGTCAGTGCGACCGCGGGCGTCGCCTGGCGGGCATCGGGACCACTCCACCGAGTGACGGCACCTCGGCGGGCCCCTGCGGCGCCGGTGCGACCGGCGGCAGGCCGGCGCTGATGCAGAGCAGGTCCGCCCAGGCCGCCAGGTGCCGCTCGAAACGACCGTCGGCCGGCGTCCAGGACGCCCGGATCTCGATCTCGGTCGAGGAGGGGCGGTCCGCCAGACCGCCGAAGTACTGGGACGCGCACCTGGTCACCGTGCCCGACGGCTCCGCGTACCCGGCGCCGTGCGCCTGCAGCGAGTCCAGCAGCCAGGCCCAGCCGACCTCGCAGAGCATCGGGTCGCCGGCCATCTCCGGCTCCAGCTCGGCCCGGGTCATCGTGACCACCCGGAACTCACCGTTCCAGGCCTCCTGCCCGGCCGGGTCGTACAGCAGCACCAGCCGGCCGTCCGCCAACTCCTCGCCGTCCACCTCGACCGCGGCGGTCACCGCGAAGGCGTGCGGGGCCAGCCGGCGCGGCGCCGGCGCGGGGGAGAGCTGCACCTCGGGCCGCAACCGGGCCCCGTCAAGGGCCGCCACGGCAGCCCGGAACTCGCTCGGCGCCCCCTCGCGACCCGTTCCGCCACCTGCTCCGCCACCCTGTGCGGGGTGCCCTCCGACCGCTGCCATGACCCGAAGACTAGGTCGAAAACCCGGGTTATCGCCGCAACTTCTCTCCCAGCGGCGTGCCGGAACGGCAAACCCGGGCAGATCTTGGAGGAACCGACGAGACCGGCCGGGAAGGGGTCCCCGGGACGCGTGCGAAGATTTGACGCGTGAGCGAGACTACGGCAGACCCGACGGCGGCCTCGAACAACGGCCGGACCACCCCCGCGCGCCGCGGCGCCGCGTACGACTCCGCGTTCCTGCGCGCCTGCCGGCAGGAGCCGGTGCCGCACACGCCCGTCTGGTTCATGCGCCAGGCCGGCCGCTCGCTGCCCGAGTACCTGAAGGTCCGCGAGGGCATCCCCATGCTGGAGTCCTGCATGCGGCCCGAGCTGGTCAAGGAGATCACCCTGCAGCCGGTGCGCCGGCACAAGGTGGACGCCGCGATCTTCTTCAGCGACATCGTGGTGCCGCTCAAGGCGGTCGGCATCGACGTCGACATCAAGCCCGGCATCGGCCCCGTCATCGCCGACCCGATCCGCACCTTCGACGACCTCCAGCGGCTGCGCCCGCTCGAGCCGGACGACGTCCCCTACATCACCGAGGCCATCGGCCTGCTGGTGGACGAACTCGGCGAGACCCCGCTGATCGGCTTCGCCGGCGCGCCCTACACGCTGGCCAGCTACCTGGTCGAGGGCGGCCCGTCCAAGAACCACGAGAACACCAAGGCCATGATGTACGGGCAGCCCGAGCTGTGGGCCGCCCTCGTGGACCGGCTCGCCGACATCACCTCGGCCTTCCTCAAGGTGCAGATCGAGGCCGGCGCCTCGGCGGTCCAGCTGTTCGACTCCTGGGTCGGCTCGCTCGCGCCGGAGGACTACCGCCGTTCGGTGATGCCGGCCAGCACGAAGGTCTTCGACGCTGTCGCCGGGTACGGCGTGCCGCGCATCCACTTCGGCGTCGGCACCGGCGAACTGCTCGGGCTGATGGGCCAGGCCGGCGCGGACATCGTCGGCGTGGACTGGCGGGTGCCGCTGAACGTCGCCGCCGAGCGGGTCGGCCCCGGCAAGGGCCTGCAGGGCAACCTCGACCCGGCGGTGCTGTTCGCGCCCACCGAGGTCGTGGAGGCCAAGGCCCGCGAGGTGCTGCAGGCCGCCGAGGCGCTCGGCACCAGCGGTCACATCTTCAACCTCGGCCACGGCGTCATGCCGTCCATGGACCCGGACGCGCTCAGCCGGCTCGTCGCCTTCGTCCACGAGGCCAGCGCGCGCTGACCCCTCCACGGTGGCGGGCCTCCGGATCCCGGGGGCCCGCTACCCGGCGGTGACCTCGATCCCCGCGCGCCGCAGCAGCGCCGCCGTCACGCCGTCGCCGGGGCGCAGCTCCCCGGTGAACGTCCCGTCGTACACCTGCCCGCAGCCGCACGACGGGCTGCGCGCCATCAGCACCGCCCGCCGCGCCCCCGCCGCCTCTGCGGCGGCGAGCGCCGCCCGGGCGCCGGCCAGGAACTCCCCGGTGCAGTCCGCCCCGGTCGCGTCCACCACCCGCGCCCGCCCGTCCAGCACGTCCGCGCCGTCCCCGCCCACGATCTCCGCCGGCGGCCGCGGCGTCGGCAACCCGCCCGCCCCCTCCGGGCACACCACGACGGCCCGCCCCTCCTCCACCAGGCGCAGCGCACCCTCGGAGGTCTTCGCCCGCCCGTCGTACCGGCACGGCACGCCTGCCAGACACGCACTCACCATGATCGGCTCCATAGCACACACCCTAAGCGGCGGTTCCTCGTGTCCTTGAACTCGCTATCTTGAGGTCATGAGTGAGCTGCCGGACTGGATGTACGCCCCCAGAGACGAGGGTTGGTTCGCCGACGACCTCGACCACCTGCCGCAGGCGCCGCGGCACACCGAACTGATCGATGGAGCCCTGGTCTTCATGATGTCCCCGCAGCGCTCGTGGCACAGTCAGGTGGTGTCGCGGCTAACCGCCGTGTTGGAGCACTCGGTTCCTGACGGAACGGTCGCCGAGCGTGAGATGACAATCAAGCTTGACCCGCGCAACCGGCCGGAGCCTGACGTGGTGGTAGCCACCGCGGCGTACGACCCGGACCGGACCTGGTACGCCCCCGCTGACGTGGTGCTCGTCGTGGAGGTCGTCTCCCCTGAGTCCGCCCATCGCGACCGCACTGTAAAGGTCCGCAAGTACGCCGAAGCGGGTATCCCGCACTACTGGATTGTCGAGGAGGAGGACGGCTTGCCGGTCGTGCACGTCTATGAATTGGACGTCCCGACCTCCACGTACGTGGCTGCCGGGATCTTCCGGGGCACGCTGGAACGGCCGGTGCCGTTCCCCGTCGCCGTCGATCTCGCTGGGCTTGTGCCCCGGTCGAAGCGTGCGGGGGATTGAGGGTTCGGTGTAAGGACCTGCGAGACTGCGAGGCATGTCGGATGCACGGGTCGTCGTCGTCGGTGGTGGGATCGCGGGGCTGGCTGCGGCCGCTTTTCTGAGCGGAGCGGCCGGGGGTGCGCCGCGGGCGCGGGTGACGGTGCTGGAGGCGTCGGGGCGGGTCGGCGGGAAGCTGTGGGGCGGGGAGGTCGGCGGGGTCCGGGTGGACCTCGGGGCCGAGTCGGTGCTGGCCCGGCGGCCGGAGGCGGTGGAGCTGGCGCGGGCGGTCGGGCTGGGGGAGGAGCTGGAGCCGCCGACCACCGCGAAGGCCGCGATCTGGACGCGCGGGGCGCTGCGGCCGCTGCCGGGCGGGCAGGTGATGGGGGTACCGGGCGACCTGGAGGCGCTGGCGGCGTCCGGGGTGCTCACCGCCGAGGGGCTGGAGCGGGCCCGGCACGAGGAGCCGACCGAGGTGGGGGAGGACGTCGCGATCGGCCGCTACGTCGCCGACCGGCTGGGCCGGGAGGTGGTGGACCGGCTGGTCGAGCCGCTGCTGGGCGGCGTCTACGCCGGTCGCGCCGACGAGATCTCGCTGCGCGCCGCCGTACCGCAACTGCTGGCGATCGCCCGGGGCGGTGGTTCGCTGGTCGAGGGGGTGCACGAGCTGGCGTCCCGGCCGCAGGTGGTCGGCAGCCCGGTGTTCAACGGTCTGCGCGGGGGCCTCGGCACCCTGCCGGAGGCGGTCGCCGCGGCCTGCGTCAAGGCGGGTGTGGACCTGCGCACGGACGCCCCGGTGGACGAGCTGCGCCGCACCCCCGACGGCTGGCGGGTGGTGGCCGGCGGCGAGGTGCTGCACGCGGACGCCGTGGTGCTGGCGGTCCCGGCCCCGGCCGCAGCCCGGCTGCTGCGCGCGGACGCCCCGGCGGCCGCCGTCGAGCTGGACACCGTCGAGTACGCGGGCATGGCGCTGGTGACGCTGGCGTTCCGGCGTTCCGATCTGGCCGAACTCCCCAGCGGCAGCGGGTTCCTGGTGCCGCCGGTGGACGGGCGGCGGATCAAGGCGTCGACCTTCTCCTCCAACAAGTGGGGCTGGCTGGAGCGCTCCGCGCCGGACGCGTTCCTGCTGCGCACCTCGCTGGGCCGGCACCGCGAGGAGGAGGCGCTGGGCCTGCCGGACGAGGAGCTGGTGGCCCGCTCGCTGGCGGACCTGCGGGAGGCGATCGGGCTGACCGCCCGGCCGTACGACACCTTCGTCTCACGCTTCACGGCCGGCCTGCCGCAGTACCCGGTGGGTCACCCGGACCGGGTGGCCAGGGTCCGGGCGGCGGCCGAACGGGTGGGCGCGCTGGCGCTGTGCGGCGCCGCGTACGACGGGGTGGGCATTCCGGCGTGCATCGGATCGGCGGCCGCCGCGGTGGCCGCCGTCGACAGACTGTTGACCCCGGCGACCGGGGAAGGTTCCACGGAGAGGACAATGGGCGCATGACTGAGAGCGTTGAGCGGGAGCCGGAGCAGCGGCCCGAGAAGAAGAAGGCGCGCGACCTGAACCAGGTCATCCGCTACACCATGTGGTCGGTGTTCAAGCTCAAGGGCGCCCTGCCCGAGGACCGCGCCGCCCTGGCCGCCGAGGTGGACGGGCTGTTCGAGCAGCTGGCCGCGAAGGACGTGACCGTGCGCGGCACGTACGACGTCTCCGCTCTGCGCGCGGACGCCGACATCATGGTCTGGTGGCACGCCGAGGACTCGGACGACCTCCAGGAGGCGTACAACCGCTTCCGTCGCACCGGCCTGGGCCGCCACCTGGAGCCGGTCTGGTCGAACATGGCGCTGCACCGCCCGGCCGAGTTCAACAAGTCGCACATCCCGGCCTTCCTGGCCGACGAGCGCGCGCGCGACTACGTCTGCGTGTACCCGTTCGTGCGCTCCTACGAGTGGTACCTGCTGCCGGACGAGGAGCGGCGCGCGATGCTCGCCGAGCACGGCAAGATGGCGCGCGGCTACCCGGACGTGCGGGCCAACACGGTCGCCTCGTTCGCGCTCGGCGACTACGAGTGGCTGCTCGCCTTCGAGGCGGACGAGCTGCACCGGATCGTCGACCTGATGCGCGACCTGCGCCCGTCCCGGGCCCGGCTGCACGTCCGCGAGGAGGTGCCGTTCTTCACCGGCCGCCGCAAGCCGGTCAGCGAGCTGCTGAACGGCCTGGTCTGAGCGACCGCGGTTCCTTCGGAGGCCGGTTCCCCGTACGTACGGGGAACCGGCCTCCGCCGTTGTGACGCGCCGTCGTGACGCCCGGGCGGCGGGCTCAGGTGCGGTGGGGGCGCAGGGCGGCGCGCAAGCGGGCGTCGGGGAGGACGGCCGGGCCGTTCATGGCGACGGCGGTGAGCAGTTCGCGCTCCTCGTCGTCGGCGAGGCCGCGCTGGCGGGCCGGGCGGACCTCGCGCAGCACCTCCTGGCCGATCGGGGAGGCCCAGCGGGTGTAGGGGTAGACGTCGACCCGGGCCATCAGCAGGGTGCCCGAGGTGAGCACGAGCGGCAGCGAGAACCAGGCGAGCGGGGCGAGGGTGTCACCGCCGGTGAAGCCGCTGACGGCCAGCGAGACGGCCAGCAGGAGCAGCGACAGCAGCAGCGCGTGCCGGACCTGCCGGACCACCACGACGGTGTTGCGCTGCACCAGGGCCGGGGTGGCCAGGCCGGCCAGCGAGAGCCGGGCGCCGATCTCCAGCACGGTGGGGTGCTCGGCCATCGCGCGGCGCAGCTCGTCCGTGCGGCACTGGCCCTCGGGGCCGACGGTGGCGATGACGGCCCGTTCCAGGCGGCTGCGGCCCCTGGGGTCGACCACGGTGGTCCAGCCGGTGTGCGCCAGGTGCAGCCGGCCCCGGCCGGCCATCAGGACGAGGGCCAGTTCGACCACCCGGTCCGGGCCGCCGGCCAGGTAGGCGGTCTCGTAGAGCCCGATGCCGACGGCTTCCGGTGGGCGCAGCCCGTCCTGTTCGGCCAGGGCGTCGGCGGTGGCGGTCATTCGGACCAGCCGGAGGCAGGAGAGCACCGCCGCGACACAGGCCGGTATCAGGAACAGCAACCACATGGCCTTGTTCTATGCCTGGCCCGATGGTGCGGGGAACGCCTTCCCGGTCCGCGATACCGAACTGTGACGTCGGCCGTGGGACGAACCGCGACGGTACGACGAGCCGAAACCGTGCGATTTCCCCTCGGCGCGGGCCGGGCGGGCGTCAGGAGCCGCCGCAGCCGCCGCCGCAGCTCGAGCCGCAGCTGGATCCGCAGCTGGAGGACGAGGAGCCGCAGCTGGACGACGACCCGCAGCTGCTGGAGCCGGAGCTGCAGCTGGACGAGCCGCAGCCGGACGACCCGGAGCCGGAGGAACCACACCAGGAGCTCGAGGAGCACGAGGTGGAGGACGACGAACACGAGGAGGAGGACGAGGACGACGAGGAAGAGGAGGCCGACGAGGCGAACCAGGACGAGCTCGCGGAAGCCTGCCGCATCGCCTCCTCCTCGGCTGTCGCGGCCAGCATCGCGGCCTCCAACTCCTGGTTCTCCAGCCCGGCGGCGGCCAGCCCGCCCAGCGCGAGCGCGCCCAGCAGCGCGCCGCCCACCAGCTTGGGTGACACACCGGAGCTGGGCGTCCACGGCGAGCCGTCCATCAGGGTCAGCTGGCGCGTCCCGGCCGGGGTGATCCGGCCCCTGACCGGCCTCGTGGCGAGCAGCGAGACGGCGCCCGCGAACAGCAGGAAGCCCGGGATCCAGAGGTTGGGGTGGTCGGGCCCGTAGACGCCGTCGATCAGCTCGGAGGCCACGGCGAAGGCCACGACGACGAGCATCGCGAGCCAGAGCAGCCGACGGGCGGTCCGGGCCCGGTGCATCCGTTCGGGGCGGCGCATCAACCCGCGGTCGGCGAGCCGGTCGCCGATCTCCTGGACGGCCGCGGAGCGCATCACCATGCGGCGCAGCGGGGCGAGTTCACGGCTGCCGGTGGGCCCGGCGGCCTCCTGGATCGCCTGGTCGACGGCGTCGTACGGCTTGCCGCCGGTGAGCGTGACCAGGCCGGAGCGGCTGATCACGACCTGCTCGCCCAGGTGCATCCGGACCAGGGCGGTGTCGAAGACCCGGCCCGGTCCGCCGGACAGGAACGCGGTGTCGAGCAGCGGCAGACCGCGGCCGGGCAGGCCCTTGGCGTACGGGACGTGGCCGATCCGCTGCCGGGTGTGGGCGGCGTACAGGGCGGCGGCCACCAGCAGGGCGGCCGGGATGATGAAGTAAATGTCGTGCCACATGGGCGGTTCCCCCGGAATGACGATGGGTCGCTAGCCGTGCAGGGCCCGGCGCAGACGCGCGAGCGGGCCGGACGGCCGTACGGGTGCCGGGTGGAGCCACTGCTCCAGGGCCCGGCGGTGGTCGGTGGCGGGCTGGCCGCCGTCGGTGAGCACCCACTGGGCGAAGGCCCGGGCGTCGGCGCGGTAGCCGCCGTTCTGCGGGTGGGTGCGGGCGTAGCGGAGGAAGAGCGGCCCGTACTGCTCCCCGAGCAGGCGGGGCAGCTCCGGGGCCACCTTGGCGGTGGTGTCGCGCCGCTTGGCGGCGAGGCCGGTGGCCTGGGCGCGGACCTGGGCCGGGTCGAAGCCGGGCGGGACGGGCCCGCCGGCCACCAGGGCGGCCAGCAGCTCCTCCTGGCGCCGGGCCAGGCGCTCCCGGGCGGCGGTGGCGTCCCGGGGCGCGGTCGGGCCGGCCGTCGTGGTCGGATCGGTCGCCCCGGTGGGGCCGGTGGCCGTGGTGAGGTCGCCCATCCGCCGGGTGCTCCCCTCCAGCACCCGGCGGATGGCGTCCAGTTCACCGGCCAGCTCGCTGGGCGGCGGGAAGTTGGCGTCCCGCTCCAGCAGGACGCCGGGCGGTGCGATCCGGGCGCAGAGCTCGGCCAGCACCTCCAGCACGGGTTCGGTGACGGGGTGGGCGTGCGTGTCGTGCCAGATCCCGTCGACCAGGGTGCCGCCCGCGACGTGGACGTAGGCGAGCGCCTCCAGCGGCAGGCGGTCGAGTTCGGCGGCCGGGTCGACGCCGAGGTTGACCCGGTTGGTGTGCAGGTTGGCGACGTCGATCAGCAGCCGGACGCCGGTGCGCTCGACCAGCTCGGCGAGGAACTGACCCTCGGTGAACTCGTCGTCCGGCCAGGCGAGCTGGGCGGCTATGTTCTCCAGGGCGAGCGGCACCGGGAGCTGGTCCTGGGCGATCCGGACGTTCTCGGCGATCACCCGCAGCGAGTCCCGGGTCCGGGGGACGGGCAGCAGGTGACCGGCCTCCAGGCCGCCGGCCCGCACGAAGGCCAGGTGCTCGGTGACCAGCGGGGAGCCGAGTGCCAGGGCGGTGTCGGCGAGTTGGGCGAGGCGGCCGGGATCGGGCAGGTCGGCGCCGCCGAGGCCGAGGCCGACGCCGTGCGGGACGACGGTGACGCCGCGTTCGCGCAGCACCGTCAGCGAGTGGGGCAGGTGGCCGGCGCAGATGTTCTCGGCGACCACCTCGACCCAGTCCAGGCCGGGTTGGCGCTCGACCACGGTGTCGATCTCGCCGCGCCAGCCGAGGCCGACGCCCAGACGGGTGGGGGCGGCGGGGTCGCCGGTGGTCCGTACGGGCAGGGCCAGGGCAGGGGAAGTCATCGGTTCGCCCCCTTCTGAGGGCCGGGGTGGGAAGGGCCGTCGGGTGGTGCGGGCGTCGTCGGCAGGACCACGCGGCCGTTGTTGCTGAGGATGTCCCCGAGCGGGGTGGCTGCCAAGCCTCACCCGGTCTTCTCAGAGCATTATTTGAGCTTGCCGTTCTGACGATAATGGACTTCGATCCCCGGCCGAGGCCGTCCCCGCAGGTGGGGCGCCGTTCCGGCGGGAAATCGGAGGCGGTGCGGGGGCGTGCCCGGCTAGCGTGGGAACCTATGATTTCTTTGACTTCTTCGACTTCCCTGACCATCCGTGAATTCCGCCCCGGAGACGCCGATGCGGTGGCGGCCGCCCACCGGGCCGGGCGCGAGCACCTGGTGATGTCCGCCGAGGCCCTGCTCTGGCTGAACGACCAGCCGAACCCCGACGAGCACTTCCGCACCTTCGTCGCCGAGTGCGACGGCCGGGTGGTCGGCGCGGTGCGCTGCGCGCTGGTGCTCGGGACGACGGCCGCCGGCGTCGGGTACGCCAACGGCAGTGTGCGGCCGGAGTTCCGGCGGCGCGGCGCGGCCACCGCGCTGCTGGCCGCGGCCGAACGGCACCTGGCCGAGCACGGGGTGACCGAACTGCACACCTGGCTGGACGACGAGCCCGCCTCGCTGGCCTTCGGCGCAGCCCGGGGCTACGAGATCGGGCGCGCGGCCCAGTTTGGCGGGCGGGACTTGGCGCTGCCGCTGCCGCAGGCGCCTGTACGGCCGGCCGGCGTCGAGCTGCGCCCGGCCACCGACTGGGCGGACGACCCGCGCCCGCTGTTCCTGGTCGATGCGGACGCCCTCCGGGACGAGCCCGGCGAGGTGCCGATGGACGCCCTGGAGTACGAGGACTGGCTGCGCAGCTTCTGGGCCCGGCCGGACCTGGACCGGGCGCTGACCGTCGTCGCCGTGGTGGACGGCGAACCGGCCGCGTTCACCATGGCGCAGACCGACGGCGTGGACCGCTACTGGTCCGCGTTCAGCGCCAGCCGCCGGGCCTTCCGCGGGCGCGGCCTGGTCAAGCTGGCCAAGCTGGAGTCGCTGCGCCTGGCGGCCGCGGCGGGCTACCGGCGCGCGTACACCTCCAACGACGAGACCAACGCGCCGATGCTCGCGATCAACGCATGGCTCGGGTACGAGCGCTGCGCCGGGGAGCGCAAGGGCATCAAGCGCCTGAAGTGACCCTCGGTGCGGTGATTCTGACGCTCGGAATGGCCGCGAGGGGGGTATTTCGGCCACGGGCGGGGACTTAACCAGGGCACACAGTTCGTGGTCGAGTCTTCCTCCGAGGGGATGATATGGACCTTCTGCTCCAGGTGTTGGTCGCATCGGTTCCGGCCGTGATCGGCTTCCTCGCGGCCCACTCCCTCGCCCGGACCAGACTGTTCCTGCGCTACGGCTTCCTGCGGGCGCTGCTGGCGCCGTACAGCCGGGTGCAGATCATCACGCCGAGCATCGAGGTCGCGGAGTTCGCCTTCACCACGGACGGCTGCCAGCTGACCAGCCGCGGGCCTAAGAACGTGCTGTTCATGCCGATGGCCGAGGCGAGGGCCATAGCGGAACTCACCGACCTGCTGCGGAAGGTCAACCGGAAGGCGACGATCGAGCTGGTGGTGGCGGGCGCGCAGGACCCGCGGATGCCGACCTTCTCGATCGGCGGCCCGAGCGTCAACGCCTACTCCGGCGGCGTGCTGGACGCGGTGTTCCCCGACTTCGCGATCGAGTACCCGGAGGCAGCCCGCGCCCGGTGGGGCGGAATGACCTTCGAGGCGCTGTTCAACCCGACCGGGGAGCTGATCCGCGATCACGGCTTCATCTTCGTGACCCGCACGCCCCGGCACGCGCCCTGCGTGGTGCTCTGCGGGGTGTTCGCGTTCGGCTCGGCGATGGCGGTGGAGGCGCTGACCACGGCGAGCCGGACCTCCCCGCTGGCGGCGCTCTTCCGCTCGGGGGAGAAAGGATTCGTCGCGGTGGAGGGCCGGGTGATCGGGCTGGACACCGTGGACGTCACGGTCGAGGTCTGCCGCGTCCTGCCCGCGCCCCGGTCGGAGGTCCCGTCGGGCTTCCGGGGCGAGGTGCCCGTCAGTCGTCCCGAACAGTGAGATAATTGGTCTCGACCACGTGGTGCGAATCCGGACAGCACGGGTGAGACCGGGTCATGAACTCCTGGTGGACGTACAGGTTTTGCCCCACTCCTGGCGCATCATGGGCATAATCGCGCACATGACGATCAACCGTGCGAACGTGAGCGCGATTGCCGAGGACCTGTACGTGTGGCTCCCCCCGAAGCGGGGCTGGGGCCTGGCCAACTGCGGCCTGCTGGCCTCCGAGACGACCGCGCTCTGGATCGACACCCCCTACGACCCCTCGATGGCCGGGGAGTTCCTCGCCGCGAGCCGCCGGCTGCTGCCGGCCGGGGTCGAGGTCGACCGGGTGGTCGTCACCCACGCCAACGGCGACCACCTGTGGGGCGCCGGGGTGCTACCGGACGCCGAGGTGATCGCCACCCGCGAGGCGCTGGAGCACATCCACTGGGAGCCCACCCCGCAGCAGCAGCACGCCCTCGTCACCAACAGTGACCCGGACTCCCTGCTCGGCGGCTACCTCAGGGAGCACTTCGGGCGGTTCGACTGGTCCGGCACCGACCCGGTGCACCCGGACACCGTCTTCACCGGCGAGCTGGAGCTGCGGGTCGGCCGCTACCCCGTGCAGATCACCAGCCTGCCCGCCGCCCACACCGGCGGCGACCTGATGGTCCACCTCCCGCACCAGCGCGCGGTGTTCACCGGCGACGTGATCTTCGCCTCGACGCCCGAGCAGCCCGGCGACCACCCCTCGCACTGGGCCGGCCCACTGGAGAACATCGTCGGCGCCTGCGAGCAGGCCCTGGCCACCGGCGCGGAGATCTTCGTCCCCGGCCACGGCCCGGTGCTCGACCGCGAGGGCGTCCGGGAGCACATCGGCTACCTCGCGTACGTCCGCGAGCGCGCCCACACCCTGCACGCCGCCGGCATACCCGCGCTGGACGCCGCCCGGCGGGTCATCGCCGAGCAGCGCCACCCCGAACTCGGCCTGCCCGAGCGGCTGGTGCTCACCGTCGCGGCCGAGTACCGGCACCTGGACGGCTCGGCGGCGCCGGGCGCGCTGGACGCCATGGGACAGGTCGCCCTGGTCGCCCGGGAGCTGGCCGAGGACGCCGTCGCCCGGATCTCGCGCCCGCGCTCCGACCGGGGCTGAGCCCCCCGCCCGCCCAAGTCCGACCCCGCCCGGAAACCGGCCCCGCCCCGGCCTCCTGGCCTGACCCGCCCGCCCCGCCCCGTCCGGCCCGCCCCGCAAGCACCCCCGAGGACTCCGATGACGCAGATCGCGCTGATCGCCCTGGCGCTGGTCGCCGCCGTGGCCGCGGCCGTGCTCGCCCGCGGCCGGGCCGGGGCCGTCGCCCGCGCGGCGGCCGCCGAGACCGCGCTCACCCGGGCCGAGGAGCGCGCCCGCGTCGCCGAGGGCCGGCTTGCCCGCGCCGAGCAGCAACTGCGCGAGGCGCAGGACACCGCCCGGCGCGCCACCGAGGAGGCCCGGCGGGCGGAGGGCCGCACCCGCGCCGCCGAGGACGCCGTCCACGAGGCCCAGGACACGGCCCGGGAAGCGCAGGAAGCCGTCCGGGACGCCGCCCAGCAGGGCGCCGCCGCGACCACCCGCGCCGAGGAGGCCGACCATCGCCGCGCCGCCGCCGAGGCCCGCGCCGCCGCGCTGCTCGCCGAGATCGGCCATCTCGCCCGCGAACGGGTCGCCGCCACCGCCGTACGGCTCACCCACGCCAACGCCCCGCTGGTCGGCCCGCTGGACCCGCAGGCCGCCGGCCCGGAGGCCGTCCGGGCCCTGCAGTCCGTCCTGGACGCCACCGCCGCCGCCCTCGCCGACGAGCGCGAACGGGTGGACGCCGCCGCCCGTGCCGCCATGCGCGGCGCCACCTCCCGGATCCAGACCCTGCTCTACCAGATCCAGAGCCTGGTCCAGCACCTCCAGCACGACAACGACGACCCCCGGCTGCTGGAGGTCGACTTCCGCAACGAGATCGCGCTGCGCCGGATCCAGACCGTCGGCGTGCTCTGCGAGGCCTGGCCGGGCCTGGCCCGCACCGACTCGCCGCTCGCCGAGGTCGTCGTCGGCGCGCTCTCCCGGGTGCCCGGCTACGGCCGGATCAAGGTCGCCAACCACCTGCGGGAGCATCGGCTCGCGGTGGTCGCCCGGGCCGCCGAGCCGATCGCCGTCACCATCGCCGAACTGCTCGCCAACGCCACCGCCTACTCCCACCCGGAGACCGACGTCCCGGTCACCGTCCAGCAGGTCGGCCGCGGCGCGCTGGTGATCATCGACGACAGCGGCATCGGCATGGACGAGGACCAGCTGCACCGCGCCCGCCGACTGCTCGCCGGCCCGCCGGACCTCCTGCTCACCGAACTCGGCAACCCGCCCAAGACCGGCTTCGCGGTGATCGGCAAACTGGCCCGCCAGTACGGCTTCTCCTGCCACATCGAGCCCTCGCCGTACGGCGGCATGCGGACCATCCTGCGCATCCCGGCCGGGCTGGTGACCGTCGTCGACGACGGGCAGCCGCTGTCGGTGCTCACCCCGCTGCCGCTGCGAGCCGGCGCCGGGCCCGCCCCCGCGCCCACCGTCGCCGCCGTCCCGCCGATGCGCGCCGCCGACGAGCAGGACGGCCCGCAGCTCGCGGACCGCCACCACCAGCCCGGACCGCACCCGGCACCGGCCATCCACGTGGTACCCGACCCGGGCGCGAACGGCCCGGTGGCCGGCCCGGCGGCGGACGCGCCGGCTGCGGACTCCGGGGCCTCCCAGGGCTCCCCGGACACTCCGGAGTTCCCGGCTTCTCCGGACTCTCCGGCCGATGACGGCACCGGCCTGCCCACCCGGCGCCGCCGCCGTCCGCTGGCCGCCGAGGAGGCCGGTACGCCCACCGCCACCGCCACCGCCGCCCCCGGCCGGTCCCCCGAGCAGGCTGCCGCCCACTGGCAGGCGCTGCAGCAGGGCACCGACTCCGGCCGCGCCGCCGTGGCGCAGGCCGCCCGCGAGAGCGACGCAGGGGAGCGCGCCGCCCGTGAGAGCGCTGCCCGCGAGAGCGCCGCCCGCGAGGGCGCGCCGACCGAGGACAGCACGAGCACCGCCGGCAACCCCGCCACCCCCGGCGACCCCGTCGCCGCCCGCCCCACCGGTGACCACACCACCGGCCCGACGACCTTAGAAGGAGCCGAGCAGTGAGCAACTCGCCGAGCCCGACCGCCACCGACGAGATCTCGTGGGTGCTGACCCCGCTGCTGGAGCTGCCGGGTGTGCTGCACGCGGTCATCGCCACCGGGGACGGCCTGGTCGAAGGCGCCTCGGGCGGCCTGGGGCGGGCCTCCGCCGAGCGGGTCGCCGCGATGACCGCCACGGTGCACGCCGCCGCCCGCGCGTTCACCACCGCGTTCACCGACACCGAGCGGCCGCGACTGGCCCAGACCGTGGTGGAGTCCGACCTCGGCTACGCCATCGTCGTCCCGGCCGGGGAGAACACCTCGCTCGCCGTGTTCACCGCCCCGGACGCCCAACTCGGCAACGTGTCCTACCAGATGCAGGTGCAGGTCGCCGCCCTGGGCCGCGCGCTCGCGAGCCCGCCCCGGCGGCAGGACGACACCGCCCGGTCATGACCGCCGCCCCCCGCAGGCGGATGGTGCCCGCCTACCTGGCCACCGGCGGCCGCAGCCGCCCCGGCACCGAGGGCTTCGAGCGGCTCACCGTCCTGTTCGCCGACCGCGCCGACCCGCCGACCGGGCTCGAACCCGAACACCGCCGGCTCTGGGAACTGCTGCGCCCCGGCGCGCTGACCGTGGTGGAGGCCGCCGCGCACCTGCGCCTGCCGGTCAGCGCCACCGTCTTCCTCGCGGCCGATCTGGTCGCGGCGGGCTGTCTGCACGCCCGCGCGCCGATCCCGCGCGCCCAGCAGACCGACCGCTCCATCGTCGAGAGGCTCCTCGTTGGACTCCGTGCGCTCCGGTGACTGGGCCGGTGATTGGGCCGGTGATTGGGCCGGTGACCCCGTCGGCCGGGCCGTCGGTGACCCGGCCGGGCAGCCGGCCGGTCGGCCGGCCGGGGTGGGCTACCTGCCCGACCGGGACCAGACGCTGATGAAGCTGGTGGTGGCCGGCCCGTTCGGGGTCGGCAAGACCACCCTCATCCGCACCCTCTCCGAGATCGCCACCCTGCACACCGAGGAGGCGATGACGGAGACCGGACGGCCGGTGGACGACCTGGCCGGCCTGCCCGAGAAGACCACCACCACCGTCGCCGTGGACTTCGGCCGGCTCACCCTGCCCGGCAACGTCGTGCTCTACATGTTCGGCACCCCCGGCCAGCGCCGCTTCTTCCCGCTCTGGCAGGACATCGCCCGTGGCGCCCTGGGCGCCCTGGTGCTCGCCGACACCCGTCGGCTGTCCGACTCCTTCGAGATCATGGACATGGTCGAGGAGCAGGGCCTGCCGTACGCCGTCGCCGTCAACTGCTTCCCGGACGCGCCGGTCCACGCGGTCGCGGTGCTCCGCGCCCATCTGGACCTGCACCCCGCCACCCCGCTGCTGCTCTGCGACGCCCGCGAGCGCGAGGCCAGCCTGGACGCGCTGATCGCGCTGGCCGAGCACGTGCTCGAGGCCCTGCCCGCCGCCTCCACCGCCTCCCAGGAGCGCCCGTGACCGTCGAGACCCGCCCGACCCCGATCCACGGCCCGGTCTTCGCCGCCGACCCCCAACTCGTGTACGAGCGGCTGCGTCGGCACGGCCCGGTCGCCCCGGTGGAGATCGCGCCCGGGGTGGAGGCCCTGCTGGTCACCGACTACCAGGCCGCCCTGGACCTGCTGCGCGACTCCGACACCTTCTCCAAGGACTCCCGCGCCTGGCAGCAGACCGTCCCGCCGGACTCCCCGCTGCTGCCGGTCCTCGGCTACCGCCCGACCGCCCTGTTCACCGACGGCGAGACGCACGCCCGCTACCGCGCGGCGATCACCGACGCCCTCGCGCTGTTCGAACCGCACCGGCTGCAGCGCCAGGTCGCCGAGACCGCCCACCGGCTGATCGACCGCTTCGCCGCGGTCGGCCGCGCCGACCTGATCGCCGAGTACGCCCGCCAGCTGCCCGCCTTCGTGCTCACCACCTGGTTCGGGGTGCCCGAGGAGCAGCACGCCGAGGTGGTCGCCGCGATCACCGGACTGATCGAGTCCACCGCGCAGGCCGGCGCCGCGTACGGGAAGCTCCTCGCGGTGGTCACCGCCATGGTCGCCGAGCGCCGCGAACGCCCCCGGCACGACCTCACCTCCTGGTTCGTCACCCACCCGGTCGGGCTGGACGACGACGAGGCGATCCGGCAGATCAGCCTGACCATGATCGCCGGGCACGAGCCGACCACCAACCTGATCGGCAACGCTCTGCTGCGCCTGCTCACCGACGCCCGCTACGCCGGCTCGCTGTTCGGCGGCGCGATGACCGCCTACCAGGCGATCGACGAGGTGCTCTGGCACGAACCGCCGCTGGCCAACCTCTCGGCCCACTACCCGCGCTACGACATCGTCTTCCACGGCCGCGAGATCAAGGCCGGCACCCTCCTGCTGGTCTCCTACGCGGCCGCCAACTCCCAGGCCGCGCCGCCCACCGACGGCGGCGAACTGCGCAGCGGTGAGAGCGCCCACCTGGCCTGGGCGGCCGGCCCGCACGCCTGCCCGGCCCGCGACCCGGCCCTGCTGATCGCGATCACCGCGATCGAGCAGCTGGGCAGCCGCCTCAGCGACCTCGAACTGGCCACCCCGGCCGAGGAGTTGCTCTGGCGCCCGGGCCCGTTCCACCGCGCCCTGGTGCACCTCCCGGTCCGCTTCGAGCCGACGGCGGGGTAGTGCCCGGACGGCACGAAAGCCGGGCGGCAGGGACCCGGACAGCACGGAGGCCCGGACACCGTGCGGTGTCCGGGCCTCCTGCCGCCCGTCCTACTCGGCGGGCCTGAGCGTCAGCGAGATGCTGTTGATGCAGTACCGCTGGTCCGTCGGCGTGCCGTAGCCCTCGCCGTCGAAGACGTGCCCCAGGTGGCCGCCGCAGCGCGCGCACCGCACCTCGACCCGGCGCATGCCGAGCGTGGTGTCCTCGATGTACTGGACCCGGTCCTCCGCCAGCGGCGCGTAGTACGACGGCCAGCCGCAGTGGCTGTCGAACTTGGTCGCGGAGCTGAACAGCTCCGCGCCGCAGGCCCGGCAGCCGTACACGCCGACCGTCTTGGTGTCGGTGTACTCACCGGCGAACGGGCGCTCGGTGCCCGCCTCGCGGAGCACGTGGTACTCCTCCGGGCTGAGCTGGGCGCGCCACTCGGCCTCGGACTTCTCGATCTCGTAGCTCATCACGGCTCCCGGTCGCGGCGGACGTACGTCAGACGTTGGAAGCAACGTTCGCGAGCTGCTCCAGAATTTCCGGCCCGAGGTTGGTGACGTCGCCCGCGCCCATGGTGAGCAGCAGGTCGCCGGGGCGGGCGAGGCCGGCCAGCAGGGCGGGGGCGGCGGCGAAGGAGTGCTCGGCGGTCACCTCGGCGCCGGCCCGGTGGGCGGCGTCGATGATCAGCTCGCTGGTCACGCCCGGGATCGGGTCCTCGCGGGCCGGGTAGATGTCGAGCACCACGGAGGCGTCGGCCAGCGCCAGGGCCTGGCCCATCTCCTCGGCGAGCTGCTGGGTGCGGCTGAACAGGTGCGGCTGGAAGACCACCAGCACCCGGCCCGCGCCGTCCAGGCCCTCGCGGATCGCCTCCAGGTCGGCGGCCATCTCGGTGGGGTGGTGGGCGTAGGAGTCGATCACCTGGACGCCGGCGGCCTCGCCCTTGAGCTGCAGGCGGCGGCGCACGCCGGTGTAGGCGCCGAGCGCCTTGGCCAGGTCGGCGGCCGGGACGCCCAGCGCGACGCCGGCGGCGAGCGCGGCGACGGCGTTGTGGGCGTAGTGGCGGCCGGGCACCGAGACGGTGAAGGTCAGCTCGGTGCCGTCCAGGACGACGGTGACCTCACTGGTCATGCCGTGGGCGACCACCGAGAGGACCCGGACGTCGGCGTCCTCGGCGGCGCCGACGGTGACCACGTTCAGGCCCTCGCGGCCGGCCACCCGGGAGGTCAGCTCGCGGGCGCCGTCGTGGTCGGCCGAGACCACCAGGGTGCCGCCGGGGACGATCCGGCCGACGAAGGTCTCGAAGGACTCGTAGATCTCGTCGATCGAGGCGTAGTTGGCGTGGTGGTCCAGCTCCACGTTGAGCACGATCGCCACCTCGGGCGCGTACTTGTGGAAGCTGCGGTCGCTCTCGTCGGCCTCGGCGACGAAGATCTCGCCGGTGCCGTGGTGGGCGTTGGAGCCGGGCGCGTCGAGGTCGCCGCCGATCGCGTAGGACGGGTCGACGCCCAGCTCGCCGAGGGCGACGGCGAGCATGCTGGTGGTGGTGGTCTTGCCGTGGGTGCCGGCCACCGCGAGCGCGCGGCGGCCGCCCATCAGCGCGGCCAGCGCGTCGGAGCGGTGCACCACCGGGATGCCGCGCTCGTGGGCGGCGGCCAGCTCCGGGTTGTCGGTGCGGATCGCGCTGGAGACGACCACGCTGCTGGTGCCGTCCGGCACGTGCTCGGCGGCGTGGCCGACGTGCACGGTGGCACCGAGGGCGCGCAGCGCGAGGACGGTCTCGGACTCCTTGGAGTCGCTGCCGGAGACGCTGGCACCGCGCACTGCGAGGATCTTCGCCAGGCCGGACATCCCGGCGCCGCCGATGCCGATGAAGTGCGGGGCGTGCAGGTCGTGCGCGGCGTCGTTCAAGGCGTGGCTCCGTACGGGCGGGGGCAGACAGGTCAAGCGGACGGGTCGGTGCGTATCGACGTCACCCACGTCACCGACGTCGGAAACGTCGGAAACGTCGCGGACGTCACAGGCGCCGGAACCGTCCTCGCGGGCGGGACCGCAAGGACGATTCTGCACCACCGGCGCGCGGAGTCAGGAGTCGCTGGCGAACAGCCTCAGCACCGGCACCCCCACCTTGTGCCGGGCCTGGGAGGCCCAGTCGCGGTGGAAGAACTCCTCCACGAAGTGCGGGGAGGTGAGCACCACCACCTCGTCCGCCCGGTGTGCCTCGACGACCGCGCGCAGCCGTTCCAGGGGTTTCTCCTCGACCAGCTCGCCCACCGCCTCGGCTCCGGCCGAGCGCAGGTGGCGCAGGCTGTGCTCCAGCGACTCGGTGGCCACGGTGGGCCCGCTCTCGGACTCGTCGTGCTCGCGCACCACCTTGTCGAGGTGGCCGAGGGCGACGTCGTCCAGCGCCCGCAGCAGTTCGTCCTGCTTGCCGCGCGGCTGCATCAGGACGACGAAGGAGACCTTCTCGTCGCTGTGGAGCGTGGTGACGAGCTCCACGTCCGCGGCGGAAAGAGCCTTTTCGATCATCAGTACCGTCTTGAACACGTGAGTCCCTTCCAGTGGCCGGCCCCCGGGCCCCGGCATCGCATAACGGGATCACGATCGGGGGGTCACGGGGTCATTCCGAACCCAGGTGACGCAGGTAACGGGTGAAGAGGAATCCTTTCTGCTCGATCAATGAGACCAGCCGCATCCGCTGCACGTCAGGCATTTCCGCATCGTGGAGGATGCGCGGCGCGTCGCCGCCGGTGAGCAGCGGGGCCAGCGACAGGCACAGTTCGTCCACCAGGTCCGCCGCCGCGAGCTGCCCCAGAAGGCGCGGGCCGCCCTCGGCCAGCAGCCGGGTCCAGCCCCGCTCGGCCAGCGCCGCGACGCCCGCCCGCAGGTCCACCGAACCGGTGCCGGCGAGCACCAGGTCGGCCACCTCGGCGACCGCCCGGCGACGCTCCGCGGAGGCGTCCTCGGTGGTGATCACCACCGTCCTGACCAGCGGTTCCGTGAACAGTGGCGCGGTCAGGTCCAGCTGCAGCGAGCGGGTCACGACCGCGATCACCGGGGCTGGCGCCTGCCCCGCCGCCGTCCGGGCCGCCGCGAACTCCTTGCGGGCCCGGGCCGGCCGGTAGCCCTCGGCGCGGACCGTCTCCGCGCCCACCAGCACCACATCCGACAGCGCCCGCAGCACCCCGAAGATCCGCTTGTCGGCGTCGCCGGAGAGCCCCTCGGACAGGCCGTCGAGCCGTGCCCCGCCGTCCAGGCCGGCCACCATGTTGGCGCGCAGCCAGGGGCGACCCCGATTCACCTGTTCGGGGTACGCGTACACGGCGGCGAGCGACTCCAGAGCGGCCGGATCGGCGACCGGCCGACCCAGCGGGCTGATCAACTGTTGCATGTCCTCAGTGTTCCACCGCAGGCCGTCCCCGGGCGGTTCGGAGGCGGCCGGGACCAGGCGTACCCTCTACTACCGTGCCCGCAGCCTCCCGCCCCGACACCGCGACCGAGTCCATAGCCACCGCGAGCGCGGCCGGCTCCCCGATCGCGCTCACCGACCGCCGCCCCGTCGTGCCCGCTGAGCGGCTGGTCGCCGAGATGGTTCCGCCGCCCCGGTTCGCCGGCGTGAGCTTCGGGTCGTACATCCCGGACCAGAGCCAGCCGAGCCAGTACGAGGCCGTCCAGGTCCTGGAGCAGTTCGCGGCCACCCTCGCGGGAGGAAACGGTTCCGCGCCCAAGCGCAGCTGGTTCCGCCGCTCCGCCCCCGCGCCCACCGGCCCGGCCGGGGTCTACCTCGACGGCGGCTACGGCGTCGGCAAGACCCACCTGCTCGCCTCGCTGTGGCACGCCGCGCCCGGCCCCAAGGCCTTCGGCACCTTCGTCGAGCTGACCAACCTGGTCGGCGCGCTCGGCTTCCAGCAGGCCGTCCGGACCCTCTCCGGACACACGCTGCTCTGCATCGACGAGTTCGAGCTCGACGACCCGGGCGACACCGTGCTGGTCTCCACCCTGCTCGGCCGCCTGGTAGACAACGGCGTCAAGCTGTGCGCCACCTCGAACACCCTGCCGGAGAAGCTCGGCGAGGGCCGCTTCGCCGCCGCCGACTTCCTGCGCGAGATCCAGGGCCTGTCCGCGCACTTCCGCCCGCTGCGGATCGACGGCCAGGACTACCGCCACCGCGGCCTGCCCGACGCCCCGCCGCCGTACTCCGACGAGGCCGTCGAGGCCACCGCCGCCCGCACCCCCGGCGCCTCCCTGGACGGCTTCGACGCCCTGCTCGCCCACCTCTCCGCCGTCCACCCCAGCCGCTACGGCGCGCTGCTGGACGACGTCACCGCCGTCTGCCTGCGCGGCGTGCACCGGGTCGACGACCAGTCCACCGCCCTGCGCCTGGTCGTCCTGGCCGACCGCATGTACGACCGCGAACTGCCCATCACCGCCTCCGGGATCCCCTTCGACCAGGTTTTCCCCGAGGAACTGCTCCGCGGCGGCTACCGCAAGAAGTACCTGCGCGCCGTCTCCCGCCTGGTCGCCCTCGCCCGCGACAGCGAGAAGCTGAACGACAGCGAGCAGCTGACCCGGGGGTGAACCTCTTCGAGGGCGGGGGCCACGAGCTCGACCTGCGCAACGGCGCCACCGAGGTGCTGGTCGAGGTCCTGATGCTCGCGGTCACCGCCCTGGCCCGCCAGGGCTGGGAGTACGGCTTCGCCGCCGAGCTCGCCCGCCAGGACCAGCACCTGATGGGCCGCGGCACGGTGGGACTGCGCCTGGAGGACCTCGACTGGGGCCCCGACCCGGAACAGGGCCGCGCCTTCGCCCTCGCCGTCGTCGACCTGGCCCTCACCCGGCACCGCTGGGACGAGCTCGGCTACCACCCCCCGTACACCGAGGGCCACCTGCGCACCCTCCGCCGGATGATCGAGGACACCCGCCCCACCGCCGTGCCGGCCTCCGGAGCCGCGGCCGACCCGGCCGAGGTCACCGCCGCCTGCTGCGTCCGCCACCGGGTCCTCACCCCGCTCGCCTGGTACCCGGCCTGCGTGTTCTGCGGCCGGGGCTGAGCGAAGCGGTCCCGCTTGTCAGTGGCGGGTCGTACGGTGGACTCGTGCGTCCCATCACGAGTATTGAGCGGTCCGTGGCGCCCTTCGAGGTCGTCAGCCCCTTCCAGCCGAACGGCGACCAGCCGGCGGCGATCGCCGAGCTGGAGCGGCGGATCAGGGGAGGGGAGAAGGACGTCGTGCTGCTCGGTGCCACCGGTACCGGCAAGTCGGCCACCACGGCCTGGATGATCGAGAAGCTGCAGCGGCCCACCCTGGTGATGGCGCCGAACAAGACGCTGGCCGCGCAGCTGGCGAACGAGTTCCGCGAGCTGCTGCCGAACAACGCGGTCGAGTACTTCGTCTCGTACTACGACTACTACCAGCCCGAGGCGTACGTCCCGCAGACGGACACCTACATCGAGAAGGACTCCTCGATCAACGAGGAGGTCGAGCGGCTGCGCCACTCGGCGACCAACTCGCTGCTCACCCGCCGCGACGTGATCGTGGTCGCATCCGTCTCCTGCATCTACGGCCTCGGCACCCCGCAGGAGTACGTGGACCGGATGGTGCCGCTCAAGGTCGGCCAGGAGATCGACCGGGACGTCCTGCTGCGCCGCTTCGTGGACATCCAGTACGCCCGCAACGATGTCGCCTTCTCCCGCGGCACCTTCCGGGTGCGCGGCGACACCATCGAGATCTTCCCGGTCTACGAGGAGCTCGCCGTCCGGATCGAGATGTTCGGCGACGAGATCGAGGCGCTCTACACCCTGCACCCCCTCACCGGCGAGATCATCAGCCAGGACGAGTCGGTCTACGTCTTCCCCGCCTCGCACTACGTGGCCGGCCCCGAGCGC
Source organism: Kitasatospora sp. NPDC051164 (assembly GCF_044455625.1). Taxonomy (NCBI): domain Bacteria; kingdom Bacillati; phylum Actinomycetota; class Actinomycetes; order Kitasatosporales; family Streptomycetaceae; genus Kitasatospora; species Kitasatospora sp. NPDC051164. The sequence continues at coordinate 59,733 of NZ_JBITFB010000017.1, read as the reverse complement.
ATGGAGCGCGCGATCACCGGCATCGAGAAGGAGCTGGAGGGGACGCTCGCCAGGCTGGAGAAGCAGGGCAAGCTGCTGGAGGCCCAGCGGCTGCGGATGCGCACCACCTACGACATCGAGATGCTGCGCCAGATCGGCACCTGCTCGGGCGTCGAGAACTACTCGATGCACTTCGACGGCCGCGAGCCCGGCTCCCCGCCGAACACCCTGCTCGACTACTTCCCGGAGGACTTCCTCCTGGTCATCGACGAGTCGCACGTCACCGTCCCGCAGATCGGCGCGATGTACGAGGGCGACGCCTCGCGCAAGCGCACGCTGGTCGAGCACGGCTTCCGGCTGCCGTCCGCGATGGACAACCGCCCGCTGAAGTGGGAGGAGTTCCTGGGCCGGATCGGCCAGACGGTGTACCTGTCGGCGACGCCGGGCCCGTACGAGCTGTCGCGCGGCGACGGCCAGGTCGAGCAGATCATCCGCCCGACCGGCCTGATCGACCCCGAGGTGATCGTCAAGCCCACCGAGGGCCAGATCGACGACCTGGTGCACGAGGTCCGCACGCGGGTCGAGCGGGACGAGCGCGTGCTGGTCACCACGCTGACCAAGAAGATGGCCGAGGACCTCACCGACTACATGCTCGGCCTGGACATCCGGGTCCGGTACCTGCACAGCGACGTGGACACCCTGCGCCGGGTGGAGCTGCTGCGCGAGCTGCGGGCGGGCCGGTTCGACGTGCTGGTCGGCATCAACCTGCTGCGCGAGGGCCTGGACCTGCCCGAGGTGTCGCTGGTGGCGATCCTGGACGCGGACAAGGAGGGCTTCCTGCGCTCCGGTACCTCGCTGATCCAGACGATCGGCCGTGCCGCCCGAAACGTCTCCGGCCAGGTCCACATGTACGCGGACCGGATCACGCCGTCGATGGAGAAGGCGATCGACGAGACCAACCGCCGCCGGGAGGTGCAGCAGGCCTACAACAAGAAGCACGGGATCGACCCGCAGCCGCTGCGGAAGAAGATCGGCGACATCCTGGACACCCTCGCCCGCGAGGACGTGGACACCGACGAGCTGCTGTCCACCGGGTACCGGAACCAGGGGAAGGGCAAGGCCCCGGTGCCGTCGCTGGGCGCGGACCGCAAGCCCGCCAAGTCCCTGCCGGCCGCCGAACTCGCGGACCTGATCCAGGAGATGACAGACCGGATGCACACGGCCGCCGCCGACCTGCAGTTCGAGGTCGCGGCCCGGCTCCGCGACGAGGTCAAGGAACTGAAGAAAGAGCTGCGGCAGATGCGCGAGGCCGGCGTGGCCTGACGGGACGGTCGGGGCTTGGCCGGAATGACACCGGTCAAGCTCCGAGGTGTCTCAGCCTTGCCACAAACGGGGAAACCCTGAGGAGACGGGGGCGCCGCAGGGCCTAGGCTGGCCTGCGGCATCGTGCTCAAGGGACGGGCGCGGGCCTACGCAGAGGGGGCCTCAGCCGGGGGACGGCGACGGGGTGTTCCACCGTGGTGCCGGGCGGCAGCGACCGCGCGGCCGGCAGAGAGGACAACGTCGTGTCGGTGAACCTGGCCAAGGGGCAGCGGGTCAGCCTCCAGAAGGGGCCGGGCAGCGCCCTGACCGTGGTCCGGATGGGCCTCGGCTGGCAGGCCGCCCCCAAGCGGGGCCTGTTCGGCAGCCGTACCCGGACGATCGACCTGGACGCCTCGGCGCTGCTGTACGCCGAGACGACCCCGTCCGACGTGGTGTTCTTCCAGCACCTGGAGAGCAACGACGGCTCCGTCCGGCACACCGGGGACAACCTTCAGGGCGGCTCCGGCGCCGAGGACGACGAGGCGATCCTGGTGGACCTGCTGCACGTGCCGGCGCACATCACCCAGGTGGTGTTCACGGTGAGCTCGTACACCGGGCAGACCTTCGCCGAGGTGCAGCGGGCGCACTGCCGGCTGGTGGACGAGACCACCGGGCTGGAGCTGGCCCGCTACGAGCTCGCGGGCGGCGGGCCGCACACCGGGCAGATCATGGCGAAGGTGGTCCGGGACGGCGACGGCGGCTGGGAGATGCAGGCGATCGGCGCGCCGGCCAAGGGGCGCACGTTCCAGGACCTGTTGCCGGCGATCGAGCCCTATCTCTGACGGTTCTTTACCTTCTTTACCTTTCCTTGTCTTCCCTGTTACTCTCGAGGGCAGCGGAGGGGAGTATTCCTCGACAGCCGACCCCGTCATCACGGGTGCCCATCGCGGCGCCCCGGGGCGGCCGGCCCGACGGGCGGAAGAGACCTCCGGCAGTGACGATGTCTGTCTCGCCTACCTGCCGGAGGAGCAGTAGTGGACGTTTCCGTAACCATGTGGGTCACCACGATCGGTGTGCTGATCGCCCTGATCGTGGCCGATTTCTTCATCGGTGGCCGCAAGCCGCACGAGGTCTCGATCAAGGAGGCCGGGATCTGGACGGCCGTCTGGGTCGTGCTGGCGCTGCTCTTCGGCGGTTTCCTCTGGTGGCACTCCGGCGGGCAGCCCGCGGGTGAGTTCTTCGCCGGCTACATCACCGAGAAGTCGCTCAGTGTCGACAACCTCTTCGTGTTCATCCTGATCATGGGCAAGTTCGCGGTGCCCAGGATCTACCAGCAGCGCGTGCTGATGTTCGGCGTGATCATCGCGCTGGTGCTCCGGGCGGCGTTCATCGCCGGCGGCGCGGCGCTGGTGGCCCAGTTCTCGTGGGTGTTCTTCATCTTCGGCGCCTTCCTGGTCTGGACGGCCTGGAAGCTGATCAAGGAGGCCCGCGCCGACGAGGAGGAAGAGGAGTTCGAGGAGAACCGCCTGCTCAAGTCGATCACGCGGCGCTTCCCGTCCACCGACGACTACCGCGGCACCAAGCTGTTCATCAGGGAGAAAGGCCGCCGGCTGATCACCCCGATGCTGATCGTCATGCTGGCGATCGGCACGACGGACGTGCTGTTCGCCCTGGACTCGATCCCGGCCATCTTCGGCCTCACCCAGGACCCGTACATCGTCTTCACCGCCAACGCCTTCGCCCTGATGGGCCTGCGCCAGCTGTACTTCCTGATCGGCGGCCTGCTGAAGAAGCTGGTCCACCTGAGCTACGGCCTGTCGGTGATCCTCGGCTTCATCGGCGTGAAGCTGGTGCTGCACGCCGCGCACGAGGCGGGCGCGACGTGGGCGCCGGAGATCGGCATCCCGGTCTCGCTCGGCTTCATCGTGGTGGTGCTGGCCGTGACGACGGTGACCAGCCTGATGGCCTCCAAGAAGCAGGCCAAGCAGGCCAAGCAGTCCGAGCGCGAGCCCGAGAAGCTCGACGCCTGAGCGGAAATGGATTGAGTTGGGGCCCCGCCGCCGGATCGCGATCCGGCGGCGGGGCTCAGTTCTGTGGGCGGTGGCCGTACTCGGCCACCCAGCGGGAGCCGAGCAGCACGATGTCGGCGGTCTCGACCGGGCGGCCGGTGGCCTGGTCGTAGTAGGTGCGCTCGATTCCCATCACGGGCACGGCGGGTGCGACGCCGAGGGCCTGGGCCTCGGAACGGCTGGCTTGGCGGGCCGAGACCCGCTCGACCGGGACGCCGACCTCGATGCCAATGAGGGCCATCCGGTCGGCGACGCCGATGCCCGCGTGCGGACCGGCCTCCGGCAGGACGATCAGGCTGCCACCGGTGATTGCCATGGGCTCCCAGCTCTCGGCCAGCTGAGCCGGCTCGCCGTCGGCCAAGTAGACGTAGCCGGTGTGCATCACCGGATCACCGGGCTGGATCTCCAGCCGGGTCGCGATCCGGGTGTCGGCGGCACGAGGCTGCGACTCGTGCCGCCAAGTTCCTGCTACGCCTTGCCGGGCGAGGGTGGCCTCCGTCGGCGATCCGTCGCCTGGTGCAACGCGCTGGCGCCGCACCAGGACGGCCGGTGGCTCCTGGGACTTGACGTAGTAGCCGGCGCCTGGGCGGGCGAGCACGAGTCCTTCATCGATCAGCACGGCGTAGGCCCGCTGGACCACGCCGGTCGAGGCGTTGTGCTCGCGCTGAAGGGCACTGATGGACGGCATTCGATCGCCCGGCTGAAGCCGCCGGGAGGTGATGTGGCCGCGCAAAGCGTCCGCGACGTGCAGGTAAGAGGGTGTCTCGCTCACGCCTCGGCCTCCTCACTCCGAATGGTGCGTTGCGGCTGACACCGTAACGCTCACAGCGCTACTCTATCGATACGATTTCACCGTGCCGATAAGGGGGGCGTCGGTGCAGATCAGCATGCGCACAAGTCTGCTCAAGGCCTCTCTTGGTCAGGCCGCAGGGGCGCCCGTGCGAATCACCAAAGGAAGGGCCGGTCGTGTTCGGCTCTCAACAACAGCGCCGGGCGACACCTCGTCCACGCAGTGGACCGAGGTGCTCGACATCCTCCGGTCGGGCTGTGAATGGGGCTCCACCGACGCTACGAGCGAAGTCATCGTCTGGGTCGAGCTGGAGGACTTCAACATGACCGACATGGAGGTCTGGTCATGACCTCCGCCGCCCACCGATCGGACTCGTCGGCCGGCATCGTGATCCGTTTCGACGTGGGCAAGGCCAGGCGCTACGTCGGCGCCGAGTGCCAGCTCGATGCGCATTGGGCCTGTCCCGGCGGCATCCGAGAGGTGTCCGGGGCTGTCGCCCTGGTGTGCCTCTGTGTGGAGCCGTCGTGTGCCTGCGCTCGGCATCTCTCGGGAAGCGGGCAATGATCCGGGCCGGTCGGCTCCGGGTGGAGCCAACCGGCCCGGTGGCGTCACCAGCCGCGCTCGCGCCACTCGTCGAGGTGCGGGCGCTCGGCGCCGAGGGTGGTGTCGTTGCCATGGCCGGGGTAGACCCAGGCCTCGTCGGGGAGGACATCGAAGATCTTCTCGTTGACGTCCCGGAAGAGGGTCCGGAAGGCCTCCGGGTCGCCCCAGGTGTTGCCGACGCCGCCGGGGAAGAGGCAGTCGCCGGTGAAGACGTGCGGGTGGCCCTGCGGGTCGTCGTAGATCAGCACGATCGCGCCCGGGGTGTGCCCGACCAGGTGCCGGACGGTGAGTTCGACGGCGCCGACCCGCAGCTCGGCGCCGTCGGCGAGCAGCAGCTCGGTGGGCACGTCGATGCCTTCGGCGTCGTGCTCGCCGGCGGCGGTGCGGGCGCCGGTGGTGGCGACCACCTCGGCGAGCGCGCCCCAGTGGTCGTGGTGCCGGTGGGTGGTGACCACCGTTTCGAGGTCGTCGCCGACGGTCTCCAGCAGCACCGGGGCGTCGGCGGCCGCGTCGATCAGCAACTGCTCGTCGGTGGCCCGGCAGCGCAGCAGATAGGCGTTGTTGTCATACGGGCCGACGGCCACCTTGGTGATGATCAGGTGGGCCAGCTCGCGCACGTCCGGCGGCCCGCCGACCTTGACCGCTCCGTGGTACGTCATCAGGACTCCTTGGTGGATGCTCCCGGCTTCAGCCGGAGAGAAACGAACTCCCGCGTGGCGGGACAGGGAGAGCCGGACCGCCGTCAAGGCGGTTCGGCGTCTGAGCGGGTGATGACCCGTGTGTGGTCACAATCCGACGGTATATCGTGCGAGTTGTGCAGGACTCTCCGGTGAAGCGGGCGTTCAAGTTCCGCTTCTATCCGACCGCTGTGCAGGCGGCCGAGCTGTCGCGCACGTTCGGTTGCGTGCGGAAGGTCTACAACCTGGCGCTGGCTGCCCGAACCGAGGCGTGGCTGCTTCGGGGGGGGGAGCGGGTCAACTACAACGCCACGTCGGCAATGCTGACGGCGTGGAAGGAGACCGACGACCTGGCCTATCTGTCCGAGGTCTCCTGCGTGCCGTTGCAGCAGGCGCTGAGGCATCTGCAGGGGGCCTTCACGAACTTCTTCGCGAAGCGGGCGAAGCACCCGCGGTTCGAGTCAAAGAAAGAAGTCCCGCGACTCGGCGGAGTACACCGCCTCGGCGTTCCGCTTCCGCGACGGGAAGCTGACGCTGGCCAAGATGGCGGAGCCGCTGGACATCGTCTGGTCCCGTCCCCTTCCCGAGGGTGTTTCGCCGTCCACGGTGACCGTCAGCCGCGACGCGGCCGGCCGCTGGTTCGTCACCGTGGTGTGCGAGGACCCTGGTACCAGGCCTCTACCCACCCTGGACACGGCGATCGGGATCGACGCGGGCGTCACGTCCCTGGTGGCACTCTCCACCGGGGAGAAGATTGCCAACCCCCGGCATGAGCGCCGGGACCGGGAGCGCTTGGCCAGGGCCCAGCGGGACCTGTGCCGTAAGGACAACGGCTCCGCCAATTGGGAGAAGGCCCGCAGAAAGGTCGCGAAGATCCACGCGAGGATCGCCGACCGGCGCAGGGATCTCCTGCACAAGCTCACGACTCGACTCGTCCGCGAAAACCAAACGGTCGTGATCGAGGACCTCGCGGTCCGCAACATGCTCAAGAACAAGAAGCTCGCGCGCGCGATCAGCGACGCGAGCCGGAGCGCGCTGCGGGCCATGCTGGAGTACAAGTGCGCCTGGTACGGCTGGTGACCATCGACCGGTGGTTCCCCAGCTCCAGGCTGTGCTCGGCCTGCGGCGCCATCGCCGCCACGATGCCGTTGAACGTCCGCGAGTGGGCGTGTGACTGCGGAGCGGTCCACGACCGGGACGTGAACGCGGCGAAGAACATCCCGGCCGTCGGGCTGGCGGTTGCAGCCTGTGGAGACGGTGTAAGACCTCAACGGAGCACTCCGAGCGGGCGGCCGTCGGTGAAACAGGAAGTCGTCCCATCGCCGCGCACACGCGCGGCGGCTCAGCTGCGAGGCTGAGGGGACTCCCCTCTCGGCTAGGAGAGGGGAGGAAGCCAACCTCGCGCCGTCAGCCCATCGGGGGAAGCGGGGGGAGGGCGGTGTCGGGGGTGCGGCGCAGGCCGGCGCCGGCGGAGCGGCCGGAGAGCCAGGCGGCGAGGGCGCGGACGGGGCCCTCGACGGTCAGCGAGGTGGTGCCGGTGCCGATCGTGCCGAACCGTCCGGTGTCCTGCGCGTGCACCTCGACGGCGGGCAGGTCGGCGCCGTGGAGCTTCTCCACGAGCCGGTGGAACTCCTCGACGGCGAACTCCTCCGGCCAGTCGCCGGGGCCGTGGCCGGCGGCCAGGTCGACGTGGTGGTACTCCAGCTCCAGCAGGCGCTTGTGCGGGATGTCGGAGGCCGGGAAGAGATAGCCGGAGCGGTGCTTGACCGTCGCGGCCCAGGCTTCGGGGGTCATCAGCGCGGCGGCCTCGGCGAAGCGGGCGTGCGAGGCGCGCAGGTCGGCGAGGTGGACGTCGAGCGGGCGGGGCGCGTCGCGCTCGATGTCCTGGTCGCGGGCCTCGTTGCTCGCGTACTGCGGGATGTCGGTGCCGGTGCGGGCGCCGGTCAGCAGGTTGACCAGGGAGTCGGCGTTGCGGGCGAGGTGGGCCAGTACGTGGCCGCGGGTCCAGCCGGGGAGGGCGGAGGGTTCGGTGACGGCCTCGGGCTTCAGTGCGGAGACGGTCTGCAGCAGGCGCTGGGTGCTCTCCTCGACCTGGCTCAGCCAGGAGGCGGCGGAGGCGGCGGCGGACTGCGGGTCGGTCATCGAATCTGCCTTCGGTAGGGACGGCGCGTTGCCCGCGGGGGGCTTCGCTCGTTGACCAGGCGACGCTATCGCCGAATCCGGGCCCTGAGCAGGGCGTTTTTCGGTACGCGGACAGTGTGGGTACGGACGGTCGCGGGGTGGTCCTCACTCGTTCGGGTGGTCTCCACTGGACAGAGTCGAGATTCGAACGTCTGAGCTATAGGCTGGCTGCCGCATCCTGGAAGAAGTACCGAATCTCACCGCAAGCCATCTCGCCCCGGAGAAAGGCGCCAGAAGCAGTGGCCGACCGCCTCATCGTCCGCGGTGCTCGCGAGCACAACCTCAAGAACGTCTCGCTCGACCTGCCCCGCGACTCCCTCATCGTCTTCACGGGCCTCTCCGGCTCCGGCAAGTCCTCGCTCGCCTTCGACACGATCTTCGCCGAGGGCCAGCGCCGCTACGTCGAGTCGCTGTCCTCCTACGCCCGTCAGTTCCTCGGGCAGATGGACAAGCCCGACGTGGACTTCATCGAGGGCCTCTCCCCGGCCGTCTCGATCGACCAGAAGTCCACCAACCGCAACCCCCGTTCGACCGTCGGCACGATCACCGAGGTCTACGACTACCTGCGTCTGCTGTTTGCCCGGATCGGCAAGCCGCACTGTCCGCACTGCGGCCGCCCGATCGCCAAGCAGTCGCCGCAGGCGATCGTGGACAAGGTGCTGGAGCTCGCCGAGGGCACCCGCTTCCAGGTGCTGAGCCCGGTGGTGCGCGAGCGCAAGGGCGAGTTCGTCGACCTCTTCGCCGACCTGCAGTCCAAGGGCTACTCCCGCGCCCGGGTGGACGGCGGGACGATCCAGCTCGCCGAGCCGCCGAAGCTCAAGAAGCAGGAGAAACACACCATCGAGGTGGTGATCGACCGCCTGACCGTCAAGGACAGCGCCAAGCGGCGGCTCACCGACTCGGTGGAGACGGCCCTGCGACTGTCCGGCGGCATGGTCGTGCTCGATTTCGTCGACCTCCCCGAGGACGACCCCGAGCGCGAGCGGATGTACTCCGAGCACCTCTACTGCCCGTACGACGACGTGTCGTTCGAGGTGCTGGAGCCGCGCTCGTTCTCCTTCAACTCGCCGTTCGGCGCCTGCCCGGACTGCTCGGGCCTGGGCAACCGGATGGAGGTCGACCCGGAGCTGGTGGTGCCGGACGTCGAGCGCTCGCTCGACGAGGGCGCGATCCACCCGTGGTCGGCCGGGCACGCCAAGGAGTACTTCCAGCGCCTGATCGACGCGCTCGCCGGGGAGCTCGGCTTCCGCACCGACATCCCCTGGGCCGGGCTGCCCGCCCGCGCCAAGAAGGCGCTGCTGTACGGGCACAAGCACCAGGTGGAGGTCCGCTACCGCAACCGCTTCGGCCGCGAGCGCTCGTACAGCACCGGCTTCGAGGGCGCCGTCCCGTTCATCCAGCGCCGGCACACCGAGGCGGAGAGCGACAGCAGCCGCGAGCGCTTCGAGGGCTACATGCGCGAGGTGCCCTGCCCGACCTGCCAGGGCACCCGGCTCAAGCCGGTGGTGCTCGCGGTCACCGTCCAGGACAAGTCGATCGCCGACGTCTCCTCGATGTCGATCAGCGACTGCTCCGAGTTCCTGGGCGCGATGAAGCTCAACGCCCGGGACAAGCAGATCGCCGAGCGGGTCCTCAAGGAGGTCAACGAGCGGCTGCGCTTCCTGGTCGACGTCGGCCTGGACTACCTCTCGCTCGACCGCGCGGCCGGCACCCTGTCCGGCGGCGAGGCCCAGCGCATCCGGCTGGCCACCCAGATCGGCTCCGGCCTGGTCGGCGTGCTCTACGTGCTGGACGAGCCGTCCATCGGCCTGCACCAGCGGGACAACCACCGGCTGATCGAGACGCTGGTGCGGCTGCGCGACATCGGCAACACCCTGATCGTGGTCGAGCACGACGAGGACACCATCAAGACCGCGGACTGGGTGGTCGACATCGGCCCGGGCGCCGGCGAGCACGGCGGCAAGGTGGTGCACTCCGGGTCGCTGAAGCAGCTGCTCACCAACAAGGAGTCGCTGACCGGGCAGTACCTCTCCGGCAAGCGGTCCATCCCGGTCCCGGCGGGCCGCCGCGAGCGGGACAAGAAGCGCCAGTTGACAGTCCACGGCGCCCGCGAGCACAACCTCAAGGACGTCACGGTCGGCTTCCCGCTCGGCACCTTCACCGCGATCACCGGAGTCTCCGGCTCCGGCAAGTCGACGCTGGTCAACGACATCCTCTACACCCACCTCGCGCGGGAGCTGAACGGCGCCCGCAGCGTGCCCGGCCGGCACACCCGGATCACCGGCACCGACCAGGTGGACAAGGTGGTGCACGTCGACCAGTCGCCGATCGGCCGCACCCCGCGCTCCAACCCGGCCACCTACACCGGGGTGTTCGACCACGTCCGCCGGCTCTTCGCGGAGACCCAGGAGGCCAAGGTCCGCGGCTACCTGCCCGGCCGATTCTCGTTCAACGTCAAGGGCGGCCGCTGCGAGAACTGCTCGGGCGACGGCACCATCAAGATCGAGATGAACTTCCTGCCGGACGTCTACGTGCCGTGCGAGGTCTGCCACGGCGCCCGGTACAACCGGGAGACGCTGGAGGTGCACTACAAGGGCAAGTCCATCGCCGAGGTGCTGGACATGCCGATCGAGGAGGGGCTGGCCTTCTTCGAGGCCGTCCCGGCGATCGCCCGGCACCTCAGGACGCTCAACGACGTCGGCCTCGGCTACGTCCGGCTCGGCCAGTCCGCGCCCACGCTCTCCGGCGGCGAGGCGCAGCGCGTCAAGCTGGCCTCGGAGCTGCAGAAGCGCTCCACCGGGCGGACGGTGTACGTGCTGGACGAGCCGACCACCGGCCTGCACTTCGAGGACATCAGCAAGCTGATCAAGGTGCTCAGCGGGCTGGTCGACAAGGGCAACACGGTGATCGTCATCGAGCACAACCTCGATGTGATCAAGACCGCCGACTGGGTCGTCGACATGGGACCCGAGGGCGGCTCCGGCGGTGGCATGGTGGTCGCCGAGGGCACCCCCGAGCAGATCGCCGCCGTCGCGGAGAGCCACACCGGCAAGTTCCTGCGGGACATCCTGCCGAGCGACTTCGCGGACGCCCCGGCCGCCCCGGTGGCGAAGAAGGCGGCGCCGCGCAAGCGGGCCGCCGCGGCGAAGAAGTAGTCCTGTCCGCCCCGCCGTTCCCGGGACTCCCGGGAACGGCGGGGCGGGTGCGGCATAGACTTCCGTGGTCCCTCGCAGCAGCAGCAACCGTAGGAGCGCACCGATGTCCGAGGCCCTCGAGACCAGCCCCACCGCGACCCGCCGCACCCTGCTCTGCGGGGCCGCGGCCGTCCTCGCGGCCGGCGGCACCGTGGCGGTCAGCGGCTGCAGCTCCTCCTCCGGCTCCTCCGGCTCCTCCGGTTCGAGCGGCGCCCCCAAGGGCCCGGTGGACCTCGGCCCGGCCTCGGACGTACCGGAGGGCGGCGGCAAGGTGTTCCACGAGCAGAGGATCGTGGTGACCCAGCCGGCCGCCGGCCAGTACAAGGCGTTCAGTGCCAAGTGCACCCACGCCGGCTGCATCGTGGACCAGGTGAAGAACCAGCAGATCCAGTGCCCCTGCCACGGCAGCCGGTTCGGCATCGCCGACGGCGCCGTGCAGGACGGCCCGGCCCCCTCCCCGCTGCCCGCCTACACCGTCACGGTCGAGGGCGGAAACCTCAAGGTGACCCCGAGCTGAAGCAGTTGAGCCCCGCCGAGTTGATCTCCCCTTCGCACCCCCACCCGCTGTCGGTACGGTGGACCCATGGCTGACCCGAGCACCTACCGCCCGGCGCCCGGCGCGATCCCGACCTCCCCGGGCGTCTACCGGTTCCGTGACGCCCACGGCCGGGTCATCTACGTCGGCAAGGCCAAGAGCCTGCGGCCGCGCCTGTCGTCCTACTTCCAGGACCTGGCCGGCCTGCACCCGCGCACCGCGACCATGGTCACCACCGCCGCCTCGGTGGAGTGGACCGTGGTCGGCACCGAGGTCGAGGCGCTCCAGCTGGAGTACTCCTGGATCAAGGAGTACGACCCGCGGTTCAACGTCAAGTACCGCGACGACAAGAGCTATCCGGAACTCGCCGTCACCCTCAACGAGGAGTACCCGCGGGTCCAGGTGATGCGCGGGGCGCACAAGAAGGGCGTGCGCTACTTCGGCCCGTACGGGCACGCCTGGGCGATCCGCGAGACGGTCGACCTGCTGCTGCGCGTCTTCCCCGTCCGCACCTGCTCCAACGGCGTCTTCAAGCGCGCCCGGCAGGTCGGCCGGCCCTGTCTGCTCGGCTACATCGGCAAGTGCGCCGCGCCCTGCGTCGGCAAGGTCTCGGCGGACGAACACCGGGCGCTGGCCGAGGACTTCTGCGACTTCATGGCCGGGCGCACCGGCAACTACCTGCGCCGGCTGGAAGAACAGATGCAGGAGGCCGCGGCCGAGCTGGAGTACGAGAAGGCGGCCCGGCTGCGGGACGACATCGGCGCCCTGAAGCGCGCGATGGAGAAGAACGCCATCGTGCTCGCGGACGCCACCGACGCCGACCTGCTGGCCGTCGCCGAGGACGAACTCGAAGCCGCCGTGCAGATCTTCCACGTCCGCGGCGGCCGGGTGCGCGGCCAGCGCGGCTGGGTCACCGACAAGGTCGAGGACGTCGACACGGCCGGGCTGGTCGAGCACGCCCTCCAGCAGCTCTACGGCGGCGCCACCGTGGACGAACGGAACGAGTCCGTCCCGCGCGAGGTGCTGGTCCCCGCCCTGCCCGACCCGGTCGAGCCGGTGCGGGAGTGGCTGAGCGGCCTGCGCGGCAGCCAGGTCGACCTGCGCATCCCGCAGCGCGGCGACAAGAAGGACCTGATGGCCACCGTGCAGCGCAACGCCCAGCAGGCGCTCGCGCTGCACAAGACCAAGCGCGCCTCCGACCTCACCACCCGCAGTCGCGCCCTGCAGGAGATCGCCGACGCGCTGGAGCTGGACTCCGTCCCGCTGCGGATCGAGTGCTACGACATCTCCCACCTGCAGGGCGAGGACGTGGTCGCCTCCATGGTCGTCTTCGAGGACGGCCTGGCCCGCAAGAGCGAGTACCGGCGCTTCCAGATCAAGGGGTTCGAGGGCCAGGACGACGTCCGCTCGATGCACGAGGTGATCAGCCGCCGCTTCCGCCGCTATCTCCGGGAGCGCGAGCAGACCGGCGAGTGGGCCGTCCCCGAGGAGGACGAGCCCGGCGCCACCGAACCCGGCAACGGCGAACCCGGCAGCGCCGCCCGGGACGAGGAGGGCCGCCCCAAGCGGTTCGCCTACCCGCCCCAGCTGCTGGTGGTCGACGGTGGCCAGCCGCAGGTCGCCGCCGCCAGGCGCGCCCTGGACGAACTCGGCATCGACGACGTCGCGCTGTGCGGCCTGGCCAAGCGCCTGGAGGAGGTCTGGCTGCCCGGCGAGGACGACCCGGTGGTGCTGCCCCGCTCCAGCGAGGGCCTTTACCTGCTCCAGCGGGTGCGCGACGAGGCCCACCGCTTCGCGATCGGCTACCAGCGCACCAAGCGTTCCAAGCGACTCACCGCAGGGGAACTGGACTCCGTCCCGGGCCTCGGCGAGACTCGCCGCCAGGCGCTGCTCAAGCACTTCGGCTCGCTGAAGAAGCTCCGGGCCGCCACCGTGGACGAGCTCTGCGCGGTACCCGGCATCGGACGCCGCACCGCGGAGACTGTTGCGGCGGCGTTGTCGTCCCGTACACCCGCCGCACCTGCGGTCAACACCGCGACCGGCGAGATCATCGAGGACGGGGCCGACCACGCCACCGAGCCGGTGGCAGCAGCACCCCAGACCGCACCATCCCAGGAGACGCCATGACGGCCGACGCCGCCCGTCAGCCGGTGTGCCCCGACCCCGCCCGCCTGCCCGGGCCGGGGAAGGGCGGCCGCGCCGTGCGCGTTCTCCCCAGCAGAAAGACCGAGAACGGGGAACCGAAGTGACCGTGTCAGACGTGGCCGAGAACGCGCCGGAGCTGGTGATCATCTCCGGCATGTCCGGAGCCGGCCGCTCCACCGCCGCCAAGTGCCTGGAGGACCTCGGCTGGTTCGTGGTGGACAACCTGCCGCCGGCCCTGATCCCGACCATGGTCGACCTGGGCGCCCGGTCCCAGGGCAACGTCGCCCGGATCGGCGTGGTCGTGGACGTCCGCGGCCGCCAGTTCTTCGACGACCTGCTGACCTCGCTGGACGAGCTGGAGAAGCGCGGCGTCCGGCTCCGGGTCGTCTTCCTGGACTCCTCCGACGACGCGCTGGTGCGCCGCTTCGAGAGCGTCCGCCGCCCGCACCCGCTGCAGGCCGACGGCCGGATCGTGGACGGCATCGCCCAGGAGCGCGACCTGCTGCGCGACCTGCGCGGCGAGGCCGACCTGGTGATCGACACCTCCAACCTCAACGTGCACCAGCTGCGCGCCAAGCTGGACGCCCAGTTCGCCGACCACGACGAGCCCGAGCTGCGCGCCACCGTGATGTCCTTCGGCTTCAAGTACGGCCTGCCGGTCGACGCCGACCTCGTGGTGGACTGCCGCTTCCTGCCCAACCCGCACTGGGTGCCCGAGCTTCGTGCCCGTACCGGCACCGACCCGGACGTCGCCGACTACGTGTTCCAGCAGCCCGGCGCCAACGAGTTCCTGGACGGTTACACCGAGCTGCTGCGCATCGTGACCGAGGGGTACCGACGCGAGGGGAAGCGCTACATGACGCTTGCCGTAGGCTGCACCGGTGGCAAGCACCGCAGCGTCGCCATGTCCGAGCGACTGACCAAGCGTCTCATCGCCGACGGAGTCGAGACGGTGCTCGTTCACCGTGACATGGGACGGGAGTAACCGCCGCTTTCCCTGCCGGGCCGCCGGCGGAACCGGTGGCGGGGCAGAGGAACGCGAGGTGATGTGTGGCGGGATACGTGCCCGGGCGGCAGCCGCAGAGCAGGACCGGTGACCGGGCGGGCAGCCCGGCCCGGCTCCCGGCGCCGAGCCGTCCGCGCAGCGGTCCCGCCCGGACCAATCCGGCCCCGCGGATCACCGCGCTCGGCGGCGGCCAGGGCCTGTCCGCCTCGCTGTCCGCGCTGCGCCGCCTGACCAGCGACCTCACCGCCGTGGTCACCGTCGCCGACGACGGCGGCTCCAGCGGACGGCTGCGCACCGAGCTGGGCGTGCTGCCCCCGGGCGACCTGCGCAAGGCGCTGGCCGCGCTGTGCGGGGACGACGACTGGGGCCGCACCTGGTCCGAGGTGATCCAGCAGCGCTTCACCGGCAACGGCGAGCTCGGCGGCCACGCCGTCGGCAACCTGCTGATCGTCGCGCTCTGGGAGAAGCTGGGCGACCCGGTGGCGGCCCTGGACTGGGTCGGCCGACTGCTCAACGTCCAGGGCCGGGTGCTGCCGATGTCGGCGGTGCCGCTGGACATCGAGGCGACCGTCCGCGGCCACGACCCGGCGCTGCCCGGCGAGGTGTCGGCGGTCCGGGGCCAGGCGAACGTCGCGGTCACCCCCGGCACCGTGCAGTCGATCCGGCTGCTGCCGGACGGGCCGCCGGCCGTCCCGGAGGCGGTCACCGCCGTGCGCGAGGCGGACTGGGTGGTGCTCGGCCCCGGTTCCTGGTTCACCAGCGTGCTGCCGCACCTGCTGGTGCCCGAGCTGGCCAAGGCGCTCACCGAGACCCGCGCCCGCCGCCTGCTCACCCTGAACCTGGCCCCCCAGCCCGGCGAGACCGAGGGCTTCACCCCGCAGCGTCACCTGGAGGTCATCGCCGACCACGCCCCGGAGCTCGCGGTGGATGCGATCCTGGTGGACGAGCGCGCCGTCACCGGCGGCGCCTTCGGCCAGGCGGACCTCGACGGTCTGGAGAAGGCTGCCGAGCGGATGGGCGCCGCCCTGGTGCTCGGTTCGGTGGCCCGCACCGACGGTACGCCGCGACACGACCCGGAGCTGTTGGCGGCAGCGTACGACCGGATTTTCCGGACACATGGAAGGATCGGGCCATGGCGATGACTCCAGCGGTGAAGGACGAGATCAGCCGGCTTCCGGTCACCCGGGCCTGCTGTCGCAAGGCGGAGGTGTCGGCGATCCTGCGGTTCGCGGGCGGGCTGCACATCGTGAGCGGCCGCATCGTGATCGAGGCGGAGCTGGACACCGGAGCGGCGGCACGGCGGCTGCGCAAGGACCTGCTGGAGATCTTCGGGCACTCCTCCGACCTCGTGGTGATGGCCCCCGGCGGGCTGCGCCGCGGCAGCCGCTTCGTGGTGCGCGTGGTCAAGGACGGCGAGCTGCTCGCGCGCCAGACCGGTCTGGTGGACGGGCGCGGGCGCCCGATCCGGGGCCTGCCCCCGGCGGTCGTCTCCGGCGCCACCTGCGATGCCGAGGCGGCCTGGCGCGGCGCCTTCCTCGCGCACGGGTCGCTCACCGAGCCGGGCCGCTCCTCCTCGCTGGAGATCACCTGCCCCGGCTCCGAGGCGGCGCTGGCCCTGGTCGGCGCGGCCCGCCGGCTCGGCATCCCGGCCAAGGCCCGCGAGGTCCGCGGCGTGGACCGGGTGGTCATCCGCGACGGTGACGCGATCGGCGCGCTGCTGACGCGGCTGGGCGCGCACGAGTCGGTGCTCGCCTGGGAGGAGCGCCGGATGCGGCGCGAGGTACGGGCCACCGCCAACCGCCTCGCCAACTTCGACGACGCCAACCTGCGCCGCTCGGCCCGCGCCGCGGTGGCGGCCGGCGCCCGGGTGCAGCGCGCGCTGGAGATCCTCGGCGAGGAGGTGCCCGAGCACCTGGCCGCGGCCGGCCAGCTGCGGATGCAGCACAAGCAGGCCTCGCTGGAGGAACTGGGCGCGCTCGCCGATCCGCCGCTGACCAAGGACGCGGTGGCCGGCCGGATCCGCCGTCTGCTGGCGATGGCCGACAAGCGCGCCTCCGAGCTCGGCCTGCCGAGCACCGAGGCCAGCCTGACCGACGAGATGGCGATGAACTGACCCTCGCGGTCCGTGATCGCGACACGGCCGGTGCCCGGAATTCCGGGCACCGGCCGTCGGCGTTTCCGGGCGTCCGCGAGACTCCCCAATTGGTAGAGACCATTGGCCCGAGAGCAACTGCCCGCCGGACCAGGGCCGGACGGCCTGAAATGGGGTTTGAGGGGCGCCACGCCCAGTCTCACCAGGCGGCGCGATGTGCCCTCCCGCGCCCCGGAGGGGTAGGGTCATAGGCGGTCGGGGACTTCCCAAATCTCACCCCCGTCGGGCTCCGGCCCGGCGTACCTAACGAGGAGATCGGTTCGTGACGATCCGGGTAGGCATCAACGGCTTCGGCCGCATCGGCCGCAACTTCTTCCGGGCGGTCAAGGCCCAGGGCGCGGACATCGAGATCGTCGGTGTCAACGACCTCACCGACACGAAGACCCTGGCTCACCTGCTCAAGTACGACACCACGCTGGGCACTTTCCCGGGTACGGTCTCGCACACCGAGGACAGCATCACCGTCGACGGCAAGACCTTCCAGGTGACTGCCGAGCGTGACCCCGCGAACCTGCCGTGGGCCGCCCTGGGCGCCGACATCGTCGTCGAGTCCACCGGCATCTTCACCAAGGCCGAGGCCGCGAAGAAGCACCTCGCCGCCGGCGCGAAGAAGGTCATCATCTCGGCGCCCGCCACCGACGAGGACGTCACCATCGTCATGGGCGTCAACGACGACAAGTACGACGCCGCCAAGCACACCATCATCTCCAACGCCTCCTGCACCACCAACTGCGTGGCGCCGATGGCCAAGGTGCTGAACGAGAGCTTCGGCATCGTCAAGGGTCTGATGACCACCGTCCACGCGTTCACCAACGACCAGGTCACCCTGGACTTCCCGCACAAGGACCTGCGCCGCGCCCGCGCCGCGTCGCAGAACATCATCCCGACCTCGACCGGTGCCGCCAAGGCGACCGCCCTGGTCCTGCCGGAGCTGAAGGGCAAGCTGGACGGCACCTCGCTGCGCGTCCCGGTCCCGACCGGCTCGATCACGGACCTGGTCGTCACCCTGGAGCGCGAGGTCACCAAGGACGAGGTCAACGCCGCGTTCCAGAAGGCCGCGGAGGGCCCGCTCAAGGGCATCCTGGCCTACACCGAGGACCCGATCGTCTCCTCGGACATCGTCAACGACCCGGCCTCCTGCATCTTCGACAGCCAGCTCACCATGGTCCAGGGCAACCAGGTCAAGGTGCTCGGCTGGTACGACAACGAGTGGGGCTACTCGAACCGCCTCGTCAACCTGACCACCCTCGTCGGTGAGCAGCTCTGACCTTGCGGGAGCTGACGTGATGTAGGGGCGAGGGCCCGGACGGCGCACCATGCCGACCGGGCCCTCGTTCCGCGCTTCCAGTACTTCCCAGGCGGCCCCTGCGCCGTGCCGCCTCACTGCGCATCAACCATCTCCCCAGGAGAACCGAATCCCCGTGAAGACCATCGAAGAGCTCATCGAAGCCGGTGTCGAAGGAAAGCGCGTGTTCGTGCGCGCCGACCTGAACGTCCCGCTGGACGGCACGACGATCACCGACGACGGCCGGATCCGCGCCGTCGCCCCGACCATCGCCAAGCTGGCGGCGGCCGGCGCGAAGGTCGTCGTCGCCTCGCACCTCGGCCGCCCCAAGGGCGCGCCGGACCCGCAGTTCTCGCTCGCGCCGGCGGCCGAGCGGCTCGGCGAAATCATCGGCAAGGACGTCGCCTTCGCCACCGACACCGTCGGTGACAGCGCCGCGGCCACCGTCGCCGCGCTCGGCGACGGCGAGGTCGCGCTGCTGGAGAACCTGCGCTTCAACGCGGGCGAGACCAGCAAGGACGACGCCGAGCGCAAGGCCTTCGCCGAGCAGCTCGCCGCGCTGGCCGACCTGTACGTCGGCGACGGCTTCGGCGCCGTGCACCGCAAGCACGCCTCGGTGTTCGACCTGCCCGGCCTGCTGCCGCACGCCGCGGGCGACCTGATCGCCACCGAGGTCGGCGTCCTGAAGAAGCTCACCGAGGACGTCAAGCGTCCGTACGTGGTGGTGCTCGGCGGCGCCAAGGTCTCCGACAAGCTCGCCGTGATCGACAACCTGCTGAAGAAGGCCGACCGGATCCTGATCGGCGGCGGCATGGCGTACACCTTCCTCAAGGCCAAGGGCCACGAGGTCGGCATCTCGCTGCTGCAGGAGGACCAGATCCCGACCGTCCTGGGCTACCTGGCCGAGGCCGAGCAGCGCGGCGTCGAGTTCGTGCTGCCGAAGGACGTCCTGGTCTCCGCCGAGTTCCCGGACCTCAAGACCAAGGCCCCGGCGAGCTTCGAGGTCGTCGCCTCGGACGCGATCCCGGCCGACAAGGAGGGCCTGGACATCGGCCCGAAGACCCGCGAGCTGTACGCGGCCAAGTTGGCCGACGCCGGCACGGTGTTCTGGAACGGCCCGATGGGCGTCTTCGAGCACCCGGACTACGCGAACGGCACCAAGGCCGTCGCGCAGGGCCTGCTGGACAGCGACGCGTTCACCGTGGTCGGCGGCGGGGACTCCGCCGCGGCCGTCCGCATCCTGGGCTTCGACGAGAACGCCTTTGGACACATCTCGACCGGCGGTGGCGCGAGCCTCGAGTACCTGGAGGGCAAGACCCTTCCCGGTCTCGCCGCCCTGGAAGGCTGACAGCATGACCGACCGTCTCCCGCTCATGGCGGGCAACTGGAAGATGAACCTCAACCACCTCGAGGCCATCCAGCACACCCAGAAGCTGGCCTTCGCGCTGGCCGACAAGGACTACGAGGCCGTCGAGGTCGCGGTCCTGGTGCCGTTCACCGACCTGCGCTCGGTGCAGACCCTGGTCGACGGCGACAAGCTGAAGATCAAGTACGGCTCGCAGGACATCTCGCGGCACGACTCCGGTGCCTACACCGGCGAGGTCTCCGGCCCGATGCTGGCCAAGCTCAAGTGCACCTACGCGGTGATCGGCCACTCCGAGCGCCGCCAGTACCACGGCGAGGACGAGGAGATCGTCAACGCCAAGGTGAAGGCCGCCTACCGCGCCGGGATCACCCCGATCCTGTGCATCGGCGAGCCGCTGGACATCCGCAAGGCCGGCACCCACGTCGAGTACACCCTGGCCCAGCTGGACGGTGCCCTCGCGGACGTCCCGGCCCACCAGGCCGAGACCGTCGTGGTCGCCTACGAGCCGGTCTGGGCGATCGGCACCGGCGAGGTGGCCACCCCGGAGGACGCGCAGGAGGTCTGCGCCGCCATCCGCAAGCGGATCGCCGAGCTGTACGACGCCGAGCTGGCCGGCAAGGTCCGCGTGCTGTACGGCGGTTCGGTCAAGTCGTCGAGCGCGGCCGGCCTGATGGCCAAGCCCGACATCGACGGCGGCCTGATCGGCGGTGCCTCGCTGGACGCCGAGGAGTTCGTCAAGATCGTGCGCTACCGTGAGCAGGCAGTAGGCTAACGCCGCCGCAGCAACGTAGGCTTTGGGGTCGGACCGCCGTACGCGGTCCGGCCCCTTCGCCGAAGATACGAGAGAGTTGGTCCCGCCGTGGTTCTCGGGTTCTCGATTGCCCTGATCATCTTCAGTCTGCTGATGATCCTCCTGGTGCTGCTGCACAAGGGGAAGGGCGGCGGCCTGTCGGACATGTTCGGCGGTGGCGCGATGTCCACCGGCGGCGGCTCGGCGGTGGCCGAGCGCAACCTGGACCGCATCACCGTCGTGGTCGGCCTGGGCTGGTTCGCGAGCATCATCGTGCTCGGCCTGCTGCTGAAGTACAAGGGCTGACACAACCCTGACGGCCCGTCGCCCGAGCGCCTATCCTGGGACGGTCGGGTGCGGAGGCAGTGGTGGCGGAGGCTTAACTCCTGCTTACACTAGGACGACTTTCGCCACCGACGCGCACCGCGGCGGGTCGGCGCACCAGTACGCAGGGAGTCAGACCGTGGCAAGTGGCAATGCCATCCGTGGCAGCAGGGTTGGGGCCGGCCCGATGGGCGAGGCGGAGCGCGGCGAGTCCGCCCCGCGCAACCGGATCTCCTTCTGGTGCGCCAACAAGCACGAGACCCGGCCCAGCTTCGCCGCCGAGGCGGCGATCCCGGACACCTGGGACTGCCCGCGCTGCGGCTTCCCGGCCGGGCAGGACCAGCACAACCCGCCCGCGCCCTCGCGCAACGAGCCCTACAAGACGCACCTCGCCTACGTCCGTGAGCGGCGCACCGACGCCGACGGCGAGGCGATCCTGGCCGAGGCGCTGGCGAAGCTCCGCGGCGAGATCTGAGGCGAGATCCGAGGCGACCCGACCTCTGAGGCGACCCGAACGAGAAGGGCGCCACCGTCGAACGACGGTGGCGCCCTTCGGCGTTGCGGACCGCAGGGCCCGTCCGGCCGTTACGCCGAGGCCGGCGGGTAGAGCTGCGGCGGGATCCGCTCCGCGGCGGCGCGGTCCAGCAGCCACAGGGTGCGGCTGCGGCCGTACGCGCCGGACGCGGGCGCCTGGAGCTCGCCGGGGCCGGACAGGGCCAGCGCGACCGCGCCCGCCTTGTCCTCGCCGGCGGCCAGCAGCCAGACCTCGCGGGCGGCCCGGATGGCCGGGAGGGTGAGCGAGATCCGGGTCGGCGGGGGCTTGGGGGCCCCGCGCACGCCGACCACGGTCCGCTCGGTCTCCCGCACGCCCGGGTGCTCGGGGAAGAGCGAGGCCACGTGGGTGTCCGGGCCGACGCCGAGCAGCAGCACGTCGAAGGCGGGGACGCCGAACCGGTCGCCCGGCCCGGCCGCCTTCGCCAGCTCCTGCGCGTAGCGGGCCGCGGCGGCCTCCACGTCCGAGCCGTCCACCCCGTCCGAGGCGGGCATCTCGTGCACCCGCGCCGGGTCGAGCGGGACGGAGTCCAGCAGCTCGGCGCGGGCCTGGACGGCGTTGCGGTCCGGGTCGGCGGCGGCCACGAAGCGCTCGTCGCCCCACCAGAGGTCCAGCCGCCCCCAGTCGACCGCGTCGCGCGCCGGGGAGGCGGCGATCGCGGCCAGCAGGGCGTTCCCGTTGCGGCCGCCGGTGAGCACCACCGAGGCGGCGCCGCGGGCGGCCTGGGCGTCCACGATCCGGGTGATCAGCCGGGCCGCGGCCGCCTGGGCCATCAGCTCCTTGTCCCGGTGGACGACCAGCTGCGGGGTCGCGTTGGTCATGCGCCTTCCTTGGTGGTGCGCTTGCCGGTGGCCCTCTTCGCGGGCTTCCTCTCCGATGCGTCGGCGGTGACCGCCTCCGGGTCGGCCACGGCCTCCTCGGTGGCGTCCTCGACCGCGCGGGCGACCCGCTCGGCCGCCGCCGTCTCGGCGTTGGCCGGCTCGTGCAGCCGGTCGACGGGCGTGCGCACGGCCGTCGCGTAGATGTCGTCCGGGTCCAGGCGGCGCAGCTCCTCGGCGATCAGCTCCGAGGTCTCGCGTCGCTTGAGCGCCACCTGGCGGTCCGGCGAGCCGGGCATGGAGAGCGTGCCCAGCAGGCCGTCCGGGCGGTCCAGGGTGATGTCCCCGTCCTTGGTGCGCAGGTGCACCGCGGTGATGCCGGGGCCACCCGTGACGACCCGCTCGACCGGCACGTGCAGCCGGTTGGTCAGCCACAGGCCGAGCAGCTCGACGCTGGGGTTGTAGGACTCGCCCTCGACCACCGCGGAGACGATGGCGGACGGCCGCTGGTCCAGCGCGGCGGCCAGCATCGAGCGCCAGCCGGTGATCCGGCTCCAGGCCAGGTCGGTGTCGCCCGGGGTGTAGCTCTGGGCCCGCTGGGCGAGCTGGCCGACCGGGGACTCGGCGGTGACGGCGTCGGTGATCCGGCGCTGGGCGAGCGAGCCCAGCGGGTCCTGCGCCGGGTGCAGCGGCGCGTTGTCCGGCCACCAGACCACGACCGGGGCGTCCGGCAGCAGCAGCGGCAGGACCACCGACTGGGCGTGCGCGGCGAGCTCGCCGTGCATGCGCAGGACGACGGTCTCGCCGGAGCCGGCGTCCGAGCCGACCAGGATCTCGGCGTCCAGCCGGGTCTCCGCGCGGGCCCGTGGCGAGCGCCCGGCGCGCTTGATCACCGCGAGGGTGCGCATCGGGTGCTCGCGGGAGGCGTCGTTGGCGGCCTTGAGGGCGTCGTAGGCGCTGCCCTCGTCGGTCACGATCACCAGGGTGAGCACCATGCCGGCGGCGGTGGAGCCGCTGGCGCGGCGCGCCTCCATGAGCGCGGCGTTGATCTTGCTGGACGTCGTGTTGGTGAGGTCGATCTTCATGGTCGGCGCCAGCTCCTGCCGTCTCGTGCGAGCATCTCGTCCGCCTCGACCGGGCCCCAGGTCCCCGCCGCGTACTGGGCGGGCTTGCCGTGGGTGTCCCAGTACTTCTCGATCGGGTCGAGGATCTGCCAGGACAGCTCGACCTCCTGGTGGCGCGGGAACAGGTTGGCGTCGCCGAGCAGCACGTCGAGGATGAGCCGCTCGTACGCCTCCGGGCTGGACTCGGTGAAGGACTCGCCGTAGGCGAAGTCCATCGTGACGTCCCGGACCTCGAAGGAGGTGCCCGGCACCTTGGAGCCGAACCGCACCGTCACGCCCTCGTCCGGCTGGACCCGGATGACCAGGGCGTTCTGCCCCAGCTCCTCGGTCGCGTAGGAGTCGAAGGGCAGGTACGGGGCGCGCTGGAAGACGACCGCGATCTCGGTGACCCGGCGGCCCAGGCGCTTGCCGGTGCGCAGGTAGAACGGGACGCCCGCCCAGCGGCGGTTGTTGATCTCCAGCTTGATGGCCGCGTAGGTGTCGGTCTTGGAGTCCGGGTTGATGCCGTCCTCGTCGAGGTAGCCGACGACCTCCTCGCCGCCCTGCCAGCCGGAGGCGTACTGGCCGCGCACGGTGTGCCGGCCGAGGTCGGCCGGGAGCTTGACGGCGCTGAGCACCTTGAGCTTCTCGGCCACCAGCGCCTTCGGGTGGAAGGACGCCGGCTCCTCGATGGCGGTGAGCGCCATCAGCTGGAGCAGGTGGTTCTGGATGACGTCACGGGCGGAGCCGATGCCGTCGTAGTAGCCGGCCCGGCCGCCGATGCCGATGTCCTCGGCCATGGTGATCTGCACGTGGTCGACGTACGACCGGTTCCAGATCGGCTCGAACATCTGGTTGGCGAAGCGCAGCGCCAGGATGTTCTGGACCGTCTCCTTGCCCAGGTAGTGGTCGATCCGGAAGACCTCGTCCCGGGGGAAGACCTCGTGGACGACCTTGTTGAGCTCCTGCGCGCTCTCCAGGTCGTGGCCGAAGGGCTTCTCGATGACCGCGCGGCGCCAGGAGCCCTGCGGCGGGTCGGCCAGGCCGTGCTTCTTGAGCTGCTGGACGACCGTCGGGAAGAACTTCGGCGGGACGGACAGGTAGAAGGCGAAGTTGCCGCCGGTGCCCTGGGCCTTGTCCAGCTCCACGATGGTCTCGCGCAGCTTGTCGAAGGCCTCGTCGTCGTCGAAGGTGCCGTGGACGAAGCGCATGCCCTTGGCGAGCTGCTGCCAGACCTCCTCCCGGAAGGGGGTGCGGGCGTGGTCCCGGACGGCGTCGTGGACCTCCTTGGCGAAGTCCTCGTCGTCCCACTCGCGGCGGGCGAAGCCGACGAGGGAGAAGCCCGGCGGAAGCAGACCGCGGTTGGCCAGGTCGTAGATGGCCGGCATCAGCTTCTTGCGGGACAGGTCGCCGGTGACCCCGAAGATGACCAGACCGGACGGCCCCGCGATGCGCGGGAGCCGTCGGTCGGAGGGGTCACGAAGCGGGTTGACCGGGGCGGGCGGGAGGTCGTCCGCGTCCGATTCCGACGTCAACTCGGGGTAATCAGTGCTCACTTGATGGGCTCCGCTTTCGTGCGCTGGCTGTGAGCGGGGGTCACTTCTCGTCGGCGAAGGAAGCGAGCGAGGCGGTGACGGTGTCGAGCAGCTCGTTCCAGGACTGCTCGAACTTCTCGACGCCCTCGTCCTCCAGGACCTGGACCACGTCGTCGTAGTCCACGCCGGCTGCGGCGATCGCGTCCAGCACGGCCTTGGCGTCCGCGTAGTTGGGGACGATGGTGTTGCCGGTGACCACGCCGTGGTCGCCGGTGGCGTCCAGGGTCGCCTCGGGCATGGTGTTGACGGTGCCGGGGGCGACCAGCTCGGTGACGTACAGGGTGTCCGGCAGGGCCGGGTCCTTGACGCCGGTGGAGGCCCACAGCGGGCGCTGCGGCTTGGCGCCGGCGGCCTCCAGGGAGAGCCAACGGGCGTTGCCGGCGGTCTTGCCGTCGACGCTGCCGAAGACCTCCTCGTACGCCTGGTAGGCGAGGCGGGCGTTGGCCAGCGCGGCCTTGGATCGCAGGTTCTTGGCGTCGCCGCCGACCTTGTCCAGGCGCTTGTCGATCTCGGTGTCCACGCGGGAGACGAAGAAGGAGGCGACCGACTCGATCTGGGAGAGGTCCAGGCCCTTGCCCTTGGCGGCCTCCAGGCCGCTCAGGTAGGCGTCGATGACGGCCTTGTAGCGCTCCAGCGAGAAGATCAGCGTGACGTTGACGCTGATGCCCTTGCCGATGACCTCGCTGATCGCGGGCAGGCCGGCCTTGGTGGCGGGGATCTTGATGAAG
The DNA here is from genome assembly GCF_044455625.1 of Kitasatospora sp. NPDC051164. NCBI lineage: Bacteria > Bacillati > Actinomycetota > Actinomycetes > Kitasatosporales > Streptomycetaceae > Kitasatospora > Kitasatospora sp. NPDC051164. The sequence goes on along the minus strand of NZ_JBITFB010000017.1, from coordinate 34,538 downwards.
ACGTTCGGGCGGTCCACCAGCCACCACAGCTGCTTGGCCTCGGCCACGGTGGGGGCGGTCTCGTGCGCCAGGCGCGGGTCGACCTCGATGGAGACCCGGCCGTCGCGGCCGTTGGAGGCGTCGTAGACCGGGCGCAGCACGTCGGCCGCGTCGCGCACGTCGGAGGTGGTGATCATGCGGATCGCCTCCTCGGTGGTGACCTTGCGGACGGCGAGGTCGCGCAGCTGGCTGTCGTAGGAGTCGTCGCCGCTGCCGGCGATGGCCTTCTGGAAGATGGTCGGGTTGGTGGTCACACCCACCACGTGCTTGTTCTGCACCAGCTCGGCCAGGTTGCCGGAGTTGAGCCGCTTGCGGCTGAGGTCGTCCAGCCAGATCGCAACGCCTTCGTCGCTGAGGCGCTTCAGTGCGTCAGTCATGGTGCTTCAGTCCCTTGTTCTTCTGCTTCGTGGGGTAGTCAGAGGGGCCGGGGCGCCGATGTGCGGTCGGCCGCCCCGGCCCGTTGTCCCGCACGCGCCGCCGGGAGCTCGTACCCGATGCCGACGTTCCTCGCTCCAGCGCTCGCTTGTCGCTTGTCGCTTTCGGCATCGGCGCTCCCTTTGGCTCGTGCTCGGGGCCGCTAGCGGTTGACGGCTTCGAGGGAGCGCAGGGCGTTGTGGGCCTCGGCCACCACGCGCTCGGCGGTGATGCCGAACTCCTCGAAGAGCACCTTGTAGTCGGCGGAGGCGCCGAAGTGCTCCAGCGAGACGATCCGGCCGTGGTCGCCGACCAGCTCGCGCCAGCCCTGGGCGATGCCGGCCTCGACCGAGACGCGGGCCTTCACCGACGGCGGCAGCACGCTGTCGCGGTAGGCCTGGTCCTGCTCCTGGAACCACTCGAAGGACGGCAGCGAGACCACGCGGGTCGCGATGCCCTCCGCCTCGAGCACCTCGCGGGCCTTGACGGCCAGCTGGACCTCGGAGCCGGTGCCGAGCAGGATCAGCTGCGGGTCGCCGTTCGAGGCCTCGGCCAGGGTGTAGCCGCCCTTCGCGGTGCCCTCGGCGGAGCCGAAGACCTCACGGTCGAAGGTCGGGACGCCCTGGCGGGTGAGGGCCAGGCCGACCGGGCCGGGGTGGCTGGTCTGGCGCTCGATGATGGTGCGCCAGGCGACGGCGGTCTCGTTGGCGTCGGCCGGGCGGACCATGGCCAGGCCCGGGATGGCGCGCAGCGAGGCCATGTGCTCGACCGGCTGGTGGGTCGGGCCGTCCTCGCCCAGGCCGATCGAGTCGTGCGTCCAGACGTAGGTGACCGGCAGCTTCATCAGCGCGGCCAGGCGGACGGCCGGGCGCATGTAGTCGGCGAAGACCAGGAAGGTGCCGCCGTACACGCGGGTCCTGCCGTGCAGCGCGATGCCGTTCATGATCGAGCCCATGGCGTGCTCGCGGATGCCGAAGTGGATCGTCCGGCCGTACGGGCTCGCCGACTTCAGCGGGTTGCCCTCGGGGAGGAAGGAGCTGTCCTCGTCGATGGTGGTGAGGTTGGACTCCGCGAGGTCGGCCGAGCCGCCCCACAGCTCCGGGATCACCGCGCCGATCGCCTTGAGGGTGTCGCCGGAGGCCTTGCGGGTGGCGACGTCCTTGCCGGCCGGGAAGGAGGGGACGGCCTTCTTCCAGCCCTCGGGCAGCTCGCCGGCCTGGGTCCGGTCGAAGTCGGCGGCGCGGTGCGGGTTGGCGGCGCGCCAGGCCTCGAAGGACTGCTGCCACTGGTCGCGGGCGGCCTTGCCGCGCTTGATGACCAGCCGGGCGTGCTCGATGACCTGGTCGCTGACCTCGAAGGTCTTCTCCGGGTCGAAGCCCAGGACCTTCTTGGTGGCGGCGATCTCGGCGGCGCCGAGCGCGGAGCCGTGCGCCTTGGCGGTGTTCTGGGCGTCCGGGGCCGGCCAGGCGATGATGGTGCGCATCGCGATGATCGACGGGCGGGAGGTCTCGGCCTTGGCCGCGGCCAGCGCGTCCGCGAGGACGGCCACGTCGATGTCGCCGTTGGACTTCGGGGTCACCCGCTGGACGTGCCAGCCGTACGCCTCGTAGCGCTTGAGGACGTCCTCGGAGAAGGCGGTCTCGGTGTCGCCCTCGATCGAGATGTGGTTGTCGTCGTACAGGGCGACCAGGTTGCCCAGCTTCTGGTGGCCGGCCAGCGAGGAGGCCTCGGCGGAGATGCCCTCCTCCAGGTCGCCGTCGGAGACGATGGCCCAGATGGTGTGGTCGAAGGGGGACTCGCCGGCCGGGGCCTCGGGGTCGAAGAGGCCGCGCTCGTAGCGGGCGGCCATCGCCATGCCGACCGCGTTGGCGATGCCCTGGCCGAGCGGGCCGGTGGTGGTCTCCACGCCGGCCGTGTGGCCGTGCTCGGGGTGGCCGGGGGTGCGGCTGCCCGCGACGCGGAAGGCCTTGAGGTCGTCCAGCTCCAGGCCGTAACCCGAGAGGTACAGCTGGGTGTAGAGGGTCAGGCTGGTGTGCCCGGGGGAGAGGACGAAGCGGTCGCGGCCGACCCAGGCCGGGTCGGTCGGGTCGTGGCGCAGGAACCGCTGGAAGATCAGGTACGCGGCCGGGGCCAGCGTCATGGCCGTCCCGGGGTGTCCGTTGCCGACCTTCTGGACAGCGTCCATGGCGAGGACTCGCGCGGTGTCAACCGTGCGCTCGTCCATATCGGTCCACTCGAATGCGTTCGTCGGCGCAGTGCTCACCCTGTCTCAGGGCTCCTTCCATTGAAGAGTGACCCCGTGAATGGGGACCGGGTCGGCCACGGCGCTGTGGTCCCGACGCTGGGTGGTGCCGGTCACGGAGGGTAGATCCCGCTTCTGCGTGCGAGCCTACCGTTTGGGCCGGGGCTCACCCTCCGTGCTGAGACAACCGGCATTTCCGCATGGTGATTCCCACTAGGCCGGTGTGAGTGCTTTTGTCCCAGGCTCTCCCGATTCGCGCCCGCCCGCCGCCGGGGTGGTCAGGACGGGCTAGCAGGACCCGCCGGAGGCGGTTCGTGGCATCACCCAGGCGGTTCACCCGGGGGTGTGCGGTTCCGCCTCGCCGGGGGACCCCGAAGCCGGATGGGATATATGGAGCGTCTATGGTGTCGTGGTACGCGCAGAGCGGACGATTCGGGACCCTTCGTTCCTGTGGACGCCTGCGAAGATTCATCTTCAGTTGGGGTGTTAGTGACCGCCGTCGAAACCCGTCCCGCCGGGGTCACCGGGGCGACTCCTGCGCACCGGCCGATCGGGGCCCGTGTCGGCGCGTTCGTCGCACTGACCAAGCCTCGGATCATCGAGCTGCTGCTGATGAGCACCGTGCCGGTGATGTTCCTGGCCCAGCAGGGCGTGCCGAACATGCTGCTGGTGCTGAAGGTCGTGGTCGGCGGCTACCTCTCGGCGGGCGGCGCCAACGCCCTCAACATGTACATCGACCGCGACATCGACGCGGTGATGTCCCGCACCGAGCGGCGGCCGATCGTCACCGGGATGGTGTCGCCGCGCGAGGCGCTGGTGTTCGGCATCGTGCTCGCCGTCGTGTCGACGCTGGTGCTGGGCTTCGGCGTCAACTGGCTCTCCTCCGGACTGGCGCTGGGCGCGCTGCTGTTCTACGTGTTCGTCTACACGCTGGGGCTCAAGCGGCGCACCTCGCAGAACATCGTCTGGGGCGGCATCGCCGGCTGCATGCCGGTACTGGTCGGCTGGTCCTCGGTCACCAACTCGATGTCCTGGGCGGCCGTGGTGCTGTTCCTGGTGGTGTTCTTCTGGACGCCGCCGCACACCTGGGTGCTGTCGATGAAGGTGCGCGACGACTACCTGCGGGCCGGCGTGCCGATGCTGCCGGTCATCAAGGGCAACGTGGCGGTCGGCAAGCAGGTCGTCATCTACTCCTGGGTGATGGTCGCCGTCTCGCTGGCGCTCTGGCCGCTCGGGCACATGAGCTGGCTGTATCCGGTCGCCGCGGTGGTGCTGGGCGCCGCCTGGCTGCGCGAGGCGCACGCGCTGTACGCGCGGGCCAAGGCCGGCGTCGTGGGCGCGAAGCTCAAGGAGATGCGGCTGTTCCACTGGTCGATCACCTACCTGTCGCTGCTGATGGTGGTGTGCGCGGTCGACCCGTTCGTGAAGTAGGCAGACTCACTGAGAGAGCCCCGGTCCGGTGGACCGGGGCTCTCCCGCGTTCGGGGGCTTTTCGCGTTCGGGGGCTCTCCCGCGTTCGGGGCGGGTTCGGGTCGGGGGCTTTTCGCGTTCGGGGCGGGCCGCTCGGCCGACCGCTCGGCCGGCGGCTCAGCGGGCGGGCAGCTCGGAGGGGCCGACGTGGCCGTCCAGCCAGTCCCGCAGCGGCCGGGAGGCGCGCAGGAAGCCGGTGATCCGGGTGTACGCGGCGCGGGTGCCCAGCCACTTCGCGGGCTCCCACTCCTGCCAGGCCACCAGGCCCTTGTGGCGCAGCAGCTCGATCCTGGGGTGGTCCTTCGGGTAGCCGCGCGGGGCCGACTTCAGGGAGTCCCGGCCGACCACCTGCGGGCCGTCCTTCTCCACCCGGGTGATCACCCGCTCCAGCTCGGCGCCGGTGACGTCCTCGGCGACGGCGGCGCGGTAGCGCTCCAACTGGTCCGGGGCGAGCTGGTACATGCCGTTGCCGCAGGCCAGGCCGTCGGCGGAGAGCTGGATGTAGCCGCCGCTCTCCAGGTGCGCGCCGATGTGCGTCTTGTACGGGGATTTGTCGGCGCTGAAGCGGACGTCGCGGTTCGGGCGGAAGATCTTCCCCGGCCCGAACTCCGGTTCCAGGTCGGCGAGGAGCTGCTCCATCGGCGCGCGCACGGCGTCCTCGTACCGCCCCTTGTGGGCCTGCCAGAAGGTCTTCGAGTTGTCGGCCTCCAGGTGCTCGTAGAAGTCGAGCGCCTCGGTCGGCCAGCCGGAGAAGGTCACACGTCCAGTATGTGTCCCGGTGCACAGGGTGCTCCCGTCGCCAGCGCGCTTACCGGTGGGTAGCATGCGGGCATGAGCAGCGCAGAGACCGCCACCGCCGCGCCGGACGCCCGCACCGAGCGCCGCGCCAAGCGCATCGCCAAGAACCTCACCAGCTTCGCCCGGCAGCACGGGGGCAGCGCCGACGCGGTCGTCGAGTACGTCGGCGCCGTGGCCACCCGGATCGTCGTGGTCGGCGCGGATGGCGCCTGGGGCGACCAGGTGGCCCCCAGCTACGCCGTCGGCCGCCGGGCCGCCGAGCTGGCCGGGCTGACCCTGCACGACAACTTCGAGGGCGAGCTGGGCCTGCGGGTGAAGACCGGCCCGTACGAGTGGAAGCGGATGGCCGGGATCCAGCTCGGCGGCTGAGCACCCTCCGGACACCGCGAAGGCCCGGCTCCCCTCGTACGGGGAGCCGGGCCTTCGTCGAACGGTCAGATGGGCAGGTCCCAGTTTGCACCTGGTATGGCGAAGGCCCCCATCCGAGGATGGGGGCCTTCGCCGAGGATCAGACGGTGGCAGCTTGTGGGGCCTGGGCGGGCAACTGCTCGGGAGCATCTTCGGCCTCGCGGGTGCGGAGGGCGAGGGGGATGCGGAGGGCGGCGATCCAGGTCAGCGAGGCGCCGAGCATGTGGAGGCCGACCATGAGCTCGGGGGCGTCGGTGAAGTACTGGATGAAGCCGAGGACGCCCTGGAGGAGCAGCACCGCGAGGAGTTCCCTGGTGCGGGCCTTGGCGGGCTGCGGGGCCTTGATCGCAGTGAAGACGAAGATCAGGGCGATGGTGAGGCCGACGGAGATGAAGGCGAAGTCGGCGTGGAACTGGGCCAACCTGTCGTAGTCGATCGGGATCCGCGGGACGATCTTGTTGTCCTTGGGCGTGCCCGGGTGGTGGCCGGCGCCCGTCACCAGGGTGCCGGCTGCGACGAGCAGCCCGATCACGGCGACGAGGACGTACGAGAGCTGGTGGATCGGCCGGGCCACGGACAGCTTCGCCGGGCCGTCGCCCTCCTTGCTGCGCTCCCACATCAGCAGGGCGACCCAGACCAGGGCCATCGCGGCGATCATGTGCAGCGCGACGGTGTACGGGTTGAGGCCGGTCAGCACGGTGATGCCGCCGAGCACGGCGTTGCTCATCACCAGCCAGAACTGCGCCCAGCCGAGCTTGGTCAGGCCGCGCCGCCAGGGCCGGTGGCAGCGGGCGGCCAGGATCGCCCAGCCCACCGCGGCGCTGAGCACGTAGGTGAGCATCCGGTTGGTGAACTCGATGACGCCGTGGAAGCCCATCTCGGCGGTGGGCGTCAGGCTCTCGTCGGTGCAGCGGGGCCAGGTCGTACAGCCGAGGCCGGAGGCGGTGAGCCGGACGGCGCCGCCGGTGACGACGATCACCACGCTCATCACCAGCGCGGCGAACGCGGCGCGCCGGACCATCGCGGCGGAGGGCTGCCAGCGCTCGGCGAGCAGGGAGAAGGGGGTGGTCTTAAGCACGACGTCCATGGTAGGTGGCTTTACGGGCGATCTTGGGGCGGGGCTGGCTCGCCGCGTCCGGCGCGCATATGGGACTGTTCGGGCAAGACGGTCAGTGGTCTTGATCAATCGACCGGTTGATCGAAAAAGTGCGGAATGGTCCCTACCTTTATGTGGATCGGCTCCCACTCCTCCCGCCCGCGATCGTGGTGGCCGCCCGGCGCAAGGCGGCCAGGAAGGCCTGGCGCCACGCGGTGAAGCGACGTGCTCGTCAGCTGATGGAAGCGGCACCCTTGGTGATTGAACCCGATCGCCGGGGGCGCCGTTCTGTCTTGAAGGTGACGAAGTTCATTCAAGTTTGCCGAATCCGCGTTCTGCGAGGTGGCAGCTGTGATGGGCTGGTCATGCACATCAGAGAACGGACGCACAGACGAAATCCGGTCGTACGGCGGGGTGTGGCGGGACGCGGGAGTGCCGGTAGAGTCCCCCGGACAGTCGTAGCGGGCCACCGCGAACCAATCAACACGCCTGCTGCACAAGACCGTTCGGAGGGGAACAGCGTAATGGCGCGACAGCAGCGGCACATCGGGATCGGCGCGGCGGCACTGGCAGGCACGGCAGCGGCCGGATTTCTACTGCCCCTGGCACTGGCCACCAACGCCTCGGCGCACGTGCCGAGTTGGTCGGTGACCTGCGACAAGGTCGTGATCGACCTGATCAACTACAGCCCCAAGGCCGACGTGAAGAACACCGTCAGCCTCACCATCGACGGCGACAAGGTCCTGGATGCCAAGGCCTTTCCCGCCGAATTCCACGGCACCTTCCCGGTGAAGGACCACACGGCCCCGATCAAGGCGAACCTGGTGGTCACCACCACGGAGAACCCGAACGACAAGGGCTGGAACATCAACGAGACCAAGACCATCGAGCCGTGCCACACGCCGACTCCGACCCCGACTCCCACGCCCACCAAGACCCCCACCCCCACGCCCACCCCCACCCCCACGCCCACCCCCACCTCGACGCCGACGCCCACCCCGACGCCGACGAAGACCCCGACCCCCGCGCCGACGACGCCCACCGTGGCGCCGACCACGCCCCCGCCGACCACGCCGGCCCCGGTCAGCCCGCCCGCCCCGGCGCCCGCCACCAGCGCGCCGGCGCTCGCCCAGACCGGTAGCAACGACGCCACCCCGATGATCGCGGCGGCCGGCGGCGGCGTGCTGCTGGTCGGTGGCGCGCTCGTCCTGCTCGCCCGCAAGCGCCGTGGCGGCAGCGAGAGCTGACGCAGGGCGGTACGAACGCCGAACGCCCCCCGGCCCGGTTGAGGCCGGGGGGCGTTCGACGTTCGTAGGGGGCGGCTGCTCGCGGGTGCGGCCACCTCGGCGGCTACTCCCAGCGGAAGAAGCGGGCGGCCGCGGCCAGGCCGAGCACGGCCCAGCCGGCCAGGATCCCGAGGTCAGCCCAGGGCACCCCGGCGCCGGTCTGCAGCACCGACCGCAGGCCGTCCGAGAGCGCCGAGATCGGCAGCAGTTCCAGCACCGACCGCACCGCGTCGGGGAACTTGCTCAGCGGCACGATCACCCCGCCCGCGAGCAGCAGCAGGATGAACACCAGGTTGGCGGCGGCCAGCGTGGCCTCGGCCTTCAGCGTGCCGGCCATCAGCAGGCCGAGCCCGGAGAAGGCAGCGGTGCCGAGGACCAGCAGCGCGACGACGGCCAGCGGGTTGCCATGAGGCGACCAGCCGAGCGCCAACGCGATCACCGACAGCAGTGCGACCTGCAGCGCCTCCGTCACCAGGACGCAGCCGGTCTTGGCCGTCAGCAGCGTCCAGCGCGGCAGCGGGCTGGCGCCGAGCCGCTTCAGCACGCCGTAGCGGCGCTCGAAGCCGGTGGCGATGGCCTGCCCGGTGAAGGCGGTGGACATCACGGCCAGCGCGAGCAGTCCGGGGGCGAGGAAGTCGACCCGCTTGCCGGGGCCCTCGACCGTGACGATGTCGACGGCGGAAAACAGCACCAGCAGCACGGTCGGGATGACGACGGTGAGCAGCAGCTGCTCACCGTTGCGCAGCAGCATCCGGGTCTCGAACGCGGTCTGGGCGAGCAGCATCCGGCCGACGGGGGCGGCACCGGGCTCGGGCGAGTAGTCCCGCTCGCTTCGCTCACTCATGCGCGGAGCTCCCGTCCGGTCAGGTCGAGGAAGACGTCTTCGAGGCTGCGGCGCTGCACGGACAGCCTTTCGGGCAGGACGCCGACGGCCGCGCACCAGCCGGTGACGGTGGCCGGCAGCTGCGGGTCCACCGGCGCCTCGACGCGGTAGCTGCCGGGGGCGGTCTCGACGGCGGTGGCGCCCTCGGGCAGCTCCTTGAGCAGCGGGCCGAGGTCGAGCCCGGGCGGGGCGTCGAAGCGCAGGGCGTTCTCGGCGCCGCCGCGGCACAGCTCCTCGGTGGTGCCGTCGGCGATCACCTTGCCACGGTCCACGATGGCGACGCGGTCCGCGAGCTGCTCGGCCTCGTCCATGTGGTGGGTGGTGACGACCACGGTGACGCCGTCCCGGCGCAGGTCGCGGACCAGCTCCCAGGTGGCGCGGCGGGCCTGCGGGTCGAGGCCGGCGGTGGGCTCGTCCAGGAAGACCAGCTCGGGGCGGCCGACCACGGCCATGGCCAGGGCGAGCCGCTGCTGCTGGCCGCCGGACAGCCGCCGGTAGGTGGTGCGGCCGCAGGAGCCGAGGCCGAGGCGCTCGACCAGGGCGTCCACGTCCAGCGGGTGGGCGTGCAGCTTGGCGGTGTGCCGCAGCATCTCGACGGCGCGGGCGCCCGCGTACACGCCGCCGGACTGCAGCATGACGCCGATCCGGGGGCGCAGGGCGGCGCTCTGGGTGACCGGGTCGAGACCGAGGACGCGGACGGTGCCGGCGTCGGGGCGGCGGTAGCCCTCGCAGGTCTCGATGGTGGTGGTCTTGCCGGCGCCGTTGGGGCCGAGGACGGCGGTGATCGCGCCGGTCGCGATGGTGAGGTCGAGACCGTCCACGGCCTGCTTGTCGCCGTAGCGCTTGACCAGCCCGGCGACCTGGACCGCGGGTTCGGAGTGCATACCGGCGAGTGTAAGAGGGCCTCACGTTTCGAGCGGACGGCGCCTCGGTGATTGTTTCCCCAGGCCAGGTAAGGCTTACCTGCGTGATCGATGACACCGGTGAGGCCTGGATCACGGGTTGTCCCAACGGGAGTAATTACGCAACACTGGTGTTGTGAAAAACATGCGCGAGCACGCCCAGCAGCAGGAGGCCGAGTCGGCCTCCCACTGCGACGTGCCCGTGACGGCGGCCGAGGTGCTGCTGGACGGCCACCGTGCCACCCGGGACCGGGTCGCCCGCTCGATTCTGGACCACGGCCCCTCCTCCGCCGCCGACCTGGCGAACCGGCTCGGCCTCACCTCCGCCGCCGTCCGCCGCCACCTCGACGGCCTGGCCGCCGCCGGCCTGGTCGAGTCCCGCGAACAGCGGGTCTACGGCAGCCGCGGCCGGGGCCGTCCGGCCAAGGTCTTCGCCCTCACCGACGGCGGCCGGGACGCCTTCTACCAGGCGTACGACCAGCTCGCCGCCGACGCGCTGCGCTGGATCTCGGACGCGGTGGGCGGCGGCAAGGCGGGCGAGGAGGCGGTCGCCGCCTTCGCCCGGGCCCGTTTCGGCAAGCAGGGCGAGAAGTACCGGGAGGCGCTGCGCGAGGCTGGGGTGGAGGATCGCACCGAGGCACTCGCCCAGGCGCTCAGCGTGGACGGGTACGCTGCCACGGTGCGGCGTGTCCCGTCGGCCGCGGCCAAGGCCCCGGCGGGCGCCCAGCTCTGCCAGCACCACTGCCCGGTTGCGCACATCGCCGAGCAGTTCCCCCAGCTCTGCGAGGCGGAGACCGAGGTCTTCTCCCAGCTCCTGGGCACCCATGTGCAACGGCTGGCCACCATCGCCCACGGCGACGGGGTCTGCACCACCTATGTGCCGGCACCCGGTGCCGCATCGTCGTCCGCCCGTGGTTCCGCGGGCCGCGACTCCGATGCAGCGCCGACTGCCGGTACGTCCACCGAAGATTCTGCGTCCGCGCGTTAGGAAGCTCGCATGACTGACACCGTTTCGCACCCCGAGCTCGAAGGCCTGGGCAACTACGAGTACGGCTGGGCCGACCCGGACGCCGCCGGCGCCACGGCCAAGCGCGGGCTCAGCGAGGAGGTCGTGCGCGACATCTCCGCGAAGAAGAGCGAGTCCGAGTGGATGCTCAACCTGCGTCTCAAGGGCCTGAAGCTGTTCGGCAAGAAGCCCATGCCGACCTGGGGCTCCGACCTGACCGGCATCGACTTCGACAACATCAAGTACTTCGTCCGCTCCACCGAGAAGCAGGCCGAGTCCTGGGAGGACCTGCCGGCGGACATCAAGGCCACCTACGACAAGCTGGGCATCCCGGAGGCGGAGAAGCAGCGCCTGGTCGCCGGTGTCGCCGCCCAGTACGAGTCCGAGGTCGTCTACCACCAGATCCGTGAGGACCTGGAGGAGCAGGGCGTCATCTTCCTGGACACCGACACCGCGCTGCGCGAGCACCCGGAGCTGTTCAAGGAGTACTTCGGCACCGTCATCCCGGCCGGCGACAACAAGTTCGCCGCGCTGAACACCGCGGTGTGGTCCGGTGGCTCGTTCATCTACGTGCCGAAGGGCGTGCACGTCGACATCCCGCTGCAGGCCTACTTCCGGATCAACACCGAGAACATGGGCCAGTTCGAGCGGACGCTGATCATCGTCGACGAGGACGCCTACGTCCACTACGTCGAGGGCTGCACCGCGCCGATCTACTCCTCCGACTCGCTGCACTCCGCGGTCGTGGAGATCATCGTCAAGAAGGGCGGCCGCTGCCGCTACACGACCATCCAGAACTGGTCGAACAACGTCTACAACCTGGTCACCAAGCGCGCCGTGGCGTACGAGGGCGCGACCATGGAGTGGGTCGACGGCAACATCGGCTCCAAGGTCACCATGAAGTACCCGGCCGTCTACCTGATGGGCGAGCACGCCAAGGGCGAGACCCTGTCGATCGCCTTCGCGGGCGAGGGCCAGCACCAGGACGCCGGCGCCAAGATGGTGCACATGGCGCCGAACACCTCCTCGCACATCGTCTCCAAGTCGGTGGCGCGCGGCGGCGGCCGGACCTCCTACCGCGGTCTGATCGAGATCGGCGAGGGCTCGCACGGCGCCAAGTCCAACGTGCTGTGCGACGCGCTGCTGGTCGACACGATCTCCCGCTCGGACACCTACCCGTACGTGGACGTCCGCGAGGACGACGTGTCCATGGGCCACGAGGCGACCGTCTCCAAGGTCAGCGAGGACCAGCTGTTCTACCTGATGAGCCGCGGTCTGACCGAGACCGAGGCCATGGCGATGATCGTCCGCGGCTTCGTCGAGCCGATCGCGCGCGAACTGCCGATGGAGTACGCGCTGGAGCTCAACCGGCTGATCGAGCTGCAGATGGAGGGCGCGGTCGGCTGACCCCGGCCACCGACCGCCCAACCGACTTTCGAGGAAGAGAGCTACACGACAGCCATGGCTGACGTTCAGAACACCACCGGCTCGACCACCGCCGGTTCGATCGAGGTCGGCACCGCCGGCGCGGGCGCGCAGCTCGCCGGCCCCGGCACCGGCCGCGCCACGGTCCAGCAGCCCATCGACGCGCGCGTCGCGGTCAAGCCGTCCTTCGACGTGAACGACTTCCCGGTGCCGCACGGCCGCGAGGAGGACTGGCGGTTCACCCCGCTGCACCGCCTCGGCGGGCTGCACGACGGGACCGCCGCCGCCGCCGAGCGGGGCGAGGACAAGGTCGAGTTCACGCTGCCTGACGGCGTCACCGCCGAGACCGTCGGCCGCGACGACGCCCGCCTGGGCAAGGCCGGCACGCCGGTGGACCGGGTGGCCGCGCAGGCGTTCAGCGCCTTCGAGCAGGCCCTGGTGGTCACCGTCCCCAAGGACGCGGTGCTGACCGAGCCGGTCAGGATCGACGTGCGCGGCGAGGGCGGCGTCCGCTTCGCCCACGTGGTGATCGACGTCAAGCCGTTCGCCGAGGCCGTCGTGGTGCTCAACCACGCGGGCACCGGCACCCGGGCCGCCAACGTCGAGCTGCTGGTCGGCGACGGTGCCAAGCTCACCTTCGTCTCCGTCCAGGACTGGGAGCGCGACGCCGTCCACGTCGCCCAGCACAACGCGCTGGTCGGCCGGGACGCCACGTACAAGTCCGTGGTCGTGACCTTCGGCGGCGACTTGGTCCGCCTGCACCCGCGGGTCAACTACGCGGGCCCCGGCGGCGAGGCCGAGCTGTTCGGCCTCTACTTCGCCGACGCCGGCCAGCACCTGGAGCACCGCCTGGTGATCGACCACGACACGCCGCACTGCCGGTCGAACGTGGCGTACAAGGGCGCGCTGCAGGGCCAGGACGCGCACGCGGTCTGGGTCGGCGACGTGCTGATCCGCGCCGCCGCACTCGGCACCGACACCTACGAGCTCAACCGGAACCTGGTGCTCACCGACGGCGCCCGGGTCGACTCGATCCCGAACCTGGAGATCGAGACCGGCGAGATCGTCGGCGCCGGCCACGCCTCGGCGACCGGCCGCTTCGACGACGAGCAGCTGTTCTACCTGCAGGCCCGCGGCATCCCGGCCGACGAGGCCCGCCGCCTGGTGGTGCGCGGCTTCTTCGCCGAGCTGCTCCAGCAGATCGGCGTGGCCGAGATCCAGGAGCAGCTCATGGAGAAGATCGACGCCGAGCTGGAAGCGGCGGTCTGAACACGATGACCTTCCTCCGTGCCTGCGCGCTGAGCGACCTCCAGGAAGACGTGCCCAGGCGCGTGGACCTCAACGGCGTGCCGGTCTCCGTCGTGCGCACCGACGAGGGGGTGTTCGCGGTCAACGACATCTGCTCGCACGCGAACGTCTCGCTCTCGGAGGGCGAGGTCGAGGACTGCATGATCGAGTGCTGGCTGCACGGCTCCAGCTTCGACCTGCGCACCGGCAAGCCCTCGGGCCTGCCCGCCACCAAGCCGGTCGCTGTCTACCCCGTAAAGATCGAAGGGGACGATGTGCTCGTCTCCGTCAACCAGGAGTCCTGAGTACACATGGCAACCCTTGAAATCCGCGACCTGCACGTCTCCGTCGAGGCCGAGAACGGCCCGCGCGAGATCCTGAAGGGCGTCGATCTGACCGTGAAGCAGGGCGAGACCCACGCCATCATGGGTCCGAACGGCTCCGGTAAGTCCACCCTGGCCTACTCGCTGGCCGGCCACCCCAAGTACACCGTCACCGGCGGCTCGGTGCTGCTGGACGGCGAGGACGTCCTGGAGATGTCCGTCGACGAGCGCGCCAAGGCCGGTGTCTTCCTGGCCATGCAGTACCCGGTCGAGGTCCCGGGCGTCTCGGTCAGCAACTTCCTGCGCACCGCCGCCACCGCCGTCCGCGGCGAGGCCCCGAAGCTGCGGCTGTGGGTGAAGGAGGTCAAGGAGGCGATGGCCGCCCTCCAGATGGACCCGGCCTTCGCCGAGCGCAACGTCAACGAGGGCTTCTCCGGCGGCGAGAAGAAGCGCCACGAGATCCTCCAGCTCGAGCTGCTCAAGCCGAAGATCGCGATCCTCGACGAGACCGACTCCGGCCTGGACGTCGACGCGCTGCGGATCGTCTCCGAGGGCATCAACCGGGTCCGCTCGACCGGCGAGGTCGGCACCCTGCTGGTGACCCACTACACCCGCATCCTGCGGTACATCAAGCCCGACTACGTCCACGTCTTCGCGGGCGGCCGCATCGTCGAGTCCGGCGGTGCCGAGCTGGCCGACAAGCTGGAGAACGAGGGCTACGAGGCGTACGTGAAGGGGGGCGCTTCCGAGTGACCCATACGTTTACGGGACTGCTCGACACCGACGCGATCCGCAAGGACTTCCCGGTCCTGCAGCGGCTGCTGCACGACGACAAGCCCCTGGTCTACCTGGACAACGCGGCGACCTCGCAGAAGCCGCGCCAGGTGCTGGAGGCGCTGACCGCCTACTACGAGCGGCACAACGCCAACGTCCACCGCGGCGTGCACGTGCTCGCCGAGGAGGCCACCGCGCTGTACGAGGGCGCCCGGGACAAGGTCGCGGCCTTCGTCAACGCGCCGAGCCGCAACGAGGTGATCTTCACCAAGAACGCCTCCGAGTCGCTCAACCTCGTGGCCAACATGCTGGCCTGGGCGGATGAGCCGTACCGGGTGGACGCCGACTCCGAGATCGTCATCACGGAGATGGAACACCACTCCAACATCGTCCCGTGGCAGCTGCTGTCGCAGCGCAGCGGTGCGAAGCTCAAGTGGTTCGGGCTGAGCGACGAGGGTCGGCTGGACCTGTCGAACATCGACGAGCTGATCACCGAGAAGACCAAGGTGGTCTCCTTCACCCTGGTCTCCAACCTGCTCGGCACGGTGAACCCGGTCGAGACGATCGTCCGCAAGGCCCAGTCGGTCGGCGCGCTGGTCGTCATCGACGCCTCGCAGGCCGCGCCGCACATGGTGCTGGACGTGCAGGCGCTGGAGGCCGACTTCGTCGCCTTCACCGGCCACAAGATGCTGGCCCCGACCGGCATCGGCGTGCTCTGGGGCCGCCAGGAGCTGCTGGAGGACCTCCCGCCGTTCCTCGGCGGCGGCGAGATGATCGAGACCGTCACCATGGGCTCGTCCACCTACGCCCCGGCGCCGCACAAGTTCGAGGCCGGCACCCCGCCGATCGCCCAGGCGGTCGGGCTCGGCGCGGCCATCGACTACCTGCAGGGCGTCGGCATGGAGAAGATCGCGGCGCACGAGCACGCGATCACCGAGTACGCCGTCGAGCGGCTGCTGGAGGTCCCGGACCTGCGGATCATCGGCCCGCGCACGGCCGTGGACCGCGGTGCGGCGATCTCCTTCACCCTCGGCGACATCCACCCGCACGACGTGGGTCAGGTGCTGGACGAGCAGGGCATCGCCGTGCGCGTCGGACACCACTGCGCGCGGCCGGTCTGCCTCCGGTACGGAATTCCGGCGACCACGCGGGCGTCTTTCTACCTGTACTCGACGCCGGGCGAGGTCGACGCGCTGATCGACGGCCTGCACCACGTCCGGAACTTCTTCGGCTGACGGGACAGGGCAGGACGACCATGAAGCTCGACTCGATGTACCAGGACATCATCCTGGACCACTACCGCAACCCGCACGGCAAGGGGCTGCGGGACGGCGACGCCGAGGTGCACCACGTCAACCCGACGTGCGGCGACGAGATCACCCTGCGGGTGAAGCTCGACGGCGCGACGGTCACCGACGTCTCGTACGAGTCCCAGGGCTGTTCGATCAGCCAGGCCAGCGCCTCGGTGCTCAACGACCTGGTGGTCGGCAAGACCGTCGGCGAGGCCCAGGCCGTCCAGGAGGCCTTCCTGGAGCTGATGCAGAGCAAGGGCCAGGGCGAGGGCGACGAGGAGGTGCTGGAGGACGCGGTCGCGTTCGCCGGCGTCTCCAAGTACCCGGCCCGGGTCAAGTGCGCCCTGCTCAGCTGGATGGCCTGGAAGGACGCGACCGCCCAGGCGCTCGCCCAGCACCCCGTCGTGAACGACTGATCCTGCAGAGGAGGAATGACCATGACTGACGAAACCCCCTCCGCTGCGGAGGAGCAGCCGACCGGCCTCATCGTCGGCACCACCGCCGGCACCGTCTCCGTCGAGGACCTGACCGAGGCCCTGATGGACGTCGTCGACCCCGAACTGGGCATCGACGTCGTCAACCTGGGCCTGATCTACGGCATCCACATCGACGAGTCCGACGTGGCCACCATCGACATGACGCTCACCTCGGCGGCCTGCCCGCTGACCGACGTCATCGAGGACCAGGCCAAGACCGCCACCGACGGCCTGGTGCAGGACCTGCGCATCAACTGGGTCTGGATGCCGCCGTGGGGCCCTGACAAGATCACCGACGACGGCCGCGAGCAGCTGCGGGCGCTGGGCTTCAACGTCTGACCGCTGTCTGTGCTTTCCGTCGCTGCCCGGGACTCCTGTTCGGAGTCCCGGGCGGTGGCGTTTCCGCAGCTCAGGTGGGTGAACACTCGCGCATCATCTGCTTCGTTGAGTAGGCTCACCGCCGCTCCCCACCATCCACCCCCCACCCGCCTGTCGGCGGGTGCCCGCCCCCGGGCCTGGCCGCGTGCCGCCCGGCCGGGCGGCACGCGGTAACCGGTGGGACAGCGCGTCTCAGGCAGCGATGCGTGCAGGCAGACCACCGGTCATCGCGGAACGCAGGGCGGTTCGGACTCGGGCGGCACCTGCGGCTGCCACCTCTGCCCCCTTGCCGGCCGTGGGGGTTCGGCCTGTCAGGCCGGAGCACGGGCGGCAGATGCCCGGCCGGGGCACGGGGTCGTGGCACTTGGCACACTCGGCGTACCGGGCCGGTGGTCGTGCAGCAGGCTGGGCGGGCGGCCTCTTGTGCTCCAGGCGGTAGCGGAGCACGGCGGCCGCCGAGTGCATCGGGACGGGCAGGCCCGGCAGCAGGGCGTGGGCGAGGTCGGCGGACGTGCAGCCGCGGGCCAGCCACTGTGCGACCAGCGGCGCCAACTCCCGCGCCTCGGCCTCGCCGAGGCGCAGACGCGGCTCGGGCCGGATCACCCGGAACAGGGTGGCCACCGCTGTGCGGACCTCTTCGGTTTCGGGATCCGGCGGTGGCGGGAGGGTGGGTTCTTGCTGCCGGTTCTTTACTACAGAGCCGACAGCGCGGCCGGCACCCGATCCACCGGACGCCGGAGGGGTGGCACTCGGTCGCGCGAGCTGCGGGGTGTCGTAGACGTGGGATTCGGTGCGGATCGTGCCGTCCGGCATACGGATCTTCGCGACCCGGTAGTAACCGGCCTCGGTCAGTTCCTTCAGGGCCTTGCGGATCGCACCGTGCCCCTGGGGGCTGGTGTCGGCCATGTGCCGGCCGTCCTCGCGCCGGCCGTCCGGGCGGGAGAGGAGGTCCGCGAGCAGGCCGCGGGCGGTGTAGGACAGCTGCCGGTACTGCAGCAGGCCGTTGGGCAGCACGGTGAAGTTGCGCACGTGGGCGCTACGATGGACACGCATGGGGAGTGTTGGCTCCTGGTGCCGGACCCCGGGGTGTTGGTAGCACCGCCGGGGTCACCTATTTTCGGTTGGAGTGCGGAACGTACCACGGCACTTGACGCAGTGTGAGGCATTCGCGACATTCAGTGCATGACCCGAGTCCGCCGCACCATCACGGCCTGCTCGTGCCAGCAGGTCAAGGTCAGGCAGCTTCGGCCCGATCCACTGCCGCTGCACTCGGCTGTGCGAGCCAGACCAGCCGTGCGGTGACCCCCGGTCGCCCGGCGAAATGGCGCAAGGCCCGACCGGGAGACGTGAGGGTCATTCGCGCCCGCCCGTCGGTGCTGATCACGTGCGCTGGCCCGCTGTGGTCGGCGACTCCCCAGGCCACGACCCACCCGTCCACGTTCGGGAGGCCCTCGCCCCAAACCTGGACGACGGCGAACAGGCGGGGTGCGGTGTCGAGCACGAGCCCGCACAGCTCCTGGTCGAAGGTCGGGCCGGTCGACAGTCGAGGCGTGACCGTACGAGGGCTTTGCGGCGGTGCAGCAGCCATGGAAGTCTCCTACGTGATTGGGGATCGGACGCGGCGCTGTCACGATCACGGGCAGCGGAACAGCTCGCACGGGCCGGTGTCAGATCAGCGAGACGAGGACGCCGCGTGGCCAGTGGCCGAGCCAGAACGAGGCGGTGGACGATGGGGACTGGTCCTCGGTGGAGCCGTCGTGGGGCAGCAGTTCGGTGGGGGCGATGTAGCCCTCGCCGGGGTCGATCCGCAGCCGGAAGACACGCATTGGCAGCCCGAGGGCGGCATAGGCGCGCAGGTCGTCGGTGTGCGGATGGCGGTCCTCGGGGTCGGCGTGGAGATTGCGGCAGACGGCGCGGATGTCGAGACCACCGAGCAGGAGGTAGCGGGTTCCGGGACCGAGGTTGAAGCACAGGCGTCGGCGACCGGTGTGCTTGGCCTGGTAGCGGAGCCTGTCCCAATTGTCGATGTGCAGGCCGATACGGCGGCCGTCCTGGTAATTGGGAGTGGTGGTGAGGGCCTTGGCCGGGCTCCTGGCTTGGCCGAGGTGGACGGCGTCGGGGTCGCCGAGTTGGTCGGCGAGGGTGGCAAGGGTGGCCGGTGGCGGGCCGTCGGGCAGCTTCACCAGTTCCACGAGCGTGCTGTCGGTGCTCCGCTCGGTCGGGCGCAGTTCCGCCGCCAGCACGGCGGTGACGGGCCGCCAGGGGCCGGCCGGGAGGACAGCCCCGTCCTCGTAGTCGGGCTCGCCGCGAGCGGTGCGGACGCCGGTGCTGTCACACCGGGCGAGAAGGGCGGCAGGATCGGTGTGGGCGATGGCGAGACTCACGCGGATTCCTCCCAGGCTGGGTTTACCGGTCGTCGAGGTTGTCGGCGAAGGTCACGTCCAGCTCGGTGACCAGGGCTTCGGCGAGTTCGGCCTGCTGGGTGCGGTCGATGAGGACCTTGCCGAGGTCGGCGACGCCCCGCAGCGTGGTGAGGTCGTTGCCCCGCAGGTCGAGGCCCTGGTATTTCCCCCGGCCGAACTCGGTCAGCCGCAGGTTGCAGGTGTCGAGAACCGTGCCGCCGAGGTCGCAACCAGTGAACGAGGCCTCAGTGAGCTCGCACTTGGAGAAGACGACCGCGCCGGTGGTGCGGAGCTGCTCGAAGGTCGCGTAGTCGAGCTTGCAGTTGTCGAAGAGGACGTTGTCCAGGGTCCCGCCGATGAGCCCGGCGCCCATGATCTTGCAGTTACGGAAGACGACCCGGGAGAGCTTACTGTCGGTGATGCGAGCGGCGGCGAGGTCGCAGGTGTCGAACTCGACGGATTCGAGGCGGACTTGATCGAGCTGCATGCGGTTGACCCGTGGGTTGGAGACGCGGCCTGTGACGAGGCGGGTCTCGGCGAGATCCAGATCCCGCAGGTCGGCGTCACCGTACTGGAAGTCTTGGACGATGCCCCGGGCGGAGTCGAGGGTGGTGACGTTGGACAGGTACAGGCCGGGCTCGTCCAGGTGGGGCAGGGTCACGGTGACACGGCCGAAGGTGATGCTGTCCATGAGGGGCTTCGCTCTCTCGAGGGTAGGGCCGGGCCCGCACCGCTGGTGCGGGCCCAGGGTGTTCGGGGGTGGCGCTACTTGCCCTTGTTCGACCAGTTGTCCCAGGCGGGCCGTTTGTCGAACGGCCCGGCGGTGGGGCCGGTCACGGTGGCGACGCCGGTGAGATGGGCGACGACGGCCGTATTGCTGGCGGCCAGCAGTTCGCCCAGGGCCATGTGCTTTTCCTCGCGGACGGTATCGGACAGGGCGGTGGCCAGGGCCTGTTGGGATGGGCGCGGTCCAGCATCGAGCCGATGTTCCACTCCAGGACGTTCCCCGCCCGGAAGTCCTCGTAGGCCGGGTCGGTCGACTCGCGGGTGGTCAGGTCGCGGTTGCAACGTGACCAGGCGATGGTGCGGCGTCAGAATTCGCGGGCCTGCTGGGGTGGGGGCCGCCCGCTCGGTGTTGACGCCTTCCC
The DNA here is from genome assembly GCF_044455625.1 of Kitasatospora sp. NPDC051164. Lineage (NCBI taxonomy): Bacteria > Bacillati > Actinomycetota > Actinomycetes > Kitasatosporales > Streptomycetaceae > Kitasatospora > Kitasatospora sp. NPDC051164. The sequence continues at coordinate 14,489 of NZ_JBITFB010000017.1, read as the reverse complement.
TACTGCCGCTCCCGTGGTTACCGGGCCGGGAGGAGTTCCCCGTACTCGACGGCCGCGCGCAGGACGGTGGCGAAGCCCTGGGGCAGGAGGTTGACCGCGTCGAGGGCGTCGGCGGTCAGGGGGATCTCTTCGAGGAGGTACTCGCCTCGGCCCTCCTGGGTGAACTCGGGCCCGGTGCGGTCCTCGAAGCTCCACTTCTCGATGGTGGCGAGGTAGAAGTCCTGGCGCTCGTCGGCGGTCTCGATGGTGTGGAGGAGGCTGACGATCTCGGCCTCGCCCGCGATCTCCTCGCGGACCTCGCGCAGCAGGGCCTCCTTGGGGCTCGCGTCGGTCGGTTCGGTCTTGCCGCCGACGATCACCCAGTACGGGTCGAGGCCGGGGCGGATGCGCTTGATCAGCAGCATGGTGTCGTTCGGGGTGAGGAGGACGGCGCGGACGCGGTGCTGCATGGTGGCGGCCTGCTTCCTGTTCGGTAGGACGGGCGGGTCAGTGGAGGAGCCAGCCGCCGTCGACGTGCAACGACTGGCCGGTGATGAAGGACGCGCTGGGGCCGGCGAGGAAGGCGACTGCGGCGGCGACGTCCTCGGGGCGGCCTCGGCGCTGGACGCATGGCGGCGGATCTGGTCCTCGGGTCGGGCCCGGTGGTGGGCGGGCAGGTCGTTCTCCGCCTCAACCTGGATGGCCCCGGGTACGACAGTGTTCACGCAGATCCCGGCCGGCCCAAGTTCCCTGGCCAGCGGCCTGGTAAGGCCGAGGAGCGCGGCCTTGGCGGTGCTGTAGGTGGTGAGTCCGGGGCGGCCCGTGCGGGCGTTGACGCTGCCGATGTTGACGATCCGGCCCCACCGGCGGGCGGTCATGCCGGGGCTGATGGACCGGCACGTGCGGTAGTGGATGGTCAGGTTGGACTCGATGGCGCGGGCCCACTCGTCCTCGCCGAGCTCGTCCCACGGGATGCGCGGGTAGGCACCCGCGTTGTTGACGAGGACGTCGACCGGCCCGAGTTCGGACTCGATCTGACTGGCCAGCGCGGCGACGGCGTTCGAGTCGGTGAGGTCGGCGCTGACCTCGATGCCGTCGCGGCCCTCGCGTCGTACGTCGGCGAGCACGGTGCGGGCATGGTGGATCTGTGCGAGGTGGTTGACGGCGACGACGGCAGCTCCGGCGGCGGCCAGGGCTCGGCTGATCGCGGCTCCGATCCCGGTGGCGTCCCGGAATAAGCGGCCCTCGCGGTGTTCGGGGCTGACGAACGCGAAGCCGTAGCTGTAGCCGAAGTTGAGGAGGTACGGAGCGCCGTCGTCGCGCATGCTCCGCTGGTGGGCCGCTTCCTCGTCGATCGAGCGGTGGACGTCGGGCGGGACCGGTTGCAGCCGACGCGCCGTTCGACTCGGTGTCGTCGGGCCCCGGCGCCACAGGGTCCGCCCGTGTGTCCCGGGCGGTCCGAGGGCGGCGAATGAGGGGGTACGGCTGTCCGGCTGCACCGGGAGCACGGCGTGCTACCTCTACGGCAGTGGAGGCAGAGCTCGCCCTGATTGGGTAGAGGCCGTCAACCTGCTGCCGAGCGAACCTCTCCATCGGTCGAAGGAGTTGTGTGGTGGTGCCTGTCGCACCGAGGGCGGGGGCGGGCACCCGCCGGCAGGCGGGTGGTGGTGGGGGGATGGTGGGGAACGGTGGGGGACGTGCGCAGTGGACGGGATGACGCGCGGGTGTTCGCCTGGGACGGGGGGGGGGGGGGGGGGCGGGCGGGGGGGGGGCGGCGGCCCCCCCCCCCCGGGGCGGGGGGGGGGGGGGGGGGGGGGGGGGGGGTGGGGGGGGGGGGGGCCGGCGGGGCGGGGGGGGCCCCGCCCCGCGCCGGGGGGGGGCCCCCCCCCCCCCCGTCCCAGGGGCTGGTCAGGCCGTCTTGGGTTTGCGGGCGACGGCGACGGCCAGGGCGGCGCAGGCGAGGGCTGCGACGGCGGCGAAGCCGCTGACGGCGGGGAGGAGGCCGTAGCTCTGGACCAGGGCGCCGACGGCGACGATGGGGAGGGAGCTGCCCAGGTAGACGATGATCCAGAGGGCGCTCATCTCCGAGCCGCGGCGTTCCGGGTTCATCGCGGCGACGGCGGTGGTGAACAGGGAGCGGAAGGCCACGCCCTGGCAGATGCCGCCGAGGACGCTGCCGATGAAGAGCAGCGCGGGCGTGCCGGTGTACCCGGCGGCGACGACCAGGGCGAGGCCGGTGGCCAGGCCCGTCATGCCGAGGGCGATCACCAGGCGGTCCGAGGTCGGCGGGACGACGAGCTGGGCGGCGGCGGAGGAGCCGAGCAGCAGGGCGGCCACGATCGCGCCGGTCAGGTGCGAGGGGGTGTGCAGCAGCTTGGCGGAGAAGGCCGGAGCGAGGGCCAGGTAGACACCGAAGACCCCGTACGAGATGAAGCCTGCGGCGGCGGCGAGCAGGAACTCGCGGCGGCCGGTGACCGGCAGGGCGAGCCGCTGCGGGCGCAGGTGGGCCGGGGTGGTGATCCGGGGCGGGGACGCGGGCGGGCGGTTGCGGCCGGGCATCCGGGGGTGGACCACGGCCAGCGGCACGCAGAGGGTCAGCAGCGCGATGGCGTGCAGGATGAACGGGGTCAGCAGCGGGTCGGAGCCGCCGGACAGCAGGGCGCCGACGATCGGGCCGAGCGCGACACCGCCCGCGGAGCAGGCCAAGGTGAGCTTGGCGGCGAGCGTCGGGTGGTCGGGCAGCAGGTCGCCGAGGGCGGCTCCGGCGGCGCCGGTGGACAGGCCGACGGCGATGCCCTGGACAGCCCGGCCGGCGGCGAGCTGCCAGAAGCTGTGGGAGGTGGCGAACACGACGTCGCCGGCGGCGGCCAGGGCGACGGCGGGCAGGATCAGGGCACGGCGGCCGAGGTGGTCGGACCAGTGGCCGACCACGGCGAGCACGGGGACCAGCGCGAAGACGTAGATCGTGAAGAGGATCGTGGTGTCGAGCGGTCCGAGGCCGAGGCGCTGCTGGAGGAGCGGGTAGATCGGCGTCGCCAGGTTGGCACCGATCAGCATCAGCAGCAGGGCGCCGGCCACCAGGCCGACGCGGGCGCCGCGCATCGCGTTCCAACGGCTGATCGCGGAGAGCTGGAGCTGGGGCCGGGGCGCGAGTTCCAGGGGAAGCAGGGCCTCCGACAGTCGGCGTCCGTCGAACTGCGCGGTGCGCAGGCCGGAGCCGGCGGGGGAGAGGTCCGCCATGAAAGGGATCTCCTGTGGCAGGGCACCACCGGGTCGGCGGGGTAGGCCGGCGCGCCCGTCCTGAGGCGCTGTGGTGGTGGCCGCGGTGCGGGGCTCCCTGGTGGAGCGGATGAGCTGAGGATTTCGGGCTTCGTTGCCCGGCGGGCCGCGCGGGGTGTGCGCGGGTACCAGGTCGAAGGATAAGGGGTGGGAGCGCATTCGCGGCGCGCGCCCCTGCGTGCGCCCCTTGCGGCCGGGCATCGAGGGTGCCACACCTATACGCTGAGGTGGTGAAACGGTACGCGGCGCTGTTGGGCTGACCGCTGGCTGAGGGAGAGCGCACAACGATGGCCGGACGACGTCGCAAGAACACCGGGGGCTCGGCGGGAGAAGGCGCGGCCGAGGCGGTGCTGCCCGCCGACCTGGAGCTCCAGGACCTCTACGGGGCGTTCGCCGCCCACGGACTGGACGACGAGGACCTGGACGACGCGGCCGTGCTGGTGCCGCCGGTGAAGCTGCCCCCCGAGCAGGAACTGGCCGGGCAGGCGAAGGCCGTCCCGATGTTCGGGTACGCGCTGGCGCTGGCCCGCTGGGCCGCCCCGCACCTGGTGGTCGACGAGTTCGGCGACCTCGTCGAGGCGGACCGGGCGCCCGCGGCGCGGCTGCTGGGCCTGGCCCCGGCCGAGGGCGAGGTGCCGGAGGAGGCCGAGATCGAGGCGCTGCGGGCCTGGTCGCTCGCCTGTGACCTGGACCTGGTGGAGCTGGGCACGACCGCGGAGGGCGAGCACGTCGCCGTCCCCGGCCCGGACCTGGAGCCCGCCGAGCAGGGCGATCCGGAGACCGTCCTGGAGCTGTGGCTGACCGCCGCCGGGATCGTCCGGGAGCTGGCCGTCGAGGCCGACTCGCTGCCGGAGGAGACGGCGGAGGGGGCCGAGGCGCAGGCCGAGCCCGGCGAGGAGGACGAGGACGGGCTCTCCGAGGTCGAGGAGGCCCGGGACGAAGCCGCCGAGCTGCTCGACGAGGCGCTGCAGGTGCTCTACGAGACCACTGCCTTCGCCGAGCCGGGCAACGAGACCGTGCCGCTGGGCGTGCTGGCCGCGCTGCTGGTGGTGCCGGAGGGCGAGGAGCCGAGCGAGGAGCTGCTGGGCGACATCACCGATGTGATGGTCGCGCTGGACCCGATGCTGGGCGACCTGGCCGAGCTGGGCCTGCTGGACTACCGCCCGATCGACCCGGAGCTGTTCGACGAGGAGGAGGGCGCGGAGCCCGCCGTCGTCGGCGAGGAGCCGCTGGACGAGGAGGAGTCGGCCCGCTTCGGCTTGGTCCGGCTCACCCCGCTCGGCCAGTACGGCATCCGGCAGTGGCTGCTGGAGGACGGCTACGACGCGCCGCTGGTCGGCGACCTGGCCCAGGGCGACGCCGCCGAGCTGCTGCGCGGGTTGAGCGAGTCGGCCAACGTGCTGCCGGAGGAGGAGCTGCGGGTGTGGACCGCCGACCGGGAGCCGGTCGCGGCGGCGCGCGAACTGCTCGTGGCGGCGCGCGGCGACGACGCGTACGGCCCGCTGCGGCGGATGCTCTGCGTCTCCGCGCTCGACCTGCTGGGGCCGGGCGCCGAACCGGCCGTCCGGGAGGTGCTGGACGACCCGGAGCTGGGCGGCGCGGGGCGGGCCTGGCTGACCGCGCAGGGCGCGACGGACGTGCCGGTGCCGACCCGGACGATGACGCTGTGGACGGTGGTCGACACCTTTGCCGCCCAGCTGCTGGACAACGGCGGCGACGCCGCGCTGCTGCGCGAACTGGTCACCGACCTGCCGGTGAAGGGCGATCCGGCGGCCTGGTTCGGCGAGCTGTGGCGGGTCGACCACCCGTACACGGCGGACGTCCTGGAGGCGATCGGGGAGCTGCACCTGGACCGGGCGGTGGCCAAGGAGGCCCGCAAGGCGGCCTTCAAGGCGCGCTCCAAGAAGTAGGCGGCTCAGGGCAGGTCCAGCGAGCCGTCCTCGGTGAAGGGGAAGAACGGGTTGTGGGCCACCTCCCAGAGGTGGCCGTCCGGGTCCTCGAAGTAGCCGGAGTAGCCGCCCCAGCTCGTCGGCACCGGCGGCTTGACCAGCACGGCGCCGGCCTCGACGGCCGTCTTCATCGCGGCGTCCACCAGCGCGGGGGACTCCAGGTTCACCGCGAGGGTGACGCCGCGGAAGGACGGCTCGCCGGTGGCGGGCACGCCCGCGTCGGCGGCCAGCTCGTCGCTCGGGAAGAGGCCGAGCGCCGAGTCGGCGGTGCGGAACCAGACGATCTCCGGGCTGGAGGCGGTGGAGCGCCGCCAGCCGAGGTCCTCGTAGAAGCGGGCGCTGCGGTCGAGGTCGGAGACGCCGAGGGTGACGATGCTGATCCTGGCGGGGACACCGTTCGGTGCCGCGGTGCCGCCTGCGGTGGTGCTGCTCTGTGCTGTCATGCCGCCAGGGTAGGGAGGGCGGCTGACAACCGGGCGTCCTGACACGGCCGCCGCCTCCGTCCGGCAGAGGAGCTGATGACCCGGCAGCGGCGGGCACGTAAGGTGGCGTCAGCGGTGCGGGCGCGAGGAGTCGGGGGTGCGGCACAGGATGATGCGGGAGAGCGGCGGCAGGCACCAGGAGTGGAACACCGGGCCTTCGGGCCGCGCCCCGGTCCCGGAGCGGTCGGGCCAGGAGGATCGTTTCGCCGACCAGGTGGAGTTCTCCCGCCGGACCCTCGCCGCGGTCGACTTCCCCGTGTACGGCGTGGCCGCCGGCCCGGCCCGCACCGGTGAGGCGCTGGCCGCCTTCGAAACCTCCGGCGGCGAACTGCGCTGGGTCGAGGTGCAGTGCGGCGACTGGCGCTCGGCGGCGGGCCCGTACGTGACCGTGCGCACCTACCGTCCGGGCGCCGAGCGCGCCGAGCCGCTGCCCGAGCTGGAGGACGTGGTCGAGGACGAACGGGACCGCGTCTACGAGCAGTTGGGTGTCGACGAGGGCGACGGGCCGGGCCGGGTGCGGGCACTGCGCGAGTGGATCACGGTGGACGGCGAGCCGTGCGCCGTGGAGGTGTACGAGGACCGGCGGGTGCTGCGCCCCGGAGCCACGGCGGCCGGCGGGCCCGGGTCGGTGTGGGCCGTGCGGCTGCGGATCGACGGCCTGACCGTGATGGTCTGCGGCCGCGGGGTGAACCCGGGCGGGGTGGAACTCGGCGGGATCGGCGACTTCGAGCGGTACCTGCGCGGACGCACCGACCTGCTGCGCGACCTCGCCTCCCGGCAGGCCAGGTACGTCCCGGTCGAGGAACGCGAACTGCCGCCCGTCGTCGGGCTGGAGGCGCACCGGTCGCTGATCGCGCAGAGCGTCGCGGAGACCGCCGCGATCGAGGCGCAGGTCCGGGCCGGGCGCACGCCGCGGTTGCCGCGCGGTCTGCGCGGGGACGCCTGCGCGGTGCGCTGGGAGGCGGCGGTGCGCCAGCAGATGAGGCTGGCCACCGAGACCCGGGAGGAGGCCGCGGCGGCGGTGACCTCGATGGTCAACCACCTCAACCGGCTGTCCCAGCAGACGCACTGGCTGGTCGGCACGGCGGAGGGGGAGGCGGCCGTCGAGGAGGTCGTCCGGTACACGGTGTTCGCGAGCGAGGTGGCGAGCCTGCCGGCCCAGCGGGCCTGGGAGCAGCTGTGGCGGGAACGGCCGGGCGGCGGCGGGGCCGGGGTCTGGGAGCAGCACCGGCTGGCCGAGCAGCTGTGGCTGGCGGCCTGGGAGCAGTGGCGGGCGGCCCGGCGCTGACACTCCGCCGCTGACACTCCGCCGCTGACGGCCCGACGGTGGCGGCGGTGTGCCGGATTGTGGCAGGGCTGACGACGCCTTGGCAAAGCGGAGGTCATGTGTCGGTCACAAGTCGGCAAATGGACGCCCGGGCGTGAGGTGGGCGTCATGCCGGGTTCACCCGTCCGGCGGAGCCTGCTGGCGTCGGCATCCCGCCCCGACGCCCCGCTCACCCCCTCAGGAGTTGCTGCCATGTCGCTGTCCCGCCGGGACTTCGTCAACCGTTCCACCCTCGTCGGGGCCGGCGTGCTGATCGCCGGCAGCGCCGAGGCCCTGGCCAGCGCCCCCGGTGCGATCGCCGCCCCGGTCGGCGGCGAGGCCCCGGCCGCCGCGGCCGCCGGCACCAACGCGGCCGGTGGCACCGCCGTCGGCTACGGCACGCTGGTGCAGGACCCGGCCGGGCTGCTGTCCCTGCCGAAGGGCTTCTCGTACAAGGTCCTGAACCGGGCCGGCGTCACCAGGCTGCGCACCGGCGAGTTCACCCCGAGCAACCACGACGGCACCTCCGCCTTCGAGGACGAGCGCGGCGGCAACTACATGGTCGTCAACCACGAGCTGTCCGGCGCCCGCGCGAACTGGCCGCACCCGGTGCCGCTGACCGAGGGCCACGTCTACGACCCGGGCGCGGCCGGCGGCTGCACCATCGTGCACGCCAAGCGGGACGGCTCGGTCGAGCAGTGGGTCGGCATCGCCGGCACCTCCACCAACTGCGCGGGCGGCGTGACCCCGTGGGGCACCTGGCTGTCCGGCGAGGAGACCGAGGACAAGGCCGGCAAGAACGGCTTCACCAAGGACCACGGCTACATCTTCGAGGTCGACCCGTTCGACGACGACTACAACCGCGACCCGCAGCCGGTCAAGGCCTTCGGCCGCTACGCGCACGAGGCCGTGGTCGTCGACCCGAAGCGCGGCCAGGTCTACCTCACCGAGGACGCCTCGAACCCCAACGGCCTGCTGTTCCGCTGGACCCCGCCGGCCGGCTTCAAGCACGGCCGCTACCAGCTGCGGGGGCTCGCCGCCGACGCCGGCGTGCTGGAGGCCTTCAAGGTCTTCGACGGGCAGGGCAAGTTCGTCGACGACCTCTCCCGCGCCACCAAGGTCGGCACCACCTACGGCGTGGACTGGGTCAAGGTCCAGGACCGCGACGCCAGGACCGTCTCCGTCCGCAAGCAGTTCAAGGACGGCGAGGTCACCCGCGCCCGCAAGCTGGAGGGCATGTGGTGGGGTGACGGCGGCTTCTACTTCGTCTCCAGCTTCGCCCGCTCGGAGAGCCCGCTGCAGCACGACGGCCAGGTGTGGTTCTACAGCCCGGCCCGCCGCACCATCACCCTGAAGGTCCTGCTGGGCGTCAACACCGACGTCTGGGGCGACCACGACAACTTCGACGGCCCGGACAACATCACCGTCTCGCCGTACGGTGGCATCGTGATCTGCGAGGACGGCGAGGGCATCTCGCACCTGTTCGGCGCCACCGAGGACGGGCTGGTCTACCCGATCGCCCGCAACGAGCTGAACATCGGCACCGCCGAGAAGCCCGAGTTCAGCGAGTTCACCGGGGTGACCTTCTCGGACGACGGCAAGACCCTGTTCGCCAACATCCAGACCCCGGGCATCCAGCTGGCCATCAGCGGCCCGTGGCGTCGGCTGAACGAGCACAAGCGCGGCCAGGGCTACGGCGAGTGACGGTCCACCAGGTGTGAGCGGTGGGGCTGTTCGGCTGCCCGTGGACTACTCGTCCGCGGGCAGCCGCAGTTGCAGCATCGCCAGCAGGCGCTGCTGCGGCTGGGCCAGGTCGATGCCGGTCAACTGCTCGGCGCGGCGAACCCGGTAGCGCAGGGTGTTGGGGTGGATGTGCAGGGCGTCCGCGGCCACCCTGACCTCGCCGAGCGCGTCCAGCCAGGCCAGCACCGACTCCGCCAGCCGGGTGCCGTGCCGGCGGTCGTACTCGGTGAGCGCGGTGAGCCGCGGATCGCGCAGGCCGGAGCGCTCCTGCAGCAGCGCGACCATCTCGCTGACCAGCACCTCCGCCTGGACGTCGATCAGCGCCGCGACGTCGAGGTCCACTCCGCCGCGGCCCATCGCGTCCAGGATGCGGTCCGCCTGCGCGCGCGAGTCGGGCACCTGGGCCAGGGCGTCGACGGTCGAGCCGATCGCGGCGCGTAGCGGGACGCCGAGGTGCTCCCGGGCAGCCGTCACCACCTCGGAGGCCCAGTCGCGCACCGTGGTCATCGGCAGGCCCGGCGGCAGCTCGGGCAGCAGCACGTACACCCGGGACTCGATCGGGGCGAGCAGCGCGGTGCGGTGCCGGGCGGCGGTGTGCACCGAGATCAGGCCGGTGACGTCGGAGCGGTGCAGCGCCTCGGTGGTGTGCGCGCTGTACGCCAGCACGGTGGCCGGGCGGCGCAGGTCCAGGCCGAGATGGGTGGCGAGCGACTGGGGGCCGGTGGAGCCCTCCAGCAGTCCGGTGAGCAGCGTCCGGGTGAGCCGGACGTCGGCGGACAGCTCCCGGCGGCGGCGCACCAGCTGGGCGGCCGCGACGCGGGCGGCACCGACCAGCGCCTGCTCGGCCAGCGGCGCCAGCGGCTGCGCGCCCTCCTGTACCCAGATGGTGCCGAGCGGCTGTGCCCCGGCCCGGATGCCGACGGCCAGGCGGCGGCGCAGGCCGAGCTCGGGGTGCGGCTCGACCGCGATCGGGGTGTCCGAGCTGCGCAGGTGCTGGAAGATGCCCCACTCGCGGAGCTTGGACAGGTACGGCTCCGGGCCCTGCCAGCCGAGGATGGAGAGCCGGCGCAGGTCGTCGACCTCGTCGGAGTCGGAGGAGCGGGAGTACGCCAGCACCCGGCTGGAGGTGTCCTCGATCGAGACGATGCCGTTGGTGAGCACGGCGACGGTCTGGGCGAGGGAGAAGAGGTCGCCCGCGTTGGAGTCGGGGGCGCCGGGCGCGTCCGGGGCGTCCGGGCCGGCGATGACCGCCCGGGCCAGCGAGTCGAGGTGCTCCCAGCGGGTCTCCCGGCGCACCGAGAGCAGGGCGACGCCCGCCTCGGTGGCGGCCTCGCGCAGCGCGTCGGCCTGGCCGGGGCCGTCCAGCTTGACCGCGACGGCGGCCGCGCCGGCCCGGCCGGCCGCGCGCAGGGCGGGGAGGGCGGCGCGGCCGCGGGCGCCGATCGCGAGGACGAGTTCGCCGGGGGCGGCGGTCGGCGGGTCCTCCGGGTCGAGGATCGCCACGTCGCGGACCGCGACGTCCAGGCCCAGCGGGGCGGCCTGCAGTTCGACCAGCGGTTCGCCGAGGGACATCAGCAGTTGACGGAGCGGGAGGCCGGGGGTGGTCACTCAGGCCTCCTTCATCCGCACGGACAATACCGTGTGGTTGATTTTAGCCGGACGGACAGAGTTTCGGTTCGTCACCCCTGAATAGTTGATTCTGACTAGTCGATGCCGGATAGTCAGTACTGACCAAGTGATGAGGAATGTTCTCATGGCGAAGCGACGCAAGGTGTCGAACCCGCTGGCCCTCGCGGTCCTGGCCGAACTCGGAGCCGAGCCGATGCACCCGTACGAGATGGGGCGCCGGCTCAAGGAGCACGGCAAGGACCGCAACATCAAGTACAACCGCAGCTCGCTCTACATGGTCGTCGAGCAACTGCGGAAGGCCGGGTTCGTCGCCGAGCAGGAGACCGTCCGCGACACCCAGCGGCCGGAGCGCACCGTCTATGCCCTCACACCCGAGGGCCAGGCGGAGCTCCTCGACTGGATGCGCGAATGGATCGCCGAACCGCAGGAGGAGTACCCGGCCTTCGGGGTCGCCCTCTGCCTGCTGGTGGTGCTCCCGACCGAGGAATCGGCCGACCTGCTCGGCCGGCGGCTGGAGGCGTTGGACGCGCGGATCGACGCCTCGCGCGCCCAGCTGCACAAGGCCGCCGGGATGGACGTCCACCCGATGTTCGTCGTCGAGGAGGAGTACGCCCTCGCATTGCTGGAGGCCGAGCGCCGCTACACCGAGAACCTCATCGGACAGATCGGGGAACCGGAGTTCAACCGGACCCTGCAGGAATTCATGAGGAGCCTGGAATGAGCACCACCAGCACCAATGGCATCGCCGGCACCAACGGCACCAATGGCACGACCCGTAAGGCGCTGGTCATCGGCGGCGGCATCGCCGGACCGGTGATGGCGCTGGCACTGCGCAAGGCCGGCCTCGAACCGGTCGTGTTCGAGGCGTACCGGACCTCCGCCGAGGGCATCGGCGGGACCTTCATGATCGCCCCCAACGGCCTCGGCGCCCTGGCCGTCGTCGGGCTGGAAGCGGCGGTCGGCCGGATCGGGCAACCGGTCGGGCCGATGGTGATCGAGGACGGCAAGGGCGGCGTGCTGGCCGAGTTCACCGGCCTCGCCGACCTGCCGCCCGGCCGGCTGATGCGCCGCGCCGAACTGTACGAGGTACTGCAGCGGCGGTTGCGGGAGACCGGCATCGAGGTGCGGTGGGGCAAGCGGCTGGTCGGTGTCGAGGAGCGCGCCGACGGGATCACCGCCCGGTTCGCCGACGGCAGCAGCGCCACCGGCGACCTGCTGATCGGCACCGACGGCACCGGCTCCACCGTCCGCACCCTGATCGACCCGGCCGCGCCCGCCGCCCAGTACACGGGACTGCTCGGCGTCGGCGGCTACAGCTCCCACCGGCTGCCCGGCCGGGCCGGCCGCGGCGAGTCCGTGCACTTCGCCAACGGCGCCCGCGCCTTCTTCGGCTACTGGGGCCTGGCCGACGGCAGCGGCACCGCCTGGTTCAGCAACATCCCGCAGCCCGAGCCGCTCGCCCCGGAGGAGGCCCGCGCCGTCGGCACGGCGGAGTGGCTGCGCCGCTGCCGCGAGCTGCACTCCGACGACCTGCCCGCCCGCGACGTGCTGCGGACGGCCGACGTCGAGACCATCGAGACCTTCCCGCGGCTGGAGATCATGCCGTCCGTGCCGCGCTGGTACCGCGGCCGGATGGTCCTGGTCGGCGACTCGGTGCACGCCCCGTCCAACAGCTCGGGCCAGGGCGTCTCACTGGCCGTCGAGAGCGCCGTCGAACTCGCCCGCTGCCTGCGCGACCTGCCCGACCATACCGCTGCCTTCGCCGCGTACGAGGCGCTGCGTCGGCCCCGGGTCGAGAAGATCGCCGCCGACGCGGCGCGCACCAACAGCCAGAAGTCCTCCGGGCCGATCGGGCGGATGATGTTCCGGCTGGTCGCGCCGATCGCGATGCGGACCTTCCTGAGCCCGGAGCGGACGCTGCGGCCGGTGCACGGCTACCGGATCGACTGGGACCGGCGGGTTGCCCCGGTCTCGCAGGGCGCGACGGGCGCGACGGGCGCGGGGACGACGGGCCGTCACGGGCGGGACAAGCGCGCGGCCTGACGGTCGGCGTGCCGGTGGGTCCGGTGGGGCGGACGTGACGCCGGGGACGATGGGGGCCGCTGTGAAGGTCGACCGTGACCGCAGCGTGATCCCCTTCGTCGGGCCGGACAACGCCGTACGGGGGAATTTAGCCGCGCGGCCAATCAAGTGGCCCGGTCGCCAGGAATAGCGTTCGTGCTGTGGCCGGCGTGCGACCCGCGCCGGCAATCCCCCCGCATTGAACGAAGGAGAGCGTGCGCTCTATGGACGCTGTGACCCAGGTCCCCGCGCCGGTGAACGAGCCGGTCCACAGCTACGCCCCCGGGAGCCCGGAACGGGCCCGTCTGGAGGCCAAGCTGAAGGAGCTGGGCGGCCAGGAGCCGGTCCAGCTGACCATGACGATCAACGGTGAGCGCCGGATGGGCGGCGGCACCGAGTTCCACGTCGTCCAGCCGCACAACCACGCGGCTCGGCTCGGCACCCTGCGCAACGCCACCCAGGCCGACGCGCAGGAGGCCATCGACACTGCCTTGGCCGCAGCCCCGGCCTGGCAGGCGCTCTCCTTCGACTCCCGCGCCGCGATCTTCCTCAAGGCCGCCGACCTGCTGGCCGGCCCCTGGCGCGAGACCCTGGCCGCCGCCACCATGCTCGGCCAGTCCAAGACCGCCCAGCAGGCCGAGATCGACACCCCCTGCGAGCTGGTCGACTTCCTGCGCTTCAACGTGCACTTCGCCCGCCAGATCATGGCCGAGCAGCCGATCTCCTCGGACGGCGTGTGGAACCGCAGCGACCACCGCCCGCTGGAAGGCTTCGTCTACGCCATCACCCCGTTCAACTTCACCGCGATCGCCGGCAACCTGCCGACCGCGCCCGCGCTGATGGGCAACGTGGTCCTCTGGAAGCCGTCCCCGACCCAGCAGTTCTCCGCGCACCTGCTGATGCAGCTGCTCGAGGAGGCCGGCCTCCCCAAGGGCGTCATCAACATGGTGACCGGCGACGGCCTGGCCGTCTCCGAGGTCGCGCTGAAGCACCCGGCGCTGGCCGGCATCCACTTCACCGGCTCCACCGCCACCTTCCAGCACCTGTGGCGCGAGGTCGGCACCAACATCGCCGGCTACCGCACCTACCCGCGGATCGTCGGCGAGACCGGCGGCAAGGACTTCCTGGTCGCCCACCCGTCCGCCGACCCGAAGGTCCTGAAGACCGCGATGACCCGCGGCGCCTTCGAGTTCCAGGGCCAGAAGTGCTCGGCGCTCTCCCGCGCCTACGTCCCCGCCTCGCTGTGGGCCGGTCTCAAGGACGAGTTCGCGGCCGAGGTCGACGGCCTCACCATGGGCGACGTCACCGACCTGTCCAACTTCATGTCGGCCGTCATCGACGAGCGCGCCTTCGCCAAGAACAAGGCCGCCATCGACCGCGCCCAGGCCGACTCCTCCGTGGAGGTCCTGGCCGGCGGCACCTACGACGACTCGGTCGGCTACTTCGTCCGCCCGACCGTGCTCGTGTGCCAGGACCCGGCCTCGGAGTACTTCCGCGACGAGTACTTCGGCCCGATCCTCGCCGTGTACGTCTACGAGGACGAGAAGTACGACGAGATGCTGGCGCAGATGGAGTCGGCGTCGGCCTACGGCCTGACCGGCGCGATCATCGCCCAGGACCGTGCCGCCGCCCAGGACGCCATGCACAAGCTGCGCTTCGCGGCCGGCAACTTCTACATCAACGACAAGCCCACCGGCGCCGTCGTCGGCCAGCAGCCCTTCGGCGGCGGCCGGGCCTCCGGCACCAACGACAAGGCCGGTGCCAAGCAGAACCTCACGCGGTGGACCTCGACCCGCTCGGTCAAGGAGACCTTCGTCCCGCCGACGGACTACCGCTACCCGCACATGGGCTGACCAGCCCTGACGTGCTGACCACACGGCTCGTCCAGTAGCCATCGGTCACCCGCGACGCCCGGCCCCGCAGCCGGGCGTCGCCCGCCGGGGGGGGGGGGGCCCCCCCCCGGGCCCCCCCCCCCCCCCCCCCCGTGGCCCCCGTTGGAAAACCCGCTGCCGGTGTCACGTTGGGGCGTTCGGCCCGTGTCGCGGGCTCCCCGGCCCCCCC